>JAVJPA010000332.1:0-1781 GCA_040216495.1 Amphiplicatus sp. | reverse complement strand
GCTGGAAGGTTCTCTACGAAGAAAACACCAATCTGCCTTCCATGTCGCTGATTGGATACCTGGCGGATATGTCCGGACTCATCGTTCATATGGAAGCCGGGTCCAGCGGCGTTGATCGATATGAGCGCGTGTCGTTTGACGGCACGATCGCGCCCTTCGATTTTTCGACGCCGGGCGCCGGTACGGGCTTCATTATCTGGGACAAGCACCGCAAAATGATCGGCTCCGGCGCGACTGGGCTTCGCACGACTCGCAAGTATGATGACGCTCAGCTCACGCAGGCGATGAATTCGATTGCGGCTAGATTTCCTCACGACCAGATCAGCCTCGTCGATTGGACCAACGATTGGAACCAGCTGTTGATCGCCATAGAAGGCGGCGCGACTGCGCCTGCTTACTATCTCGCCAACCGGCTTACGGGAGCTTTCGGCAAGCTCGCGCCGCAATATCTGCGCATCAACGATCAAGACATCGCCCCGGTGACTCTGACAGAGTACGCTTCGCGAGACGGGTTGATGATCCCGACGGTGCTTACGCATCCAAAAGGCGCGGGCGCCGGATCGAACCTGCCGCTCATCGTCATGCCGCATGGCGGCCCGGAAGCTTATGACTCCCTCGGCTTCGATTACTTCGCGCAGTACTTCGCCAGCCGCGGCTACGTCGTTCTGCAACCCAACTTCCGCGGCTCGGAAGGGTTCGGCGGGTCTTTCCGCCGCGCTGGTCATGGAGAGTGGGGCGCCAAGATGCAGGACGACATCACGGACGGCGTCAACCACCTCATCGAAACAGGCTGGGCCGATCCTGAGCGCGTATGCATTGTCGGGGGCAGCTATGGCGGCTACGCCGCCCTCGCCGGCGGCGCTTTCACGCCGGACCTCTATAAATGCGTAGTCGCCATCGCGCCCGTCGCCGACATCCCGACAATGCTCGAGCATGAAGCGCGCGTGACAGGAAAGTACAGCAGCACCAGCGAGTACTGGAAAAGAGTCATCGGCGACCGCAGCAGCGACAGCGCCAAACTCGAAGCGATCTCTCCGGCGCGGCGCGCCAAGGCGTTCAAAGCGCCGGTGCTGCTCATTCACGGCGCAGATGATACGGTCGTTCCCTACAATCAGAGTGCAAGAATGGAAGATGCGCTGCGCGCCGCAGGCAAAAGCGTCACTCTCGTCAAGCTCAAGGCGGAGGATCACTGGCTCTCCTCCAGCGAAACCCGTCTTCAGGCTCTGAGGGAAACCGACCGTTTCGTGAACCAGCATATCGGGCCGGCGAACTAGTTTTTCCTGAACCTGAACGCCAGTCGGCGCGCCCCGCGGGGCGCGCCGTTTCATTTTGTTGCCCCTGCGATAAGCGGGCGCTAAGATTCCCGTGCTAGGAAGGTCTGATGCGTAATGAAGACGTAACCCGCCGGTTCGGCCTTGAGGGCGGCGATTTCTATATAACGGCGCCCTCGCCCTGCCCGTATCTGGCGGGCAAGACCGAGCGCAAGGTTTTCTCCTATCTCGGCGGGCCATCGGCGCCCTCCATGAACGCGATGCTGACAAGGCGCGGGTTTCGCCGTTCACAAAACATTATCTATGTTCCCGCGTGCGAGAGCTGTCAGGCCTGCGTGCCGGTTCGGATCGTGACCGGGGACTTCGCGGTCACGCGCTCGCGCCGCCGCGCGCTCACCCGCAACGCCGATCTCATCCGCCGCATCCGCAGCCCCCGCGCGACGGGCGAACAGTTCTCCGTGCTGCGCGGTTATCTCGACAGCCGGCACGCCGATGGCGGCATGGCCGACA
>JAVJPA010000331.1:0-5517 GCA_040216495.1 Amphiplicatus sp. | reverse complement strand
GCAGGAAAGTCGCCTGCGCACGCTTATGTCTGGAACAAGTCTGAATTTGAGAAAGTCGATCCGGCGGCTGGTCCGCGCGTTCTCGGCCTCTTTGAAGTCTCTCACATGCAATATGAGACGGACCGTGAAGCCGACGGGGCGGGCGAACCTTCGCTGGCGGAAATGACGTCAAAAGCGATCGACATCCTGTCGAAGGACAGGGACGGCTTCTTCCTGATGGTGGAAGGCGGCCGGGTCGATCACGCCCACCACGCGGGCAACGCAGCGCGAGCTTTACGCGATACGCAAGCGTTCGCCGAAGCGGTCGCGCTAGCGCGGGCGAAGACGAATGAAAAAGATACGCTGATCGTTGTCACCGCCGATCATGGCCACACCCTCGCCTTCCAAGGGTACCCCAAGCGCGGGAACCCGATGCTGGGTCTCGCCACCAGCATTCCCGGCGGCGAAGGGGCTGCTAGCGACGGGCCTGCGCTTGCGGCTGACGGCAAGCCTTATACGACGCTCGTCTACGCAAACGGGCCTGGATCGGTTTTTCACGGCGAGGTTGACGGCGGTCAACGTCCTGCGCCGACTGAAGCGGAAGTCGCTGATCCGAGCTACCGCCAGCAGGCGCTAATTCCTTCGTCCTCGGAAACCCATGGCGGACAGGATGTGACGATTTATGCGTCAGGTCCGCGCGCTTACCTTTTCAGCGGCGTGGTCGAACAGAGCTACATCTTTCACGTTATCAATGACGCGCTGAATCTCACCAAACGGGCGGGCGCGGAATAAGCTTTAGGCCCGGGCCGCATAGATCAGATGGCTCGCGCCGTATCCTTGTAAGGGAGAGCCGGCATCAGACGCGCAAAGGGCCAGAAGGCGCGCGCGCGTCGCCGCAGGCGGCGTCAGTTCATAGCGGTAGCCGTGACTGGTGATAAGCGACAGCGAGGCAAGATCGATGGTGAACGCGTCCCCCATCATGGCCTCTTCGGCAAGCTGAAGCGCCGCATCTTCAGCCAGCATGAGCGACACAATCCCCTCGTCCAGGGCGCGTACAGCAAAAGTCGGCGCGAATGAGAGCCCGAGGACGCAAGCCAGTCCCAAACTCTTAAGGGCGAGAACAGCGTCGCCAGGTCGGTCCCCAAAGCCGAATTCGCGGCCTACAATAAGAATAGCTGCCTGAGAAAATAGCGGGCGTTCAAAAAGAGACCCTGCAATGGCTCGTCCAGCTGGGTCAACGCGCATGCGTGCAAATGCTTGTCCGGACCCTGCGTGACTTACGGGCGCAATGATATCTGTATCGAGATTGTCCCTGAACAAAGGAATGGCAGGCGAAGTCAACGTTGCAAACGTCGTCATTGATTGCGACCTTCAAGACGCGAAATCGCTTCCCATGCCCAGCTCGCGAGCTGTCGCTGGACATGTTCCTGTTCTCGGCCGTTTCGCATAGATACAAGCGACATTCGTTCGCATCCCCCAATCCGCGTGAGCGACGGTCGCGCACGCGTCGCAGGCAAATCGCCTCGCGCGATTTCTGGGAGCGGTCAATTGAAACATAGTTAACGGAGAAGGCGCCTAAAGCGCTTCTCCGCACAATGAATTGTTCTGGCGAGATTTTCCGGGCTGGGATCAGACCGGGTCGAGCCAGCTCCATTTATCTTCGGTCTCGCCATTGAAGAGGCCGAAGAAGGCGGACTGGATCTTTTTGGTTACGGGCCGTGCACCGGCGCCGACCGGAATCTTGTCGACGCTGCGCACCGGAGTGACTTCAGCAGCCGTGCCAGTGAGGAACAACTCGTCCGCGCCATAAAGCATTTCGCGGGGGATCGGCTGCTCGGCGACTTCAATGCCGAGATCGCGGGCCAACGTGATCACGGTGTCGCGGGTGATGCCGGAGAGGATCGACGAGGCGGCGGGCGGCGTGATGAGCCTGCCCTTCATGACAACGAACAAATTCACGCCGGCGCCTTCGCTGACCGTGCCGTCATGAGCAAGGCCGATGCCTTCTGCGAATCCGCGATCCTTGGCCTCCATGCTGACAAGGCGGCTCGAGAGATAATTGCCTGCCGCCTTGACGCCGGCCGGGATCGTGCCCGGCGCAAAACGCCGCCAGCTCGACACGCAGACGTCAATGCCGTTAGCGAGGCCTTCTTCTCCGAGATACGCGCCCCAGGGAAACGCCGCGATAATGATGTCGGAAGGACAGGCCTGGGAAGCCGGCCCCATCTCGCCATAGCCTAGATAGGCAAGGGGGCGAATATAGGCGGAATCGAGTCCGTTTTCGCGAACGATGTCGCGGCAGACCCCCATCAAATCCTCAACGGAATAGTCGAGCTTGATTTTGTAGACCTTGGCGGAAAAGGCGAGCCGTTCGATGTGCTCACGATTCCGGAAGACGCATACGCCTTTGTGCTTGGTGTTGTAGGCGCGCATGCCCTCGAAGACGCCTGTGCCATAGTGTAGACCGTGGGTCATCACATGGGTGGTCGCTTCGGCCCACGGGATGAATTTCCCGTTCTTCCAGATCAGCTTCGCTTCCTTGATCGCCATTATCTCCTCCGCTCCGTGAAACGCCGGCGCGTTGCGCCCGATTGTCGGTCCGGGCTAGACCGGATTGGCGCATGCGCAACAGTCAGTCAAGGCGTCCCACGATGGCGGAGTTCAGCGGCTCAGGATCGGCGTCGGCGAGGCTTAAAGGAGCCCGGCGCATAGTCGTCAAGCTCGGCTCGGCTCTCCTGATCGACCCTGACGGGGCTGTCGCAGCGGCCCGGCTTTCCGGCCTCGCCGCCGATATCGCTCACCTCCGGGCGGGGGGAATGGAGGTTATCGTCGTCAGTTCCGGCGCGATCGCATTGGGCCGGCGTCGATTGGGTCTCTCCAGCAAGATGAAATTGGCTGAAAAGCAGGCGGCGGCCGCAACCGGTCAGACGCTTTTGATGGAGGCGTGGCAATCCGCCCTCGGGCCCCACGGCCTCGCCGCTGGCCAGCTTCTGCTTACGCTGGACGATACAGAGAACCGTCGCCGTTACCTCAACGCTCGCGCCACGATCGAAGCGCTCATCGGTCTCGGGGCGATTCCAATCATCAATGAGAACGATACGGTCGCCACTGCCGAAATCCGTTACGGCGACAATGACAGACTCTCAGCGCACGCTGCGCAGATGGCGGGCGCTGACTTGTTGGTTATGCTCTCGGACGTGGACGGTTTGTACACGGCTGACCCGAGGAAGGATGTTTCAGCCGCTCATCTCGCCATGGTTGAGACTATCACGCCTCAGGTCGAAGCGATGGCCGGCGGCGCAAACCTGACGGCCGGCGTAGGATCTGGGGGGATGGCGACTAAAATCGCCGCGGCCAAGATCGCCGTCGCTGCGGGGTGCGCCGCAATTATTGCGCGCGGCGATCTGGATCGGCCGCTAAGCGCAATCCGGTACGGCGCCAAAGCCACTTTGTTTCTGCCGCAATCGACGCCGGAACGCGCCCGTCTCGCCTGGATTGGCGGCAGGCTGCGCGCAGCCGGCGCTGTTCATATCGACGCAGGCGCCGCAACCGCCCTCCTCGCCGGCAAGAGCCTTCTGTCTGCCGGCATCACGCGCGCTGAAGGAGAGTTCCGCAAAGGCGACGCCGTTTCCGTTATCGATCCGGCCGGCGCTGTGTTGGGCCAGGGCCTTATCGCTTATGATGCGGAAGATGTCCGGCGGCTTGCCGGAAAAAAATCGCAGGAGATTGAAGAAATTCTCGGATATGCAGGCCCGACCGCTGTCATCCACCGGGATGACCTTGCGGTCGCAGGCCGCGGTAAGGATAAGGGGGCGTAACCGAGCGAGCGTCATGCAGGAAGCCGACTCCCTTGAAGACCGAATGCTTGCTATAGGCCGCCGCGCGCGCGCGGCTGCGGTGACGCTTGCGCTCGCGCCGACAGATCAGAAGAACGCTGCGCTTACAGCGGCGGCGAGGATTATCTCATCAAAGCGGGATGATATTCTTCGCGAAAATGGCGGCGACTGCGTCAAAGCGGAAAAAGCCGGCGTCACAGGCGCCATGTTGGATCGATTAAAGCTCGACGCCAAGCGACTAGACGCCATCGCTGGCGCGCTCAATGACGTCGCCGCCCTGCCCGATCCTGTCGGTCGGAGAATATCGGAATGGACGCGTCCGAACGGGCTCCGGATTGAACGTGTGCGCATCCCTATCGGGGTTATCGCCATCATCTTCGAAAGCCGCCCGAACGTAACCATTGACGCCGGCGCGCTGTGCCTCAAATCCGGAAATGTCGCGATCCTGCGCGGCGGCTCGGAAGCTTTCGCAACGTCGCGCGCCCTGCATCGGTGTTTCGTACAAGGTCTTCTTGAAGCGGGGCTGCCCGAGGAATGCGTACAACTCGTTCCCACTACTGATCGCGATGCTGTCGGGCATATTCTGAGCGGCCTTGACGGCGCTATCGATCTTATCGTGCCGCGCGGGGGTAAGTCATTAGTGGCGCGCGTCGCCAATGAGGCCCGCGCGCCAGTGCTTGGCCACCTTGAGGGCGTTTGTCACGTGTATGTCGATGCTGAAGCCGATCCCGAGAAAGCCGTCAGCATTGTCGTCAACGCCAAGATGCGCCGCACAGGCGTCTGCGGCGCGGCGGAAACGGTTTTGATCGATAAAAACCGCCTGAAGAATCTATGGCCTGCTTTAGGCGAAGCGCTGCGTGAAGCCGGTTGTTCAATCCGCGCCGACTCTGCAATCAATGAAATTGACGCCGCCACTGCGCCCGTCAGCGAAGAGGATTGGCGTACTGAGTATCTTGGCGCGATCATCGCAGCGGGCGCTGTGGACGGGGTCGAGGGCGCCATGGCGCATATCGCGCGCTATGGCACCGGCCATACGGATTCTATCATTACTGAAAATCCCGATACCGCCCGGCGTTTTCTCGCGCAGGTCGACAGCGCGATCGTGATGCACAATGCTTCGACGCAATTCGCAGACGGCGGAGAATTCGGTCTCGGCGCCGAGATCGGCATCGCCACCGGCCGGCTGCATGCGCGCGGTCCCGTTGGCCTTGAAGAACTCACGACCTACAAGAATATCGTTCACGGCGACGGACAGATACGGCCGTAACGGGAGGCCTCATGCCGACTGACGACGACAAGCCGCCAATCGAGCGCCTTCGCGCAATTATGGCGGCGCTTCGCACGCCTCAAACAGGCTGTCCGTGGGATCTTGAGCAGAATTTCCGGACCATCGCTCCCTATACAATCGAAGAAGCTTATGAGGTCGCCGACGCTATCGAGCGGGAGGACCTGCCTGCGCTGAAGGAAGAGCTTGGCGATCTTCTGTTTCAGGTCGTTTTCCACTCTCGGATGGCTGAAGAGCGCGGCGCGTTTACGTTCAACGATGTCGCTGCAACGATCAGCGACAAGATGGTGCGCCGGCACCCGCATGTGTTCGAGACCCGCGACGGGCGTAACGCCAGAGAGCAAACCGTTCTGTGGGAAGAACAGAAAGCGGATGAGAGGAAAGCCAAAGGGGCGACCGGCCTTCTCGATGATGTGC
>JAVJPA010000330.1:0-7400 GCA_040216495.1 Amphiplicatus sp. | reverse complement strand
TCATCGGCGGCGACGCCCTCTACGGCCGCTACTGGGGCTGCATCGAAGAATACCCCTTCCTGCATTTCGAACTCTGCTACCATCAGGCGATCGATTATGCGATCGCGCACGGCCTCAACCGCGTCGAGGCGGGCGCGCAAGGGGAGCACAAAATCGCCAGAGGCTACGAGCCTGTGACAACTCGCTCCGCGCACTGGATTGCAGATTCCGGCTTCCGGGTCGCAATCGAGCATTACCTTGAAAGCGAACGCGCGCATACACAGGCCGAGATCGACGCGCTATCGGGCATGACGCCGTTCAAAAAGGGATGACGCAGACTATGACGCTGAAGCAGACGTACGACCCCAACAACATCTTCGCCAAGATCCTTCGCAAGGAGATGCCCTGTTTCAAGGTCTACGAGAACGAGCATGTGCTCTCCTTCATGGACATCTATCCGCAGTCTGAAGGCCACACGCTCGTCATTCCCAAAAAAGCGCAGGCGACAAACTTTTTCGACGCCGACGAAACCACTCTCACCTCGCTGATCTTGGGAACACAGAAAGTCTCCAGAGCGGTCGAGAAGGCGCTGAATCCTGACGGCGTCCGCATCATCCAGTTCAACGGCGCGCCCGCCGGCCAGACGATTTATCATGTGCATTTCCACATTATCCCGGTTTACGAAGGCCGCACCGAAGGTCTCCACGGCGCCGCCGGCCGCAAGGCCGACCCGCTGGATCTCCAGGCGCTCGCGACGCGCATAAGCAAAGCGATTTAACGAGGGACTGGCGGATGAGAGCCCTGCTGCTGGCCGCCGCCCTTGCTTTCAGCCCTGCGGCCTTCGCGCAGGATACTCCCGATTATTCTGTTATCATGGCGGAAGCCCAGGCCGCTTTCGCGGCGGAAGACTGGGCGACGCTTTCGGAGAAGCTGGATGCGGCGCAGGCGATCAGGCCCTACTCGCTCTATCTGACCCGCAACCGCATTCTCGCGCGCAGCCTGCTCGGCGACTATGAGGAAGCGACGGCGCTCGCACGCAAAGCCGCCGAGCGCGGTCTTTCCCTGTCGCTCGCCGGCCACCCGGGCTTCGACACATTGACGGCGCGCCCTGGCTTTAAAGCCATCGCCGACAAGATGGCCGCGAACCTTTCACCCATCGGCGAAGCGACGATGTGGCGCGTGCACGACGATGCGGCGTTGCTTCCGGAAGCGGTTGCGTACGATGCGCCTCGGAAGCAAGCGTATGTAGGATCGGCGCGCAGCGGCAGGATTTTGCGCTTCCATGACGGCGGCGTTCAAGCGGAGGGTTTCGCTTTTGCGCCCGGCGGGGTCTACGCCATCGAGATTTCGGACAAGACGCTTTGGGCGGCGGCGAACACCGGATCGCCTTTCGAGAACGCAGCGCCGGATACGTCATCGGCCGGCGTCTACGCCTACAGACTGAGGGACGGCGCCCTTATCAGCGAGCATGTCCTCAACGATAACAAGGCTGTTCTCGGCGCGCTTGAAGCGACTCCCGCCGGTCTCGTCGCCAGCGACAGCGGCGAACCGCGGCTCTTCATCCTGCGCAAGGACGCGAAGGCGCTCGAAGCCTTTTCCGAAGACCCGCGCTACGTGAACCTTCAGGGCGTCGCCTACGATGAAAGCCGCAAGACGCTTTTCGTCGCCGATTACCTCGCCGGCCTGTTCTCGGTCGACCTGAAAACCGGCGCCGCGAGCCTCATCGCCAACGAAGCCGACGCGCATCTCGGCGGCGTCGACGGGCTTTACGCCTATAAAGGCGACCTGATCGGCATACAGAACGGAACTTCGCCGCAGCGTATCGTCCGCCTGCGCCTCAATGCGGCGGGCGACGCCGTCGAGCGACTCGACGTGCTTCAGCAGAGCCTTCCCGAATGGAACGAGCCGACCAACGGCGCAATTGTCGGCGGCGCCCTGATCTACGTCGCGACGAGCAACTGGCCGGCCTATGGCGATGCCGGCGCGGAGATCGTCGGCGCGCGGCGCGAACCGCTGCGCCTGATGTCGGTCGGCCTCGACTAGGACTTCTCGACCAAGGCCGGCACGCCCGCGCCTTCTTCGGGCTTGGGATCGTCGGGCACGAACTCGAAATCGAGTTTCGTCGGATCGTTCTTGTCGACGAACACTTTCACGACGCCGCCATTCTTCAGCCCGCCGAAAAGAATTTCGTCGGCGATGGGCTTCTTGACGTGCTCCTGAATGATGCGGCCGAGCGGGCGGGCGCCCATCTCGTCGTCGAAGCCGCGTTCCGCGAGCCAGCGCGTCGCTTCCATGTCGAGCTCGAACGTGATGCCGCGGTCGGCGAGCTGGGCTTCGAGCTGCAACACAAACTTCTCGACAATGCGGTCGATGATCGTCGGCGACAGGCCGGCGAAATGCACCACCGCGTCGAGGCGGTTGCGGAATTCCGGCGTGAACATCCGCTTGATCGCTTCTTCGGTCTCGTCGGACTTCTTGCCTCCGGCGAACCCGATGGCGAACTTCGCCGCGTCCTGCGCGCCCGCATTGGTCGTCATGATCATGACGACGTTGCGGAAGTCGATCTTCTTGCCGTTGGTGTCGGTGAGCGTCCCGTTGTCCATCACCTGAAGCAGGATGTTGAAGATTTCAGGGTGCGCTTTCTCGATCTCGTCGAGGAGCAGGACGCAGTGCGGATGCTGGTCGATGGCGTCCGTCAGCAGCCCGCCCTGATCGTAGCCGACATCGACCGGAGGCGCGCCGATAAGGCGCGAGACCGTGTGGCGCTCCATGTATTCGGACATGTCGAAACGGATCAGCTCGACGCCGAGCGCGAACGACAACTGCTTGGCGACTTCGGTTTTGCCGACGCCGGTCGGGCCGGCGAAGAGATAGGAGCCGATGGGCTTGTTCGGCTCGCGCAGGCCGGCGCGCGAAAGCTTGATCGCGGCGGCGAGCTGTTCGATGGCCTTGTCCTGTCCGAACACGACGCGGCGCAGATCCTCGCCGAGATTGCGCAGGCGCTCCGTGTCCGATTTCGACACGGACTTCGCCGGGATGCGCGCCATCTTGGCGATGACTTCCTCGATTTCCTCGACGCCGATGATGCGTTTCCGCAGTTCCGGCGCGAATAGCATCTGCCGCGCGCCCGCCTCGTCGATCACGTCGATCGCCTTGTCGGGAAGCTTGCGGTCGGTCATGTATTTAGAGGAGAGGTCCGCCGACGCCTTGATGGCCTCCGGCGTATACTCGACATTGTGGTGATCCTCGAAATACGGCTTCAGGCCGGTGAGGATTTTCACCGTGTCGTCGACGCTCGGCTCGTTCACATCGATCTTCTGGAACCGGCGCGCGAGCGCGCGGTCCTTTTCGAAGTGCTGACGATATTCCTTGTAGGTCGTCGAACCCATGCAGCGGAGCGTCCCGGACTGCAACGCCGGCTTCAAGAGGTTGGACGCGTCCATAGCGCCGCCGGACGTCGCGCCGGCGCCGATCACGGTGTGAATCTCGTCGATGAAGAGGATGGCGTCGTCGTGATCCTCAAGCTCCTTGAGCACCGACTTGATCCGCTCCTCGAAGTCGCCGCGATAGCGCGTGCCGGCGAGCAGCGCGCCCATGTCGAGCGCGAAAATGGTTGCGTCGGCGAGCACTTCCGGCACTTCCTCGTCGACGATCTTGCGCGCTAGCCCTTCGGCGATGGCGGTCTTGCCGACGCCGGGATCGCCCACCAGCAGCGGATTGTTCTTGCGGCGGCGGCAGAGCACCTGGATCGAGCGCTCGACTTCCGCGTCGCGGCCGATCAGGGGATCGATTTTGCCGAGCCGCGCCTTCTCGTTGAGATTGACGCAGTAAGAGCTGAGCGCGCTTTCGGACTGTTTGCCGCCAGCTTCCTGCTCCTCATTGACGCCGCGCGGCGGCCGGGCCGCCTGTTCGCCGGGGCGTTTGGCGAGCCCGTGCGAGATGTAATTCACCGCATCGAAGCGGGTCATGTCCTGTTGCTGGAGGAAGTGCGCGGCGTGCGACTCGCGCTCGGCGAACAAGGCCACCAGAACGTTGGCGCCCGTCACTTCCTCGCGGCCCGACGACTGCACATGGATGACGGCGCGCTGGATCACGCGCTGGAACGATGCGGTCGGTTTCGCCTGTTCGCCGTTTTCGAGCTTCAGGTTGGCGAGATCGTTCTCGACGAATTCGTAAAGGTGGCGGCGCAGAAGATCGATATCGACATTGCAGGCGCGCATCACGGCGGCCGCGTCCTGATCTTCCGTGAGCGCCAGGAGCAGATGCTCCAGCGTCGCCAGTTCGTGTTCGCGCTCGGTCGCGAGCGCAATCGCCCTGTGCAGCGCTTGGTCGAGGTTTCTGCTGAATGACGCCACTGTCCTACTCCCGTTCCATCGTGCATTGCAGAGGGTGCTGATTGCGGCGGGACAGCTCCATCACATGAGCCACTTTCGTCTCGGCAACCTCATAAGTATAGACGCCGCAGATGCCGACACCGTTCTGGTGCACGTGCATCATAATGCGGATCGCTTCTTCCGGCGGCTTCTTGAAAACAGCCTGAAGCAGCCAGACCACAAACTCCTGAGGCGTGTAATCGTCGTTAAGGAGGAGGACCTTGTACATGGACGGGCGTTTCGTCTTCGGCGCCGTCTTGGTGACGACTCCGACGCCGACCCCCGGTCCCTGCTTGTTGTTTTCGTGGTCTTCCGCCATGGCCTCGCGCAACGCTCGCTTACTCGGCGCAGCGAATTTGCTGCACCGCCTTCATTAGATATGTATCCGGGTATGGTTGAAAAGACGCAAATCCGCAGGTCGCGGCGAATTTACGACGAGCGGGAGCGCGCCAACGCCTCGGCTCAAAAGCAAAGGGCCCGACAAGCCGCCGGGCCCCGCATACTCTACGCAACAACTGAATTTGTCAGCGTTCGCCGTCTTACGGGCGGTAGGACTGAATTTTTTCCACAAACTCGCCATAGCGCTCGGTAAGCGGCTCGGCGGCTTCCTTGGTGGTCGAAAGCCAGAGATCGGCCATCTTGTTGAGCTGGCCGAGATTGCGTTCGAACGCAGTGCGGAAATAGTCGATCTGGATCTCCAAAGCATCCTGGGCGCTTTTCGAGGTGGCCGCGGCCTTAGCGGCGGCGACGCCTTCCTCGTAGGACGTTTTCAGGAAAGCCGACTGGTCGGAAGCGGCTTTTTCGGCGCCCTTGGCGAGCGCGCCAGCCGAAACCATGAAAGCTTCAAGCGAATTCTTATGGAAATCCGCGAACGTGCTCATTCCCTGAGAAAATTTCTCGTAGCCTTCCTTGAAGGCTCCAGTGTTGACGCTCGTCAGGGTTTCGAGCGTGTCGTTAGCCGCAGCGGTTTTTTTCGCTGTCGCCATTTTAGGCTCCTTCCCGATGGCCGATTCCGGGCGAATCGGCTGCTTCTTGTGCAATGCAACATAAACATCGTTGGCGCACCCGCGTCAAGCGAATTTTGTGCGACGCACAATAAATTTAACCGAGTCGCGGACGCCCTATTAACGATGAGTTAACCGTCAGTTCCGAAGATGAAAAACTGTCGCGCAGCAGCGGCATGGCGTTTGCTGAGAGTACGCTCTCGGCCTGACGAGGGGTCGGGCCGGCGCGCAGTAGGCGGCGCTGACAGTAGGGGCGGCGCAACCTTGCATCTTGCAAAGCGCGCATGATTAAGCGAGGCTTCGGCAATGACTGCTGTGTTGCGTAGTATTGTTTTCTCGCTGTTAATTTTAATTGCGTCTGGCCTCGCCTCTGCGCCGGCTTCAGCCAATTCGAAATACGCGGCGTACGTCATTCACGCCGATTCCGGCGACGTTCTGTTTGACCGCTATTCGAACGAGTATCGCTATCCCGCCTCCTTAACCAAGATGATGACGCTCTACCTCCTCTTCGAGGAGCTGGACGCCGGGCGGCTGAAACTCGATTCCGATCTTACCGTTTCCGCGCAAGCGGCCGGCCAGCCTCCTTCCAAGCTCGGCGTGAAGTCCGGCGATACGATCGATGTCGACACGGCGATCAAGGCGCTGGTCGTCAAATCCGCCAACGACGTCGCGGTTGTGGTCGCGGAATCGATCTCCGGCTCTGAATGGCGCTTCGCGCAGAAGATGACCGAGAAGGCCCGGAGCCTCGGCATGGCGCGCACCACGTTCCGCAACGCCTCCGGCCTGCCCAACTCGAAGCAGCGCTCCACCGCGCGCGATCTCGCCACGCTCGGCCGCCGGCTGATCCAGGATTTCCCTGAGTATTATCACTACTTCTCGACCGAGAAGTTCACCTGGAACGACCGCACCTACCTGACTCACAATGCGGTCGCCAAGACCTATCCCGGCGCGGAAGGCCTCAAGACCGGCTATACGCGGATCTCGGGATTCAACCTCGCCACCAGCGCCAGCCATGACGGCAACCGTCTGGTCGGCGTCGTGCTCGGCGGGCGATCGGTGCGCACGCGCGATTCGCATATGCGCGAAATTCTCGACGATGCGTTCGCCGCGATCGACTCGAACCCGGCGCTCATCGCGTCCCTGCACCGCACGACGCCCTCGCCGCGCCTGAAACCGACCCTGCTGGCGCAGCTCCAGATCGCAGCGCCGGTTCCCGCCACGCCGACCGTCGCGGGCGACGAAGCGCTGCGCGCCGAAATCGCGTCGGCCGCGGCAGAGTTCAATGCGGACGAGAGCGAAGCGGAAGTCGACGCCATCGGCACGCTGATCGCGGTCGCCTCATCGGTTCCCGACGATCTCAACGAATATGAACGCGCCCGCCTCGCCTCGCTGTCGCCCGTCGACGGCAACTGGGGCGAAGGCGACACCGACACCGCCTTCCCGGGCGCCTGGAACGTCCAGATCGGCGCTTACTCCACCAAAGCCAAGGCGCAAGAAGAATTGGAAGGCGCGGCGCAGGACGGCGGATTCCTCGACCGCCCCCGCAACGTTCAGCCGATCACCGGCGCCGAAGGCGAAGCGCTGTTCCGCGCCCGCTTCGTCTCGCTGAACGCCGACGACGCCGCCGAGATTTGCGGCGCGCTGCGGGCGAAAAAGCGCAACTGCATCGTGATTTCCGAACCCGCTACCCGCTGAGAGCCTGCTGAGATAATGCGGCGCGCAGCGTCAGGTTTTGCGAACGGGCGCTCCTTGCCCTAGGCTTCCGCGCGCCCGCGCAAGCGGTTAGTTTCAAGAACAGGCTCAAGGGAGAACGCCATGTCGGCAGAGAACCGGCTGTTCAAGGTTCCGTCGGACTTCGCCGGCCGCGCACGGATCAAGGCGACGGACGAAGCCGCCATGCGCCGTCAGGCCAAGGAAGATCCGGACGCCTTCTGGACCGGGATCGGCCGGCGGCTCGACTGGATCGAGCCGGTTCTCTGCCGACATGGCGTTCTCCCTTGAGCCTGTTCTTGAAACTAACCGCTTGCGCGGGCGCGCGGAAGCC
>JAVJPA010000329.1:0-9114 GCA_040216495.1 Amphiplicatus sp. | reverse complement strand
GCCAGCGGCGTCAAAAGGTGATACAGCATCGAGAAGCCTTGAATCCGTTCTTATTGTTGCATCGCCGCTTTCGCCGCCGGCGGTTTGTTTTCGACAGTCGCCAGCGCGCGCGCGATTTCGCTTATCCTAGAGGCGTTCGAGCCTTTGACCATGACGATATCGCCGTCGACGAGATCGCCGAGCAGCGGGCCGACAAGACTGGAGGCCGAGTCAGCGGCGCGCGCGCGCATCCCCTCGGGAACGGCGTCCCAAAGATGGCTCATCAGCCGGCCCGCTACATAGAGCCGATCGGTTTTCGCCGCGACTAACGCTTCGGCAAGGCCGGCATGGAGCGCCGGACCCTGCGGCCCCAGCTCCAGCATTTCGCCGAGGGCGGCGATGCGCCTTCCCTTGCCGCGCGGCTTGGCCGACCCGAGCAGCGCGAGCGCCGCCGCCATGGAGACAGGGTTGGCGTTGTAGCTTTCATCGATCAGCGTCACGCGCCCTCCGCCCGGCAATGTCACCTCGAGGCGCGCGCCGCGTCCTTCGGCGGCTCCGTGCTGCGCGAGCGCCGCGAGCGCCGGATCGAGCGCCGCGCCGGCGGCTTCAAGCGCGGCGACGACGGCGAGCGCGTTCATCGCCTGATGCTTGCCGGGCGCGCCGAGCGCGAATGTGAACTCGCCAGACGCGCGGCGCGCATGAATGAGAGCGCCTGCGCCTTCTTCCTTGTATCCGAGAAGCCGGACATCGGCGTCCTTGCGCTCGCCGAATGTCAAAATGCGCTCAACGCCGGCTTCCGCCGCGCGCGCGCGCAGCAGGTCGAAATGCGCGTTGTCGATGGGGATGACCGCTGCGCCGCCCTTCGCGACGCCGAGAAAGATTTCCGCCTTCGCTTCGGCGATCTTTTCCACTGTCCCGAAATATTCGAGATGGGCCGGCGCGACCGTGGTGACCACCGCCACATGCGGTCGCACGAGCTTCGTCAGCGGCGTGATCTCGCCCGCATGGTTCATGCCGATTTCAAAGACGCCGTAATCGGCTTTCATCGGCAGTTGCGCGAGAGTCAGCGGCACGCCCCAGTGATTGTTGAAGCTTTTCTGCGCGGCGTGCACGCTTCCCGACGCGGCGAGCGCCGTGCGCAGCATTTCCTTCGTCGATGTCTTGCCGGCGCTGCCGGTGACAGCGATGCGCTTGCCGAAATTGCGAAGGCGCGCGGCGCGGGCGAGATCGCGCAATCCTTCGAGCGTATCGCGCACCACGAGCAGCGGCTTGCCGTCCGGCGTATCCTCCGGCGCGCGCGCGACCAGCGCCGCCGAGGCGCCGCGCTCGAACGCCGCGCCGATAAAGTCGTGGCCGTCGCGCGCGTCTTTCAGCGCGACGAACATTTCGCCGGGCTTCAGCGTGCGCGTATCGATGGAGAGACCCGCCGCCGCCCATTCCTCCGCGACCCAGCGGTTGGGGTCGCCGCCGCGCGCGCACAAGGCGCCGCCGGTCGCGGCGGCCGCTTCATAGGCTGTCCACAATCCTGCCGTCATCGCCCAACACCTCCGCGGCCCCCGCCATCGTTCCCCTTTTTGCCGCGAGCGAGGCCCCCAAGCCTCGCCGCCTCCTCGCGCGCCGTCGCGCCGTCGTCGAACGGCAAGGTCACGCCGCCGACGATCTGTCCGGTCTCATGGCCCTTGCCGGCGATGAGCAGCACGTCGCCGTCGCCGAGCATCGCCACCGCCGCCGCGATCGCCTCGCGACGGTCGCCTATCTCCTTCGCCTTCGGGGCGCCCGCGAGCACCTGCCGGCGGATTTCGCCCGCCTCTTCCGAACGCGGATTATCGTCCGTGACAATGACAAGGTCGGCGCCAAGCGCGGCGGCGCGGCCCATATGCGGGCGTTTGGTCCGGTCGCGATCGCCGCCCGCGCCGATAATGGCGATGAGGCGTCCTCTCACATGGGGGCGGATGGCGGCGAGCGCGGTCGCGATGGCGTCCGGCGTGTGGGCGTAATCGATATAGATCGCCGCGCCGTTCTCTTCGACCACGCGCTGCATCCGCCCCGGCACGCCGCCCAGTTTCGGCAGCAAGGGAAGCACGTCTTTCGCCGCGAACCCCGACGCAATGACAATGCCGGCGGCGAGCAGCGCGTTCTCCGCCTGAAAGGCGCCGATGAAGGGAAAGTCGATGGCGACGGCGCCGCCCGCATGCTCGACATCCATGGAGCGCCCGCCCGGATGCGGCGCGGCGCGCACGATTTTCAGGTCGTTTCCGCGCGCGCCGGTCGTCAGAGTCCTGAGGCCGGCCGCTTTCGCCGACGCCGCGACGCGGTCGCCGCCTTCGCCGTCCGCGTTGATCACCGCCGCGCCGTCCTTGGGCAGCAGACCGGTGAAGAGGCGCGTCTTCGCGGCGAGGTAGCTTTCGAAATCGGGATGATAGTCGAGATGGTCCTGCGTGATATTGGTGAACGCGGCGACCTTGAACTTCACGCCGTCCGCGCGGCTCTGGACGAGCGCGTGGCTTGAGACTTCCATGGTGAGATGCGTCGCGCCCGCCGCCGTCATCTCGTCGAGCGTCTGGTGCAAGATGATCGGATCCGGCGTCGTGTGCGCCAGAACTTTCGAATAATTCGGCCCCAAGGCCCCGAGCGTGCCGAGACTGGCTCCGCCCGCGCCGAGCATGGTCCAGAGCTGCGCTGAAAAGCGCGCCGTCGAGGTCTTGCCGTTGGTGCCGGTGACGCCCGCGATGGTTTCAGGCTGGCGCGGATAGAACTTCGCCGCCATCTGCGCGAGCTTGCGGCGCGGCTCCGCGTCGCGAATGAAAACAGCGCGCTTCGCCTCGCCATCCGCCGCGAGAATCGCGACGGCGCCGTTCTCTTCAGCTTGCGGAATATACCTGCCGCCGTCGTCCTTGAACCCCGAAAGCGCAGCAAACAGATAGCCGGGCTTCACAGCGCGGCTGTCCGACGCGAGGCCGGCAATGTCAGGATCGGGCGCATGGGCCGCGCCGGTGAGTTCGGAGAGTTTCACGGCGCGCCCCCAAGCGAGGCGGTTTCCGTTTTAGCCGGCACGCCATTGTAGAATCCGGCGAGCGCAATGGTCTCGTTCGACGGCATCACGCCGAGCGCGGGGGCGATGCGCGTGACGATGGCGGCGAAAGCGGGGGCGGCGTTCCAGCCCGCCGTGGCGTACCCGTAAGTGTTCTTCGTGGGCTGCGGTTCGTCGAAGGAAATGAGCACGGCGTAGCGCGGATCGTGGCCCGGAAACGCGCCGATAAAACTCGAAATGCGCGAGGAGCGGTCATAGCCGCCCCGGCGCGGCTTTTCCGCCGTCGCGGTCTTGCCGATGGGGAAATAGCCCGGAACCTCGGACTTGCTCGCTGTGCCTTCGGTGATGACCCGGCGCAGCACGCGGCGCATGATCGCGCTCGTTTCCGGCGAGAACACCCGCTTGCCCGGCCGGGCGCTTTCGGCCTTCAGAAAGGTCGGCATACGAAATTCGCCGCCGTTCACCACAGCCGAAAAGCCGGCGAGAAGATGCAGCGGCGTAATGGTGATGCCATGCCCGTACGAAATCGTCATCGCCTCCACAGGCCCCCAGCGCGCGGGAATTTCCGTCGGGCGGTTTTCAGGAAGCTCGATGTCGAGCGGCGCGAGGAAGCCCAGCGCGGCCAGCGCCGCGCGCTGGCGCTCGACGCCGAGCGCGTCGACCATGCGCGCCATGCCGATATTGGAGGAATACTCGATCACTTCGGAAAACGTCAGTATGCGGTTCTCGCCGTGGAAATCGCTGATCGTGCGATCGGCGAGGCGATAAGTGCCGCGCGCGTCATAGGTCGACTCCTCGTTCGCGACGCCGGCCTCCACCGCCGCCGCCGCCGTCATCGCCTTCATGGCCGAGCCGAGCTCATAGCGGTCATAGGTGGCGCGATTGCGGCGCCAATCGGCCGGCGAGGCGCCCGGATCGTTCGGATCGAAATCGGGGAGGCTCGCCAGCGCGATGACTTCGCCGGTGGTCACGTCCATCACCGCGCCCCACGCTGCGGCGGCGGAAAACTCCTCAACGCCGCGGGACAATTCATCTTCCAGCGCCTGCTGCACGCGCGTGTCGATGGAGGCGACCAGCGGTCCCTCCCCCGCCCGCCGGTCGAGCGCGGCTTCGAGCCCCATCACGCCGCCCTTGCCCGGCTCGGTGTGCCCGATCACATGGGCGGCTAGGTCAGTCTGCGGGTAAAAGCGCTTGGTGCGCGAGGAGAAGCGCACGCCCGGCAGGCCGAGCGCGAACGCCGCCTCTTGCTGCGCCGGCGTCATGTCGCTCAGGACTTCTACGTAACGCTTTTCACGCAGTTTCTGCGCCAGATCGCCTTCGTTGACGCCCTCGAACGTGCGCGCGACGGCCGCCGCCGTCTCGTCCGGATCCCAGACCTCGCGCCCGGCGATTTCAAGCGCCGTCATCGGCAGGTTGGCCGAGAGGATCACGCCGTTGCGATCCAGAATTTCAGGCCGTAGCGCATCGTTGGGGCGCGCGTCAGCGGCGATCCGGTTGCGCGGCGCGACATCCCCCGAGGCGACGAAAGCGAGCCGGACGCCGAGGGCGCAGAACGCGGCCGCGAAGGCGAGCGCGCTCATGGCGATGCGCGCGCGGGCGCGCGCCGCCTGACGGGCGCGGCCGCTCACCGCGGTGACGCTCGCCGCCGCAGGCGCAGCCGGTTCGCCCGTCTCGGCGATGACGTAGCTCTTCGGCCTCTTCCGTTTACGGAGCAACGCCATCTAAGCCGCCTGTCACTCCACTTGTTTCATATCGGCCATGGCGAGCGCGTGAACGATCACGTCGCTCCCGGCGAGATCGACGGGCTCAGCGCCGCCGCCGCCGAACGCGACAGCGAACTCGTCCGCCGTCATCAACTGGCTTCCAGCAAGCGGCTCAAGATCCGTCACCTTCGCGGCGATCTTCGCCAGCCGGTCCGGACTTTCAAGGTAGGCGATCTCGGCGCGCAAAAGCTGTATCTCGCTCAGCTCCTGCGCTTTGGCCCGCTCAATCTCCTGAATCTCGCGGCGCGTCTCGCGCACCGAGACTTCCGCCTGATAGCGCCCGGCGGCGGCGCCGGCGAGAAGAAGGCACAACAAAATCATTGTGATACGGACCATTTAAACTCTCCAGTCACTAAGGGCGTTGGATAAAATAAGCGGGGCTGGCGCGAAACCCGTCATGTCGGCGCGGGCCGGCGCGTCGAGACGGATGGCCGCGCGCAATTTCGCCGATCGCGCGCGCGGGTTGGCGTTGATTTCCGTCTCGCCGGGCGCGGCGGCTTTCGGAAACAGCAAGCGAAACGTCGCGGTCTTTTCCGCAGCCGGCGGCGCGTGACGCGACGGGCTTGCGGTCGCGCCGGTGCGGTCCGTCAGGAAGCGCTTGACGATGCGGTCTTCGAGCGAATGAAACGTGACGACCACGAGCCGGCCCGCCGGGCGCAGCAAACGCTCGGCTGCCACAAGCGCGCGGGCGAGCTGGCCGAGTTCGTCGTTGACGAAAATCCTGAGCGCCTGGAATACGCGCGTCGCCGGATGGATTTTATCCTGCGGCTTCGCCGGCGCCGCCTTGGCGACAATTTCCGCGAGCCGTCCCGTCGTTTCGATCGGCGCCGCTTCGCGCGCCTTGACGATGGCGCGGGCGATGCGGCCCGAATGGCGCTCTTCCCCATACGCCTTGAAAATCGCCGCAAGGTCGCCCGCCTCGCCCTTGTTGACCACATCGGCGGCGTCCGGCTTGCCGCAATCCATGCGCATCGACAAAGGCCCGTCAAAGCGGAACGAAAAGCCCCGCGCCGCCTCGTCAAGCTGCATCGACGAAACGCCGAGATCGAACACCGCGCCGTCGATGCCGTCGACGCCGCAATCGGCGAGCCCCTCGCCCATTTCGTCGAAGGGGCGGTTGATGAGCGTCAGCCGCGACCCGTAAGCGCTCGCCCACTTCGCGGCGCGCGCGATCGCCGTCGGATCTCGATCAAATCCGTAGACGGAGCAGTTCGCCGAACCGAGAAGGGCGCGCGCATAGCCGCCGCCGCCGAAGGTCGCGTCGGCGTAGACGCCCTTGTTCTGCGGCGCGAGGGCGGCCACCGCTTCTTCCTCCATGACCGGCGCGTGATTGGCGAAACTCATCTGGCGCGCTCCGCTATTGGCGCTGGCGCCGGATTGCGCAATTTCCGGAGCGCGTTCTTGGCGCGCTCGGCTGCGCCGGCGAGATGCTCCTCGACGCCCTCGCCGTTGCGGATCTGGAACGTCTTGCCGCGCCCGATCAGCAGCGCGCGGTCGTCGAGTTTCGCATGATCGCGCAAGGGTTGCGGCAGGATGAATCGCCCGTCGCCGTCGAACGGAACGGGACGCGACTTGCCGATCAGCGTGTCTTCGAGATCGGCGCGGTCCGGATCGTATGGGTCGAGCGCATCGATCATGGCGATTAAGGTCTCGATGTAATCCGTACCGCCGCAATCGAGCCACGGGCCGGTCAGCGAAGGAACGCAGTAAAATCCGTTGTAGCGGCCGAGATCGAGCGCGCGGCGGAAGTCGGCCGGCGCAGCGATGCGCCCCTTCGCGTCGATCTTGTTGATATGGGAGCCCAGAAACAGGGCTTCCGCCGACCGCAACATCCCGCCCTCAAATCCGCCCGTGATCCCGGAAGCGGCGCCCGCCGCCGATCTTGCGCCCGGAGCCGGGATGACACCGGCGGCGGGGGCAATTTCTTCCGATCAGCCGGCCCTTGCCGACACTTTCCGGGATATCACGGGAAAAGCCGGGCGGTCAAACGGGATTTGCGTCAAAGCCCCGCGCGGCGCGGATGATTCCGGGCGAGAAACAGCCCGGGAAAGACCTCCGCGCGCCCTGATTCGCTTTAGAGTCAAGGACTAAGCGTAAAGAATGTCTTAACAGGCGCCCGCCGCTTTTTATTTTAGGCGGCGATCCCTCACGCTTGACGGCGATGTCGCGAGACCGAAGCGGCGTCGAGGCGGGCGGCTTCCGCCTTGCCGTTAAGGCGGGCGGTGGCGCGGCGGTTGATCTCGATCAGATGTTCGAGCTTGGCGGTCTCTGCGAAAGCTTCGGTGACCGCGTCGCGCACGAGCATGATCTCCGCTTCGAGCCGGGCGCGGGTCGCCTGAAGCGCGAGGCGCTTGCCGTTGGCGCCTTCAAGATAATTCTTCAGATCCACTGTCGCCTGGGGGCGCGCGAGCGCGGCCTCTTCCTCGACGCGCACCGCCTGGGCGAGCCATTCAAGGGAGGTCTCAGCGGAGGCTTTCGCCGCCTGAAGATCGGAAAGCATGGTTTGCTGCTCTTCGAGTTTCTGGCGGGCTACTTTCACGAGCTGCGCAAGCGCGCGCTCTTCGCGGCCGGGACCGGTCATCGCTGGTCGTACTCCTCACAGAGAGCGGCGAGCGCCCTGAACGTGTCCCCCGTCGATACGATTTCACCAGAAGTTTGGTTTAGAAACCGTTCAAGTTGCGGATAAAAATCGATGGCGCGGTCGACTTCCGCGCTGGCGCCAGCGCGGTAAGCGCCGATGCGGATCATCTCGCGCATGTCTTCATAGGCGCTGGCATGGCGGCGGGCGGCGGCGGCGAGGCCGGCCTCCTCTTCGCTTACGGCGCCGGGCATGGCGCGCGAAAGAGTGCGCAGAATGTCGACGGCGGGAAAACGCCCGCGCTCGGCGATGCGCCGGTCGAGAACCACATGCCCGTCGAGAATGGCGCGCGCGGCGTCTGCGACCGGCTCGTCATGATCGTCGCCCTCGACCAGCACCGAGAACACGCCGGTGATGCGCCCGGCTTTCCCGTCGTCGAGACCGGGACCGGCGCGCTCCAGCACCTGCGGCAAGAGCGAGAAGACCGACGGCGTGTAGCCTTTCGCGGTCGGCGGCTCGCCGGCCGCGAGACCGATCTCGCGCTGGGCGTTGGCGATGCGCGTCAGGGAGTCGAGCAGGCAGAGAACATGCGCGCCCTCGGCGCGAAAATATTCGGCGACCGTCATGGCGAGAAACGCCGCCTCGCGCCGCATCATGGCCGGCTCGTCCGACGTCGCCACGATGAACACGGCGCGGGACGCCCCCTCCTCGCCAAGCTTGTCTTCGATGAACTCGCGCACTTCGCGCCCGCGCTCGCCGATCAGCGCGATCACGGCGACATCGCAGGCCGCGCCGCGGGCGATCATGGAGAGAAGCTCCGACTTGCCGACGCCGGCGGCCGAAAAAATCCCGAGCCGCTGGCCTTCGCGGGACGGCGCAAAAGCGTTCAGCGCCTTGACGCCGAAATCGATGCGTCCGCCAAGCCGGGCGCGCAACGGCGCCGGCGGCGGCGCGGCCCTGAGCGGCATGGCGCGGCCGCCGGACGGCAGCGCGCCCTTCCCATCGATCGGGCGGCCGAGACCGTCGATAACGCGCCCTAGCCATGCCGAAGACGGGCGCGCCGACGCCTCTTCTTTTAAAAACCGCGCGCGCGCGCCGCGGCGAACCCCGTCGAGCCCACCGAAAGGCAGGCAGAGCGCCAGCCCTTGCCGGACGCCGACAACTTCCGCCATTAAAGGCTTCTGCCGCCCGCCCTGCTGGCGATCGATCGATACGCGCGCGCCAATATCGAGCGCAGAGAGCCGGTCCTCGATCTCGACGCCGAGCCCGGAGACGGACGCGACCGCGCCTTCAACCGATACGGGATCGAAATCGCCGCGGTTTTCCGCGTGAAGAGCAAAAGCGTTCGCCATGGGCGCAGGAGCCTTTCCATTTCGCGCGCGAGATTAACGGCGCGCGGCTTAAGCTCGCGTAAACTGGTGAATCATCATATCGATGAAGCGCACGGTTTGCCTGCAAAGGCGGCGCAACGCGAGTGTCTACGCGGCCCCTAGCGTAACGAAGTTTGCGCGCGCCTTAACGCGCCCTTGCAAATACGGGCGACGCTCTTCATGCCGTTAACCTTTATGAAAGCAAATCAACGTTAGCATCTCGGAAGGCATAACGAAGAAGCGCGGTTCAGGGGAACCCGTGCGCCGAACAGGAGACTGGCTATGCGGGTGCTACTGATCGAGGACGATGGCGCGACCGCGCAAAGCATCGAGCTGATGCTGAAATCGGACGGATTCAATTGCTACACCACCGATCTAGGCGAAGAAGGCGTC
>JAVJPA010000328.1:0-9953 GCA_040216495.1 Amphiplicatus sp. | reverse complement strand
GCGCCGGTAAGCGGTGAAGGCCTCACTGATGTCGTCGAGGCGCCGCCCGCGACAATCGGTTCATGGCGTGTTGGCCGCCTTGCTTATAAGGGCGCGCCCTTGCGCGAATTCATCGCCGACGCGAACCGGTATTCGCGCATTGCAATCATCGCAGACGAAAGCCTCCTCGAATTGCCGCTCGTGGCTTCGCTTCGTACGGACCAGATCGATGCGATGATCGACGGCCTGCCTGAAATTCTCCCGCTGGAGGTCGACCGGTCGAGGCGCGACCGCATAGTATTAAGACCGGCCGGCGAGGCCTCGCGTTGATCGCCTGACAGTTAACATCGCATTGCGCGAAATTACGCAAGCGGGCGCCCGCAGATAGATTCGCGGCGCCGTGCGTGCAGCCGCACTCTTAAGAAACCCCTCCGAGCCCTGTCACGTTTTCGTCGCACGCGACGACAGCGAGGCTGGAACCGACTCATTGCGTCGGGCGCGAACGCCTGCGCGTAGAAGTCGGGCATTGGGAGGGGAAAAATGAAAAACAAAAAAAGAAATGCGATTGCTGCATCCGTATCAGCGATTGCGCTGGTTTGCGCCGCAGAAGCCGCCGACAGGACCTCGGGTCTTGCAGCGGCCGACAACGGAGTAGCGATCCAGTGGAACATTCCGGCGCAGCCTTTGACCGACGCGCTCATCGCATGGTCCGAGCAATCGAACTACGTCGTTTTGATTCAGGACGATCTGACTGCCGGAATTCGAAGCCCCGAATTGGCCGGCGCGTTCACCAGTTTCGAAGCGCTGGAACGGCTGCTCGCCTCCAGCGGTTTAACCTACAAAATCCGCAATGAAACAACGCTCGTCGTCACGCCGCGTCTTCAGCCCGCCTCCATGACCCTTCCTGCCGAAACGAGCAATGCGGCCAGCATGCGGTCCGCCCAATCGGCGGAAACCCTCGAGGATCGCGATGACCAACAGCAAAGCCGTCCGCCGGTCGGCGACCAACAGGCAGCAAATGACCAGGATCAGGTCGTCGTGACAGGCACCCGGATCAAAGGCGCGCGGCCAACTTCGCCCGTGGTGACGATTACACAAGAGGACATGCGGCTTCAGGGGCAGAACAATCTCGGCGAGGTCATCCGCGCGCTGCCGCAGAACTTCGCAGGCGGGCAGAATCCGGGGGTGGCCTTCGGGGCGGCGGTGGGCTCCATGCAAGGCAATAGCAACGCCACCGGGTCGTCCGCGCTCAATCTGCGAGGACTTGGATCTGATGCGACCCTGACGCTTTTGAACGGATCGCGCCTGGCCTATGACGGGTTTGGGCAGGCGGTCGATGTTTCCGTCATTCCCGTCACGGCGATCGAGCGGGTGGAAATCCTGCTCGACGGCGCTTCGGCGATCTATGGCTCGGACGCTGTGGGCGGAGTCGCCAACATTGTGCTGAAACGCGATTATGAAGGCGCGGAACTCCGCGCGCGTGTCGGCGCGGCGACGGATGGCGGCTATGAGCAACAGCAATATACGGGGGTCGCCGGGACAAACTGGAGTTCGGGCGGATTCCTCATCACCGGCGATTATTCGCACAATGAATCTGTCAAGGCGAAGCATCGCAAGTATCTCGAACATATACTCAATCAGAATCTCACGATCTATCCGGAGCAAACGCAAAAGAGCGCATTGTTCAGCGCACATCAGGAAGCTGGAGTAAATGCGGTTCTCCGCGTCGACGCGTTTTACGCTGATCGGTCGTCGGACAGTACGTTTCAGACTAGCCCGTCGTCCCTTATCCAGCAGGAAAGGGACTCGTCGATCTGGGGCGTCACGCCCTCGTTTGAAGTCACGCTGCCTGGTGACTGGTCGGCGCGCCTTCATGGCGCATTCGGCCGGAACGAAGCGGTGTTGGCTCAGCCGAGTTTCAGCGTCGCCACCGGCGAGCAGCTCTCCAATTCTGTTAGTGAAAGTTTCAATGGCGCCAAGGCCGCGGGTCTGGAGGCGGAAGGCCCGGTTTTTACCCTTCCAGGCGGCGAAAGCCGGGTTTCCATCGGCGGCGGGTGGCGAGAGAGCAGTTTTGACCGAAGAGTCGTCAACGTCCTGACAGGAAGCGTTTCCAGTGAGTTGGACGCCGAAGAAAGCAGTTATTACGTTTATGGCGAAGCGAATTTGCCGCTCGTCTCTGAAGATCAGAATATCCCGCTGGTAGAGCGGTTTACGCTGAACGCGGCGTTGCGTTATGAGAACTACGATAGCTTTGGCTCTGCAACGACGCCGAAAATCGGCGCCCTTTGGCGACTTGCGCCTGGCTTCGACCTCAAGGCCAGTTGGGGACGCAGCTTCAAAGTTCCGACCCTGTTCCAGCGGCATTTGGCGACGTCTCTGACATTGCGCCCGGCCGCGCAGCATGGCGCTGTCGGCGCGCCGGCGGACGCGCAAGTGATTTTCTTCTCCAGCGGGGGCAGTCCAAATCTCACTCCCGAAACCGCCGAGATCATCACGGCCGGCTTTGTCGCGGCGCCGGCGTTTCTGCCTGATTTCACCCTGGAGTTCGGCTGGTTCGATATTGACTACGCCAATCGCGTGGAGCGGCCGATCAGCGTATTCACGCAAGCCTTGAGCGATCCCATATTTGCTGAATTCGTCATTTTGAACCCGACCGTCGATGAGCAAAATGCAACCTTTGCGGCATCGGGGCTGCCCGTCGGAACATTCACGTTTAATCAGGCCGGCGCGCCTTATGATCCCGCCAAAGCGATTGCAATTATCGATAATCGTTTCACGAACGTCTCAAGCCAGAGCGTTCAGGGCGTCGATCTCACGGCGCGCTACAGGACAGACCTGCGCGGCGGCGATTTGTCCCTCAGCGTCAACGGCAATTGGATCACTGAGGCTACGCGCAAACTGACCGACCTCGCGCCGGTCGAACCGACCGCCGGGGTCAATTTCTGGCCGGCGGACTTCAAGGGCCGGCTCGGCGCTGGCTGGTCGCGGGATGGGTTCACCTTGAATGCCAGCCTAAATCACACCGCCGGAATCATCGATCGGGGCGTAACGCCGAATGTCAAACGCGATTCCATGACGACAGTCGACCTGGTCGTTGATTATCAGGCGAAGCTGGGCGTCGTCGGCGACGTCGGGTTCAATCTGGCGGTGACGAACCTCTTTAATGAAGCGCCGCCTTTTCTCGCGCCGCCGATAGCTTCTATCGCGTCGCTCCTCGTAAACTACGATTCGACGAATTACTCCGCTCTCGGACGGCTTGTGAGTGCGACGGTGACGAAGCGGTTCTGATCCTGTGGTCGCTTCACTCATCGCCGCCATGGCGTTTGCATGCTCCCCCGCTGATCCCGGGAGCATGCAAACTCTAAACTCGACCGCAATGGCGGCGCTCATCGACATCGCGGGCCTCACGCTTTCACCGGACGGAAAACGGATTGCGTTTCAAATCCAGCAGGGTGATGCAGAAACAAACCGTTATAGGGCCTCCTGGTGCGTAATGGGCGCGCGACCGAGATCGCGAGCGCGATTAATCGGAGACGGCGGCGACATAGACTATTTCATGTCCCGCCACAATGGCAGGCGCAACGGTGTTTGGGCGACATTGCAGCCTCGCTGGTCGCCCGACGGAAACTGGCTCGCGTTTCGCGCGTCTCGCAATGAAGAAACCAACATCGACGTTTGCCGGCTGGATGGCGGCGAGTGCGTCACCGGTGTGGCCGAGGGCCGCGTGCTCGACTTCGTGTGGTCGCCGTCAGGATCGGAAATCATCTATGAGCGCGACTATTTCGCTGACGATCTCGCGACGCTCCGCGCGACGGAAGGAAAGTCCGGCTACCGCTTTGATGATCGCTTCTACGCCGCCTATGCGTTGACGCCATTGCGCACAGATGCGCCCGCGCGCACTGAAATCTTCACGGTTGAATTTCCCAGCGGAGGCACCCGGCCAGCGACCGAAGCTGAGGCGCAATATTATCGGTCAGCCCGCGTTCCTGCACGACCTACGGCCATAGGGCCATCTCACAATATGACGGTGTCCTCAGCCGGCCGCGTGACCCCGCCGGAAATCGCGAGCTCAAATGGCGCGCGCAACTTCGGGAAGCTGGGACAAAAGGGCGTCGTCTGGCTTTCGCCCGAGTCGCCCGGCCTGCGCGGATCGCTCGCGCCGCATCGCCTGTATGCGTCGATCGATGGCGGCGTCCAATCTACCCGGCCGTGCCCGGCCGCGCTGTGCGTCGGCGAGATTCTTGAATTCGCCTCGACGCCGGAAGGAGATGGCGTCTTCTTCGTTCGCCGAACCGGATGGGGTCGATCGCGTCACGAACTCGCTCTGTGGGATTTGCGCAATGATACCATCCGTTCGATTCTCATTACAGACGACGCGATCCGCGGCTGCCAGCCGCGCGAGCGCGAGGCGATCTGCCTGCAAGAAGGCCCGTCGTCGCCAACGTCTATCATTTCGGTGAATTATGCTTCGGGCGAAATTCGTACCTTGTACGAGCCGAATGCCGGGATTCGCCGAATGCTCGCGCCGGCGCGCAAGCTCGAATGGCGTACGTCCGCCGGCGATGAAGCCTTCGGCTACCTGGTGACGCCCCGTAGTGCGCGCGAAGGGCAGCGGCTGCCGCTTATTGTCGTTCAGTATCGCGCAATCGGCTTTCTGCGCGGTGGGGTGGGCGACGAATATCCCGTTCATCTTTTTGCGGATCGAGGCTTCGCCGTTCTGGCGATCGAGACGCCGCACGATATGCAGGCGCGGTCTGAGGCGACGAACAATGATGATCTGGAGCGCTATCTCCTCGCCAATCTGAGCTATCGCCGCCGCAACCTCTCGGCGATCGAATCCGGCGTCGAACAGGTCATCGACTTCGGCATCGCCGACGCGAAGCGGATTGGAATGACGGGACTGAGCAACGGCGCGCTGAACACGGCCTTTGCTCTCGTTCATTGCAACTGCATCGCCGCCGCTTCGGTCAGTGGCCTGTCGGATGATCCATTTTTCTATTTGTTTCTCCACGATAGCCGGAGGCAGGTGTGGCGCGAGGCTGGCCTCGGTCCCTGGGTCGGCGAGGATTCACAATGGCCGGATCTCTCGCTCGCGCTGAACGCCGAACGGGTCACCGCTCCAATCCTCGCTCAAGTGGCGGATCGAGAGCTGCTGTTCGCGCTTCAAACGCATACAGCGTTCGCTGACGCCGGACGGCAGATAGACCTTTACGTCTTCCCGGACGAATATCACATCAAATGGCAACCCGCTCACCGCCTCGCGGTCTATGAGCGAAACCTTGACTGGTTTTCTTTCTGGCTCCAGGGGCGGGAAGATTCAGATCCCGCCAAACAGGAACAATATTCTCGCTGGCGCGCATTGAAAGCGCAACGGGAACATCGCTAGCGTTCTATCGCAACGTGCATTTCGTGTGGCCTCTTCGACGCCCGCGCCCTCGTCCACGTACGCAGCCACGCCTCGACCGTGATCGCGCCGACGATCTCCATCATGTGGTTCTTCACCGTCATGAGCGACTGCGGGCGAAGCATCGCCGCCATTTTGTCGCTATCGAGAACGCCCTGTTCGGCGAGCAGGCCGCCGGCAAGAAAGTCGGTCAGAAACCGCCTTTCCCGCATGAGCATTTGAATGAGATAGTTTCCGGTTCCACCCTTGCTGCGCCGGCGATAAACCTCATCGGGTAGCCGTTGCCGGAATGCTTCGCGAGCAAGACGGCGATCATCGCCATCGGGTGAAAGGATGTAGCTCGGTATGCGCAGCGCCGTTTCAATAACGGGCTGCGACACCAGCGGATAGACATAGTCCGCATAGGGAAAGCAGTCGTAATAGTTACAACGGTCTTCGAGTGTCTGAGCGTGCCGCCGTTTTCCGATCGGCAGGTGGTCGGGCGCGACCGGTTCGGCTCGAAGGTGTTGGCGCGCTTCTTCGGTTAGATAGTCGGGCGCCCACGGGGTCATTTCCGGATTTTGCTGCTCGCGCCGGAGAGTGGCGACCTCCTGCAGGATCACCCAGGGCGCGCAATTGCGGCGCGCCGCTGTCCGCCATAATTCCCGGAGCCAGCCGACGCCAAAGCCTTTTGCTTCAAGTAAGTCAGTCGTCGCGTGGCTGTCGCGGCTGCGATAGAGGACGATGTCACCGCCTCGTCCGCCAAAGTAAGCGCCGAAACCATTCTGAGCGGCGAAGTCGGCCTCTATCTCCTCGGATTCCGCGTCTGCGATCCACAAGCATGGCCGAATGGCGAGCGGATGCTGAATCTCCCGCAGCCGCGCGCGGGATGGATCACGGACGATCTCCGTCATCGGCACGTCATAGCGATCAGCGACGGCCCGTGCATAGCTGCGCTCTTCGCCGTCGGGCTCCGTGGTCGCATAAGTAATCGCGCAGAGATCCGCGCCGGCCTTCGCGAGCGACGACAGGATGATCGAGGAATCGAGCCCCCCGGAAAGCCGAACGCAGATGCGTCCATGAGCGGTCGCCAACGCCGATGTGGCCGCATCCACCGCCGCACGAAGCGCCTCGCCGGCGGCCGCATGATTTGCGATCGGATCTCGGCGGGCGCACGACGCCAGCGACCATACAGAACGCGCAATCGCCTCGCCTTGCCCTACCGTGACGATTTCGCCGGGCGCGATTTCGCGCACCCCCAGAACGCCCGTCGAATTATCTCGAAAGCGATTGTTGCAGACACGCCGCAGAATATATCGCCAGTCGGGCTCGAGATTGTCGAGCGAGAGGCGCGCGCCGTCTTTCGGATCGGAGAAGAAGACATAGGCGCCGCCGCGCTTGCCATAGTAGCAGGTGACCGATCCCGAAGGCGTGCGTGCGACATGGACGAGGTTGCGATAGCAATCGCGGACGAAACCGACATAGCTTCCCCAATAGTCGTCGAACAACCACTCCGCAGTCGGTCCGGTGATGCGGCGGGCATCGAGCGCCGTCACTGCCCGAGGAACGCTTGCCCCGTCGTCGCGTTCGAACAGCGCGCCGGCGACATAGCCGCCTCTGTCAGAAATGAAGACGCCAGCATGGGCAAGGGATTCCGCCTTCTTCTGAGCAATCACAAGCCCGGGCGCCTCGAAAGCGATGAGCCAATCGGGATGCAGGTCGAGCGCTTCGCTGCGAAGCGCCGCCGCATCCCTGTCGGCGGCGCGGTTGCTGGCGTCCCATGCAATAGCGATGAGTAACAGCATCTTTTTGACTCACACGATCATGATGGGTGCGTACTGGCGGGTGTGCTCGATCGAATCGTTCAGCACGAGATCGCCCATTTGAAGCCAGCAATGCGCCAGAAAAAATGGTGCGCTCACGCCGAACACCCAGTCGACATCCTTGCCGTCGCGTCCGAGATACATCGAGAGCGCAAGCGAATCGCAAAGGCAGCGGTCTTTGTCCGAAGCCAGCGGGCGCCACGCCGCGAATGCAAGACTTCGCTCAATGACCCGCGCGGGACTTGTTGAGCAGGCGATCTTCGACCGATGGGCCAACCTCGATCCAACGATTTCGGCAAGTTGTTGGCGCTTAAGTCTCCTCGCTGCGCGAAGTAAGCTTATAGCGGCGCGCGGATCCGCCAAACGTGTCGGTTTTAAGGGCGACAGCTCAAGCGAACGCGTTGCTTGGATATGGGAGGTGAGCGGGAGCGGCGCGGACTTTACATGCGCGGTTGGCCAGCCGACCTGCCGAAGCGCCGTGGCGGCGCGGTCGATTTCCGCCGGCGTGAAGCGCCCCCGCTCGTCTTCCTGAACGAGGAGCGGCGCTAATATTTCTCGCGATACTGCATGATATCTGTTGCGCGCAACATTCAGAAATACGATCTGGCCGCCCACATCGGCCGCGAAAAGTCTCACTTCGTTCATCGCCGGCTCCCGTAAGCAGAGCGGGCGCTGGCCCAATCGGACCAGCGCCCTTCTGCTCAGTTCTCGCCGTCTTGGGTCTCGGGCGGCTCGGCCAGAAAGCCCTTGGTGAGTTCGGTGACCGATCCGAGTTCGACGATGTCGTCTTCGCGATCGATGATGCCGTCTTCACGGCTGTCATTCTGTTTCATGACTTGCTCCTTTCAGTTTCGCCATGAGAACCATGGCGAGACGAGTCTAGGTTCGGAGCGCAACTATCCCTAAGCTATTGTGAGATAATCATCAGAATATTCTATTGGCGATTCAGGCGCTTGGATCTTGGTCGGAAGATTTTCTAAAAATATTCTCCCTACAGGGTGTTTTATGCACGCTCGCCTGCCGGTCGAGCGGCAGCAGCAGGGCGAGGATCGCCCTGCTGCATCTTCGCAAGCAATTCGGATGCAAGGCGGATGCGGCGGCGATGATAGGCGCCGATGAGCCGATCCAGTTCTATGAAGTCGAGCGCCTCATTGGCCCGCAATATCCTGCGCAATTCGGCGTTTCCATTAACTATCACTCCGCTTTCGTGAACGCGAACCGGCCTCAGCCGGAGGGCGATGTCGTCCAGCGCAGCGCAAAGCTGAGTATTGGCGCAGAGCTGCATAATGTCTCGAAACGCCGCCTCGGTACCTTGCTCAATCGCTCCGTCAGCGTGCGCGCCAATGATTGGAGCGGACTTTGGCGGCGGCCGCGCGTTGGCCGCCCTAGAGACGGCGAGCCCGAGCAACGCAGCGCTGGAATCATAAAGTTCGCGCAGATCCTGCTCGGAAAGGATCGGCGCAAAAAAGCCTTCGTTGGAGTGAGATACGAGAAGTCCTGCGCCGACAAGCCGATTTAATGCATTGCGCACCGGAGTCGGACTGACGCCGTCGGCGGCAGCGATCTCGTTCACGTCGATCCGCGCACCGGGCGAGAAAGCGCCTGCGAGCACACGCTCCATCAGCGTTCGGTACATGCTTTCCGTTATCGAAAGTCGCCCCGCCATTTGCTTTGCTATCGCTTACCCGCGCGCTCAAGCGCCGCCGATTGGACAACAGCAGCGATATTCGAATGCGCGTTTGCACGCACGCGGGAACGGCGCCGCGCGCGCGAGTCCCATGCGTGTTTCCGCAACAGAGTTAACCGGAAATATGTAAATGCGCTTCCAGATTCTACCTGTGATTGTTACGTTGTCCGGTTAATACGCGCCGCTGAAATCAATGCGTCGTCTTTGCGCTCATTGATTTGGGAGCTGTTCGGAAAGCATCGGAAAGGAGCTAGAGCCTGATGTCTCGATTCGACGCCATCCAGGCGTTTGTAGACAATGCTCGAATCTTGCGCCGGCCCTCGGAACTGCGCGGGCTCCTGGACGCGGTTACGAACGAAATGGGCTTCGACTATTTCGCGCTCATTCACCATGTCGACCTCAGCGGCTATAGCGAAGCCTTGACGCATATGGAGGAAGGCGAACTCGTTGCGCTCGGCACTTATCCCGAAAGCTGGATCGAACGCTATATCGCCGACAATATCGTCGCTAACGATCCGGTGTTGCTGGCGAGCCAGCGCACCAATATGGGCTTTTGCTGGTCGGAGATACCAACGCTCATTCCGGTGACCGAGGCGCATCGCGAAATTCGCGAGCGCACCGTCAAGGCAGGAATCGATGATGGATACACAGTTCCCGCTCATGTCCCGGGTGAAGCGAACGGAAGCTGCAATTTTGCAATGGCCACCGGACGCGCCTTGCCGCATGACAATCTCAAAATGGCGCAGCTCATTGGCGGCTTCGCATTCCAGGCCGCCCGCGCCATGGTGTTCAACGCCTTTCCGGAAACAATGCGTCCAATTAAGGGGCCTTTGACGCAACGCCAGCTCGAATGCGTGTTCTTCGCCGCGAAGGGCAAGTCGGATTGGGAAATCGGGCAGATACTTGGCATTTCGCAAGGCACCGTGAAGCGTCATATTGAGGACGCGCGCGCTCACTATGAAGTCAGCAGCCGCATGCAGGTCGTCATGCGCGCGCTCTTCGAAGGCCAGATCGGACTCGTCGACGCGCTTCGCTAAGGCGGTCAATGTGCCGATCGGCACAATGACTTGAAAGCGAGTTC
>JAVJPA010000327.1:0-4989 GCA_040216495.1 Amphiplicatus sp. | reverse complement strand
CATACATCTTATCATCAACCGGTCGCTGCTTGTGCTCGGCACGTTCATGGACATGGCGCCGCTGATCGTCATCACCACGCCGATTTTCCTGCCGATCGTCCAGAAGCTCGGCATGGATCCGGTGCAGTTCGGCGTTATTATGATGCTCAATCTCGGGATCGGGCTTGTGACGCCTCCCGTCGGATCGGTTTTGTTCGTGGGCTCCGCGATCGGCGGCGTGCCCGTCGAAAAGGCGATCAGGACGATCTGGCCGTTTTACTGCGCGCTGGTCCTCGCGCTGCTCGCCATCACTTATGTCCCGGCCCTGTCGCTGACGCTGCCGGCGATGTTCAAGTGAGAAAAGCCTCCAGACGCGGATTCGGCGGTCTTCCTTTCGGCGCGGCCCCGTTGCTGTGCCCGCCTTTTCAACAAAAGAGGGATCACCGTCCACGTCCTGCGGTATCGCCTGCCGCCTGACGGATAGGCCGGCCCTGACGCGCCGCTTTAGGACGCTCAGCCGCGATTTGCGCAGTTCACACCCGCGTAATCATCGACGGGATAAACCCTGTGCGCGTGCAGCCCTCGATTTCTCCGCAAGCGGACATCTTGCCGGCATGGTGTCGATGCGCGGGATTTTCGCGCGGACGTAAAAAAAGCCGGCTCAAGCGAGCGCCAGAGCCGGCTTTTCAGAAGGCTCCAGCCCGCGCGCGCACAACAGGTAAGCGCAGGTTGGAGAATAGGTCAGGGAGTTAGAACGCGACCTTGACTGTGCCGAACACCTGGCGCGGGTTGCCGTAGAACGCGGTCAGAACACCGGTGGTGCCGAGCCGCGAGTTGCTGAACTCCGGCAGCACGGAGACGAAGTCATACCCGGCGACGATGTAGCGCTTGTCGAGCAGGTTCGTCCCGTGCACGCCGGCGCTGAGGCGGCCATCGTCAGACGTCCAGGTGAGGCCCGCGTTGAACAGCACGAAGCCGGGCTGGTCGAGCGCCTCGATCGGATAACTGAACTGGTTCGTCAGGCTGCGGTAGGAGAACGAGCTGTAGATCGTCGCGGCGCCGCTTTCGAAAAGGTTCATGGGCTTGGTGTAGCTCAGCTTCGAAAAGGCGGTGACTTCCGGCGTGTTCTGGAACACGGCGAGATCGGAAAGGTCAGCAGGCGGAAGGCCGGGACCGGGCGAGCGTCCGATGAACTCGTCGAAGCTCGCGTTGATGTAACCGAGCGAGAACTGGTAATCGAGCGCGTCGCCCGGCGCGAGCCAGTCGCGGGCCAGACCGAGATTGCCCTCCCATTCCGCGCCCCAGAGGGTCGCCGACGCCGCGTTGGTCGTCAGGCCCGCAAACGTTTCCGCGATGCCGTCCATGTCGGCGTCGACGCCGATAGAACTCGGCACCTGCACGTCTTTATACTTGGAATAGAAGAACGCCAGGTTTGATACGTAGCGGCCGCCATCGAGCGACGATTTCCAGCCCGCTTCGTAGGTGTCGATTTCTTCCGGCGCGAACTGGCAGAAGGCGATCTGGTCGTCGATGTCCGCCGCGCCAGACATACCGTCGCCATCGAGATCGGGTGCGGCGTTGGCGCCGCAGCGCGGGTCGAATGACCCTCCTTTGAACCCTTGCGAATAGGATACATAGAAAGTGTGATCGTCCGTCGCTTTCCATGAAAGCGAGGCGCGCGGGCTGAAATCGTCAAAGTCCGCCGAAGCGTCGAGGTCGGCGAGGATGACGTTCGGCGGCCGGTCAGGCCCGCCCAGCGCCGGAGAGAAGCCGGGCGTGAAGAATTGGCTGCGTTGCAGGGAGATTGACCGCTCATCTTGCGTGTAGCGGCCCCCGACCGACAGAGACAGGCTGTCCGTCAGGTCGAAGCTGACATCGCCGAAAATAGACCAAGTTTTTGTGCCGACATCGCTCGATGTGAAAGCGTTCAGCCCCGGGAGCGTCAGCAACGCTGCGGTCGTATCGAGAAGCACGTCGAACTGGGTCAGTGCGTCGGCGTCCAGATAGTAGAAACCGAGGATGCCCGAGAGACGGTCTCCTTCGTACAGAATCTGGAATTCCTCCGAGAACTGCGAGTTGTCGTAGATGCCGGGCACGTCAAGATCGACCAGCGGCAGCGAATCGAAGTCGATCGGCGTTTCGGTTCTGTCGTCGCGATAGGCGAGAATGTTCTTGAAGGTCAGCTCGGGCGTCGCCCGGAACTCGATGACGCCCGTCACCCCGCGCGCATAGATGTCCTGTTCCGGGTGATTGAGGCCCGCCCGCGTGTCGTAGACATTCTCCAGAACCGGGTATCCGGGAAAATCGAGCAGGCGGTGGCCCTGTTTCGGATCGGATCTGTCTTCGGTCCAGTCGCCTGTGATGCGGATCGACAGCTTGTCGGACGGATCCCATTCGACGCTGGCGCGGCCCGCGAGAATATTCTTGTTGTAGTTCTCAAGGCCATCGATGTTGAGATTGTCGCCGAAGCCGCCGCGCGTGAGATAGGCCACGGCGCCGCCGATCTTCAGGTCGCCGACGCCCGAATCCGTGAGCAAGGGCAGGCTGAATGTGCCGATGGCGTCGAACTGGCCGTAGGTGCCGCCGGTCAGCCGCACAGAAGCGGTCGGTTCGTCCGAAAGGCGCTTCGTCACATACTTTATCGCGCCGCCAATCGTGTTGCGGCCGTAGAGCGTGCCTTGCGGGCCGCGCAGCACTTCGATGCGCTCGACGTCATAAACATCGAGAAGCGCCGCTTGCGGACGATTGAGATAGACGTCGTCGATATAGAGGCCGACGCCGGCTTCGAAGCCGGCGACCGGGTCCTGCTGGCCGACGCCGCGGATGAAAGCGGTCAGCGTCGAGTTTGTGCTGCGCGATGTTTCAAGGGTGACATTCGGCGTGATCGCTTCGATGTCGGTGAGATCGATGACTCCGGACTGTTCCAACGCCTCGCCGGTGAACGCCGAGACGGCGACCGGAACATCTTTAAGGCTTTCGTCGCGCCGGCGGGCAGAGACGATGATCTCGTCGCTGACAGCGGCGCCGCCCTGAGCGTAGGCTGGCGCAAGCGGTGCGGCGACCAGCGCGGCGCCGACCGAGGAGCCGGCGAGCAGCAAATTGCGGAATCCGGGCGTAGCGTTGCACTTCATGGTTTTCCCCTCCCTGGGTGCGCGTGCGAAGGCCAGTTCCCAGTACAGGACCGCCATCGTTGAAGAGACGCTAGCACCGGCCACAAAAAATCCCTGCTAGGACCTTGGTCTTAGTTGCCGCGAGGGCGGTTCGCCTCACAATTGCAGTCCGGCGCGCCGCGGCGATAAAAAGGCGGGGGCCGGGAGGAAATCTGCGGTCCTGTTGACGTGTTCGGGGCGCGCTTGCCGAAGGGGAACGAATGATCAGCGCGATCGGCCTTGCCGGGGGGCTCGCTCTCCTCATTCTCTTGACGATTCGAGGCGTAAATATCCTGATCGCGGCGCCGGTCTGCGCGGCGTTAGTGGCGGCGACCAGCGGCGTCGCCTGGCTGCCGCCGATGGCGGCCGAAGGCGCGCCTGATTTCGTTTCCGCCTATATGGGCGGGTTTACCGGGTTTTTCGCCGACTGGTTTTTCATGTTTCTGCTCGGCGCGATCTTTGGCGAGATCATGTCCGTCTCCGGCGCCGCCGACAGCGTCGCGCACTGGATCGTCAAAACATTCGGCGTCAAGCGCGCCGCCGTCGCCGTCGTCGCCGCGTGCGCAGCGCTCACCTATGGCGGCGTCAGCGTTTTCATCGTCGCGTTTTCCGTCTACCCGATGGCGGTCAGTCTTTTCCGTGAGGCGGATCTGCCGCGCCGGTTCATTCCGGGCGCGTTGGCGTTCGGCTCCGTGACGTTCACGATGACATCCGCGGGCTCCCCGGAAATTCAAAATCTCATTCCGATGCAGTTTCTAGGTACGACCGCCTATGCTGGGTGGGAGGTCAGCCTTTTCGTTGCGATTTTGATGGCGGCGATCGGGTTTTTATGGATGGCGCGATTGATCGGCCGCGCCGTTGCGAAAGGCGAGCGCTTCATCGCGCGCGAAGGCGACGCGCAACTGCGAGAGGCGCATACGCTGCCCAACCCGCTGTTGAGCATGGTTCCGCTCGCCGCCGTGCTGCTCGTCTTTCTCTTGCTGCAATATCCTGACAAGGCGCCGGGCTTTCTCGCCCCGTTGATGCCGGACGCTTCGCTCGGCAAATACGCGCTGCTCGGCGCGCTCAGCGCCGGGGCGTTCGCGGGTATACTTATCGGCCTGCCGCGCCTCGCGCAGATGCCGGCGGCGTTCTCTGTCGCCGCGACCGGCGCCGTCGTCGCAATCACCAACACCTGCGCCGTGGTCGGCTTCGGCGCCATCGCCAAGCTTTCACCCGCGTTTCAAGAAGCGCTCGTCGCGCTACAGAATCTGCCGGGCGATCCGTTGATCGGGGCCGCCATCGCCGTGACGGTGATCGCCGGGCTCACCGGCTCGGCGTCGGGCGGCCAGACGATCGCGCTGCCGCTGCTCGCGCCGCACTATCTCGATATTGGCGTCAATCCGAACGAGCTGCACCGGGTCGTCGCGATTTCCTCCGGCGCGCTCGATTCATTGCCGCACAATGGCTATGTCGTGACGACCATCAGGGCGATCTGCGGAGAGACCCACAAGGACGCCTACGGCGCTGTCTGGGCGCTGACTGTGTTGACGCCGGTAATCGGCCTCGCTGCCGCCATTGGCCTGTTCGTGCTGCTTTGAGAGAGAACAAGATGAAACGGATTGAATGTCTCTTCATTTTGCCAGCGCTTGCAGCGGCCGCCGCCGGGTGCGGTGAAAAAGAATCCGCGATTGCGAAGGGCGTAAGTATCGAAGTTGTCAGCGAACGCGCGCCTGTGCGTTACGACGGCGAGACGGACGACCTCCTGACCGGCGGGCTGGGATTTGAAGGGCTCAACCTTCCTCAGCCGCCTGCGGGGGCGTCGTTGCGCACGAAGGCGATTCACACGAACTACAGAGCGTTGGTCGATGTGACGGAAGCG
>JAVJPA010000326.1:0-18351 GCA_040216495.1 Amphiplicatus sp. | reverse complement strand
CTCTTCCGATCTGGCGCGGCTGGCATCGATCGTCCATCCCCCTTGGCGCGTCAGTTCCCAGGCCCACTAAGCTCAGCCAGAAGCGCTTCAACGCGGGCGAGGCTTTCGGCGATGCGCTTGCGTTTCTCGGCGCGCTGCGCGGCGGCCTGCGACAATTCCCGACGCACACGCTGCGCGCCCGCATGCGCAGTTTTCAACTCGTCGCGAGTCTCGTTGATCGATTTTGTCAGCACGGCCGGCCAGCCCTTGGCGTCGCCGGCGAGCGCCTCCTCATCGTCATCGGCGTCATCGAACGCGGCGGGCCCGCCATCGCCATTCGTCAGAGACGACGCCGCGGCGATAGCTTCGGCCACGTCTTTCAGCGTCGCGGACGCCGGCTCGACTTCTTTCTGCGCCGCGCGCTGCGCGCGCAGGCGGTCGAGCACGCTCATCTGCGAAAGGTCCTTCGCTGACGAGGCCGGAGCGGCCTTCGCCGTGGGCGCCTTCACTGCGGCCTTTTCCGCAGACAGCGGCTTTGAGACCGGCTCCGCCTCTACAGGCGACGTCTTCTTCACCGCGCCGAAAGGCACGACGACAGAACCGCGCCCGCCTCCGGCGGCGCGTTCTTGTCCGGCCTCTTCCGCGGCGGCGTCTTCTTCGGTCTCAGCCTTCGGCTTTTCTTTCGCCTTCTGTCTCTTGCGGGATTTCTCCGGCGCAGACGCTTCTTCAGGCGGAACGTTTTCTTCCTCGGCGGCGAATTTTTCTTGCGACAGATCCGCGACGACGGCGCCGACCACCTTCGCATCGATGGCGCGCAATTTCTCGAGGGAGCAATAGAGGAGAATGCGGTTGCAGAGCGAATTGATCTTGCGCGGCACGCCGCCGGCGGCCTCGAAGATCGCCGTATGCGCATCGTCCGAAAGCGAGGGATCGCCCGACCAGCCGACGACCGACAGGCGATGCTCGATGTATTCGCGCGTCTCATCCGCCGATAACGGCTCAAGATGATAGGTCGCAATCACGCGCTGGCGAAACTGCTCCATGTCGGGCTTTGCGAGAATCCCGCGAAACTCCGGCTGGCCAATGAGGAACACCTGAAACAGCGGCGTGCCGTCATAATCCATATTCGACAGCATGCGCAGTTCTTCGATCGTCCGCGCCGGGAGGTTCTGCGCCTCATCGACAATGAGAAGGACGCGGCGTCCCCTGTTCATCTGGTCGAACAGAAAGTCCTCAAACGCCTCGATCTCGGCGCTCTTGCCTTTATTGGCGGCTTCGATGCGGAAGGCGGAGAGCACATGCGACAGGAGCGCAGACGGCTCGAGATTCGAGGTCACAAGGTTCGCGGCGACCACATTCGTTCGGTCTAGCTGATCAAGCAGGTGCCCGATCAGCATTGACTTGCCGGCGCCGATTTCTCCGGTGATGACGATGAAGCCTTCAGCCTGCCTAAGGCCGTAATGCAGATAGGCCATCGCCTTGTTATGGCTTTTGGACCCGAAGAAAAACTTCGGGTCTGGATTCAGCCTGAACGGCGATCCGGCGAAGCTGAAATACTCTTCATACATACCGAAAGCTCGGCGGTTAAAAGTCGATGGTCACGCCGAGAACGACATTGTTCTCGCCATACTCGAGGATATCGGCGTCGGCGAAACGGTTCGTGTGCGAAAACTCGCCGAATGCGGAGACGTTCTCATAAAGACGGTACGAGGCGCCGACGCGCCCGCCCGCCGTGTCCGACCGTCCGTTGCGCAACGCATATTCAAGGCACGCTTCCACGGGATCGAATAACGGGTCGGTGACGTCAAAGCCGAAGATGAACGGGGTCGCCTGGCACGTCCCCTGATCGATCGTCGTGCCCGTATGTCGGTAAAACACGTTGCCATAGGCGGTGAGACGACGCGAGATCTGCCGGCGCACGTCTACATTGAGGCTGTAGTTCTCGTTCTGACGATAGCCGAAATCCGTATTCTGATACGAAGCGCCGGCGCTGACTTCAAAACGTTCATAAGCGCCGGTAAGCCGCGCGAAGGCGCGGTTGGAAACGCCGATGCCAACCGACTGCGAATTAAGGCCGCCGCGCGAAACGCGGTTCGCCGCATCGACGATATTGTCCGCCGAAAGCTCGGCGCCTTCACGCAGGCGGTCGGCGAAGTCGAGCGTGTCGCGCTGGAGCGTACGGAACTGTCCGGAAATAGACTGCGCGCGCGTCTCGAACGAGCGCCCCGCCCCCGCCGTAAACCGGAACCTGGAGGAGATGGCGTAGCTCAGCGACGCGTCGATGAAGTCGTCATTATAGCGCTCGCCATATTCGAGGCGGATATGAGTCTTGCGGCCCGGCGTCGCGGTGAAGCCGGCGCGCCAGAAAACGCCGGACAGCGCATCGTCGTCATAAAGGCCGGGAACGGCCTCGGTCTGGACCTCGTCATAGCCGACAGCGCCGCTCAGGGCGAAATTTTCCGTAAGCGCAAACCGAACGGCGCTGGTGAGCGAGGCTTGCTCATACTCGAAGTCCGGGGCGAAGGCGGAGCCATTCTCCACGGTCTTGTTGCCATAGGCGGAAAGATTGAGATTGAGACGGCCCAGGCGCGTTCCCGTGTCATAAGCCGCGATCGCTTCCTGCGTTGTGGAATCGTTCAGCAGGCCGCCGGCGAAAGGATTGGCCCCGGCGTTGCGGTCGTCGACGAAGACCTGGCTGAAGCGGTAGCGTACTTCCGCAGATGAACTGTCTGCGAACTGGCGATAGAAATACGGGCTCGCCGAGTAGCTGTGCACATTGGCGCGCTGGCGACGGGCGGCGTTGAGGTTGGACGAAAAGCGCGCATTTTCCCCAAGCAACTGGCGCGAGGTCGACCCGGAAATATCCACATAAAGCAGGTTCTCGGCGACAGTCGTCGTCGAGGCGCCGCCGATATTCTGGTTCACCGCGAAATCGCTTCCGTCCTGAATGTAGGAAAGATCGAGATCGCCGCTGATGATGCCGGTGAAGCGCGGACGAGACATGATCGCCGCGCCGGTGAAGAGGTTGGAGAAAATGAAGGAGTCGTCTTCCAGCCCGTCCGGCGCAAGATTTATGTTATCGGTATAGCTGACGCGCGGGCTGACGCTCGCGCCCCAGCCGAAATAATCCGAGCGCAGACGAAGCGGCGCCGTCGGCTCTGCAAGCTGCGCGGCGGCGCTCGATATGACGGCGCAAGCGCAGCCGGCGAAAAGCGCGGCCTTGAGCCCGCGTTGCGCCCATTGATGTCGTTTGGTCATTGGTCGTTCCCCTCGTCTCGCCGGTCGGGCGCCGCTTCCGGCGCGCCGCGGTCGCGGCCGTAATCGTCATAGGCGCCGTAATAGGCTGCGCCGCCGGAAATCAAACACCGATTCAACACCAGACTGACATTCGGGTTCGCTTCAAGCATTTCATCGAGCGCGGCGGCGGCGGCGGCCTGCGGCGTAGCATCCGCCTCAATGATGAAGATTACTTCATCTACGTGGCGGGCCAGTATAATCGCTTCGTCGGTCGCGAGCGCGGGCGGAGCGTCGACGATGACGAGCCCGCCGGGTCGGCTCGCGGAAAGCGCCGTAAACAGGCGCTGCGCCTGCGCCGAGGCGAAAAGCTCCCCTGCCCGGCTGACCGGGCGGCCTTCCGTCAAAACGGTTAACGGCGCCTGACGGGCCCGATGGCAAAGCGACAGAGTCGGGATCGACGGATCGCTGAGGCGATCGGACAGGCCCGGCCCGTCCGGGAGGCCGAGCGTCCCGCGCACTTTCGGGCGCGGCGCATCGGCGTCGATCAGAAGAACGTCGAGCTCCTCCTCGCAGGCGAGGCTGAGCGCAAGATTGATCGCGCAAAACGTCTTGCCCTCGCCGGGGCGAGAGGACGTCACCAGCGCCAGATTGCGGCTGCGGCCGCCGCGCCGCATTATGCGCCGTTCGCCGGCGGAGTTGCGCAGGCCGAGCCGGCGCAGCAGCCGCCGCTTGATGGCGCGCAGTTCGAGCGAAAGGCGGCCCGAACGGTTCGCCGGCGTATAAAACCCCGCCGCGCCGAGCGCGTCGAAATTGAGATCGAAAAGCGCAGGCTCCCCGGTCATGACGGGCTGCTCGTTTGCAGGCGCTGCAGCGTCGCCGAAAGCGCCGCCGGCTTTTTCAATGAGCCCCATCACCGCGCCTCTCCCGATAAGACCGCGCTGGCCGTTTGCACGCTCGTTCCCGCGGATGCGGCCGGAAGGCGCAGAACTTCCCAATAAAGATAGCCGAAGCACAGCACCGCCAAGGCGCCGAAGGCGCCGGCGAGTTGCAAGCGATCAGTGCGAGCGAGCTTCTTCAATAGCGGCGTTTCGACGATGCCGACCGAACCGAGCACAGGCAGGCCGAATGCTTCGGCGAGATCCGCGGACTGGGTGTAGGTCTTGTCGAAATGAGTCATCAACAGCGCAACGCCGGCGCCGCCGGCGAGCGCCAGCGCAAGGACGCCGACGATAAGCAGAAAACGCGGCGGCGCGGCCGGCGTCAGCGCCGGCGTCGGGCGTTCGAAAATCTTGTACTCAACCCCGCGCCCGCCGGCGCCGAGGCTCGATGTCAGCGCAAGGCGGTCCCGGCGTTCGAGGAGCTCCTCGTAGCTTTTGCGCGTCTGCTCGTAATCGCGAACGATCTGCTGCAGTTCGGCTTCAACCTGCGGCGCCTCGCCGATCGTGACAGCAAGTGCGGCCAGCTCAGCGCGGACGCGCGCCTCCGCGGACCTCAGCCCTTCGACGGCGCCTTCCGCGGTCGCAAGCTCTGTAGCGATGCGCCGGTATTCCGGATTGACCGGCAGCGCGCCAGAGGCGCCGTTTTCAAGCTGGTCGATGCGCGCTTTCAGGTTCTCGATGTCGGGATAATTCTCTTTGTACTGGCTGCGAAGCTGGGCGAGCTGCACTTTCAGCGTGTCGAGCTCCGATCCAGACGACGTGCGCGGAGTCGCCGACAGAAGATTGCGAAGCGACGCAACGCGTCCTTCCTCTCGCGCCAGGTCGTTACGAAGCCGCGCAAGATCGGTCTCGCGCAATTCGCGCTGGCGCGCATTGCCCTCGACCACCGCCAGTTCCTCCGCATGATCGCGCCGAAACGTGGCGACCTGACGCTCCTTCGCAGTGAGGCGTTCGTCGAAACGGGCGATCTCGGCGTCGAGCAGGCGGCGCGCTTCTTCCTTTTCCTGAAGGCTTGCGCCGAGATCTTGTTCGATAAGCAGGTTCAGCACCGCATCGACGACATTGCGCGCGATATCGCGGTCGCCGAAGCGGTAAGTGATGTTGAAATACATTTCCTGCGGGCTCTCGACCTTGATCTGTCCTGCGACCCAGTCGATCAGCTTTTCCATCTTCACGCGCCGTTCGATCTCCGAACTCGCCTTGACGGTCTTGTCGAGGCCGGCGCGGTAGACGACCTCCTCGACATTGGGCCGCGTCAGAAGCTGCTGGCGCATCACCTCGACGCGGCGCTCGTAGTTCGGCTGGGCGGTGACGCCGGTCATCACCGGTTGCAGAATGCTTTCGGTCTGCACGAAAACCTGGGCGCGCGATTCATACTTGTCGGGCAGCAGCCACACGCCGAACCAGCCCGCGAGCGCAAAAGCCCAAGCGGCGATGATCGCCGCCCAGCGTCGGCGCCACAAGCCGACGGCGTAGCGGATCACCGGCCTCGGCAGGTCTGCAAGATCGAACAACGAACGCACCCTTCACTACCCCCGGATGCGGCGGTCGCCGGCCCGCGCCGACGCCGCTTCATCCGTATTCCTTAGAACCTGCTTTCGGGGATCAGGATCACGTCGCCCGGCAGCACGGGCACGTTGGCCTGAATATTCCCTTTGCGCAGAAGATCGTCGAGCTTCAGCCGGTACGACTGCCGCTGCTCGCCCGTTCCGCGGATCAGGACCGAGCGATTGCCGGCGGCGAATTCAGTGAGCCCGCCGACAGCGACCATGACGTCGAGCACGGTCATGCCCGACTGGAACGGCATGGCGATCGGCTTTTGCGCCTCGCCGAGAACCCGCACCTGCTGGTCCAGGGTCGACGAGAAATTCGAGACGATCACCGTGACCTGCGGCGACTTCACATATTCGCCGAGCACTTTCTCAAGATCCTTGGCGAGCCGGGACGGCGTCTTGCCGGCGGCGACCATGTCTTCAACCAGCGGGGTCGAAATGCGCCCGTCGGGACGGACGACAATGTTGGTCGAAAGCTCCGGCGCGCGCCATACGAACACTTCCAGCGCATCGAGCGGGCCGATCAGGTAATCGGGCGAGGCGGCGGCGATTTCCTCCGTCGTCGTCGGCGCGACCTGAAGCTCCTTGCTGCTCAGCACATTCTGCGAGCCGCAGCCGATTAGGGCGAGCGCGGCGGCGACGGCCGCGAGGCGTCTTAAAATCATGGAATCAGTCCCCATTGGTTAAGTCTTTTCCGGGTCATGCCCGCGCGCCGCCTCCACGGCGACTCGCCTCGCGAGTGTAACGATTCAGCAAGTCCTTTGCCATCTGAGCCCCGATTACCGTTCCATAACGAGAAAAGCCCAGCGCGGCGCAACCCTCAGCTTTCTTCTCGTCCGAGCCCTGCGCAGGCGGCCTCCGCCCCCCAGAAACAAGCTTCCCGCAAGACCGCCAAAGCCCCGGATTCGCCGCTGATCCGCAGCATTGTCCCATATTGGAGCGCGGCGGCGGGGTTCTCGGGCTGGCGGTCGTAGGCGCGCCGGGCCCCTTCGAGACTTACAAATTCTTTAGCGCCCTCGCCGTCCGGCGCTTCTTTTCCTCGCCGGGCGTGGGAAAGGGCTTCCAGAAAGCTCTCGGCTTCAGGGGATCGTCCCACTCGCGCCATCGCCGTCCGATAGGCGGCCAGCCTCGCCGGATCGCCGGGATCGGCGAGCGCCGACCGGCGGGCCGCCGCCGCGGCCTCTTCATCAAGCCCGGCCAGCGCGAGAATATCGACCGTCTGCGGCGCGGACGGGAGCGCCCGTCGCGCCCGGTCGGCGAAAGCGGCGAGCCGTTCGCTGTCACCCGCGCCCGAGAGCAGCGCCGCATAAAAAAGCGCGTCGTCCGGCCGGTCGCCCAGCGCGGCCTCGACCGGAGTCAGAGCCGCCGCCGCTTCACCGGTCTTGTCCTGCGCGCGCAACGCCCGCGCCAGCGCCATCCGCTCGTCGAGGCGCGGCGCATCGCCAGAAGCTTCAAGGCGTTTTTCAAGGCGCGCTTGCGCCGTGCGATAGGCGCCGGCGCGAACGTCGAGGCGCACGAGCCCCGCTACGGGCGCCCATGCGTCCGGCGCAAGCTTCGTTGCAGCTTCATAATGCGCTCGGGCTCGCCCATCGCCATCGGTGACGGTGAGAAGATCGCCCATCAGCACCTGCGCCGCCGCGTTATTGTCAGCGTAGGGAAGAAGCCGCTTCGCCGCCGCCGTGGCGCGTTTGCGGTCGCCGTTCGCCCGCGCGGCGCCCGCAGCCGCAAGCGCTTCGAGCTTTTCGCGACTCTCCTCGTCTTTTCGCGCTGGCGCGGAGGTCGCGCCGAATAGCGCCGCAGACGCGAAAAGCGGCGCAGGCGCATCGGCTTGCATTGCGCGCGCCGCGTCTGCAAGCGCGTCCACATCACCGGTCTGCGAAAGAATAGCGAGGCGACGCAGCCCGCCCAGATCCGGCGCGGCTTTTTCAAGCGCCGTGACGACTTCAAGAGCTTCTTTCGTGCGTCCCCTGTCTGCGTAAAACGCCGCCAGCGCATCGAGCGTTATCGGATCGTCGGACGCGGCGCGGCGCGCGTCGAGATACAGCGCCTCGGCCTGCGCCGCATCGCCGGAGCCATGCTTGACGGCCGCAAGCACGAGCCGCCCGTGCAGTTCGTACTCGAGATGCCGCTCCACTGGGCGCAAAACGCGCGCCGCGCTCGCATAATCGCCAGCGGAAGCGCTCAAGAAACCTGACAGGTATTCCATTTGCGCATCCATATCGGCGCGGGCGCGACGGTCGAATAAACCTTTGCGCCCCGGCAAAGCCGCGCTTTCGATGCGCAGCAGCGCCTCTTTCATATCGTTTGCGCGGATTAACGCTTCGATCTCGACCGCCTCGACGGCGCGGGACTCTGCGCCTGCTTCTGCGGCGCGCTTGGCCGCGGCGCGCGCTTGGTCGATCGCGCCTTGTTCAAAAGCGACGCGGGCTCGGAACAGCCATGCTTCGCCGAGCGCCTCACCGCTAGCGCGTAGCGCGTCGGCGAGGTGACTTTCGGCTTGCGCATAATCGCCTTGCGCATAATAGGTTCGCGCTGAAATCAACGCGAAGCGGCCGGCATAGGCTGGCCCAGCCGCTTCAGCGGCACGGCGCGCCTCGTCGAACCGACCAAGGCTCGCAAGCGCTTCAGCTCTAAGCGCCGATTGCGCCGGAACGGTTTCGCGCTCCGATGTCTCAAGCGTCTCCAACGCGCCGGCGAAATCGCCTGCCCCATAGAGAGCGCGCGCGAGTTTGAAGCGCAACTCTTCGCTCGGCGCAGCGCGATACGCGGCGCGCAACGCATCGGCGGCGCGCGCATAGTCGCCCGCCTCGAACAGTTGGTCGCCAAACTCCTTCTGCGCGAGCGGCGCGGGTCCCGGCGCCAGCGCAAATGCCGCAACAGCGCCGACGCAAATAACGAGCGCCAAGACAGCCTTGCGCGGAGAGAGCCGAATGGCGCGCGAGATCAGCGTCGGGTTTTTATGGGCTGTTCGCGACGCGGTCATCGGCTTCCCAGCCCGAACAACGCAACCCTCACGGTCATCATAATGATGAGGAGATCGCGCATCAGGCTGAAATGCCGGATATAGTAAAGGTCGTATTGCAGCTTGATGCGCGCATCGTCCACCGATGCGCCGTACACATATTTCACTTGCGCCCACCCGGTGATGCCGGGGCGCACGGCGTGTCGAAGGCAGTAATTGGGAATTTCTTTTTCGAGCACATCGACAAATTCCGGCCGCTCCGGGCGCGGGCCGACGAAACTCATTTCGCCTTTCAGGACGTTGAACGCCTGCGGCATCTCATCGATCCGGGTCTTGCGGATGATAGAGCCGATACGCGTGACTCGTTTGTCGTTCTTCTGCGCCCAGCAGGCGCCGCCTTTCTCTGCATCAACGACCATGGAGCGGAACTTGTAGATGTGAAATGGCGCGCCGCTGCGTCCAATACGAAGCTGGCGGTAAATGGTCGGACCCGGGCTGTCGAGCCTGACAAGCGCAGCAACAAGAACGAAGAGAGGCGCGAAGAAAATGATCAGCGCCAGCGCCGCCGCAACGTCGAAAGCGCGCTTGCCCATGCTGGCGCAGGCGATGCGCTGACGCGCGAACGCCGCAGCGAACTCGGGGGCCGCTTCAGCGCCGGGCTGGACCCGACCGTCGCCTGAATCGAACGCGAACATATCGCGCGCGCGTTCCCGTTTCGCGGAGTGCGCCTTTCGTCCGTTTCCTGAATTTATCCGCTCAACAGCGCCCATCAGTTCGGGCGCATAGAGGGTCGCTCCAAGCGCGATAAGCGCCAGCCCTACGACCGCAGGCCCCGTGACAAGCGTCGTCACAGCCCAGTCCCCCAAGTCGATACTCATTTCGCCACAGTTGAACTCAACGCCCCAAGGCGAGGCTGTCCCCGCCTGACACAGGCCGCCCCACCCGACGCATGAGGCATGCCTAACAAAACGTTAATAAACTAGGCTACCCCACATTGGCTAGGCCAGCTGAAATATTTCGCCGCAAACGGGCGATCTTGGTTAATTCAACGGGACCATGCGCGGCGTGACAGTTTCAATCGCGACTGGGGCTGGTCAGCCGGCGAAAGCCGTCAAAATCGCCGCCCAAAGGATAAGAGCTGCGCCGACCCAGATCGCCCAGCACAGGGCGAGCGGCAAAGGAGCGTCTACGCCCAAGCGCTTAGGGGCCGTATCGGCCCATGAGGGGATGGAATTTGGCTGCGGCATCGGCTGGCGCTCCTGCCCGTATTGACGCCCGCCCTTCTCAAGAACCCGTTAAGAGGCGGGCAGTTCCCTGATCGGCTGGCTGGACGGCGCGATTCATGCTGATCAGGACAGGATGCGCATCCTCACCCTGACGACGCTTTATCCGAACGCGGCGGCCCCGGCGCATGGCGTTTTCGTGGAGAACCGGCTGAAGGATTTCGCGGCTCAGTCGGGCGCCGAGATCCGCGTCGTCGCGCCGGTGCCATGGTTTCCCGTTTCGGCAAAATGGGCTGGAAAATACGCGGCTTACGCCGCCGCCCCGGCGCTCGAAACGCGGCGCGGGATCGAGGTTCGCCATCCCCGCTACGCGATCCCGCCGAAAATCGGCATGACCTACGCCGCAGCGGCTTTAACGCGCTGTTTCCTGAAAGAAGCGCGCGCGCTCATCGCCGAAGGGTATGACTTCGACCTGATCGACGCGCATTATCTGTACCCGGACGGCATTGCGGCGGTCCGCGCCGCCCGCGCGCTCGGCAAGCCGGTCGTCCTGACCGCGCGGGGCACCGACGTCAGCCTGCTTCCTTCCTATCCGCGTCAGAAACGCATGATCTTGGGCGCCGTCATCAAAGCGGACGCCGTCATCACGGTGGCGCGGGCGCTTAAGGACGAACTGATTGCGCTCGGCGCGCCGGCGGAGAAAATTTCCGTCCTGAGAAACGGCGTCGATCTCGAAATGTTCCGCCCCCTCGACCGGGACGCGATCCGCATACGCATGGGGCTTTCGGGATGGATAATCGCTAGCGTCGGTCATCTGATCGAACGAAAGGGGCATCATCTCGTCATCGAAGCGATGAAAGCCCTGCCCGACGCAATGCTCCTGATCGTCGGCGAGGGCGAAGAGCGCGCCGCCCTTGAAGCGCTGGCGGCGACGCACGGCGTCTCGGAGCGCACGCGGTTTCTCGGCGCGATCCCGCACGCCGAGCTGGCGGAAATCTATAACGCCGCCGATATTTTGGCGTTGGCTTCTTCCCGCGAAGGCTGGCCCAACGTCTTGCTCGAAGCCATGGCGTGCGGGACGCAGGCCGTCGCAACGCCCGTCTGGGGCAACGGCGAAGTCATCGCCGCGCCCGAGGCAGGACGCCTTGCGGCCGAACGGTCCGCGCCCGCGATAGCCGCCGCCCTCAGCGCCGCTCTTGCGGCGCCGCCCGGCCGCGCCGCCACCCGTCTTTATGCGGAGCGGTTTTCCTGGACGGAGACCTCCCACAGACTGAATCGGCTTTTCGCCGAAACGCTGGATCGCCGGCGCGCGGCCAGCGCCGTGAAAACCCGGCCAGTTTCCATACCGCGCGCCAAACACCCACGCATGATCGTCACCGTCGACACCGAGGAAATCTTCGACTGGTCTCGTTTCGACAAACCTTCCCATGCGGTCGCGGCGCCGGAGGGCGTCGACCGCTTCCAGATCGTCTGCGCGTCGTTCGGCGCCCGCCCGCTCTATTTCCTCACGCAGCCGGTGATCGAGGACGAAGCGTCCGCACGCTATTTCCGTTACCTGCGCGATCGCGGCGCCGCCGATCTCGGGCTCCATCTCCATCAATGGACCAGTCCGCCGACGGACGGCTATGATGGGGAATATTACTCGTGGCAATCGAACCTGCCGCCTTCCATACAGGCCGAAAAGCTGCGTGCGCTCTCAAGCGCCTATGAGGATGCATTCGGCAAACGCGCGCGCGCCCATAGGGCCGGACGATATGGCGTCGATGCGAGCGCTTACGCCGCCATCGCCGCCGCCGGAATCGATCTCGATTTCAGCCCGAGCCCGGCCTTCGACTTCTCGCGCGCGGGCGGGCCGGATTTTTCAGCGATGGGCGATGCGCCCTTCGCGGTCGAAACGGACGGCGCGGAGGTTTTCGTTACGCCCGTCTGCGGCGCGCGCCTCATTCGCGGAACATCCTTTGCGCTTGCAGGCCGCGCACAACCGGGTTTCACAAAGCGCGCGAACCGCCTTCCCCGTACTCTTGTGGCCCCGATGCGGTTGAGCGCGGAAGGGGCAAGCCATAAAGACCTCATCGCCCTCACCCGCCGTCTCGTCGCCGACAAGGCGCCTGTTCTCACCTTCAGCCTGCATTCCACATCGCTGACGCCGGGCGCGACCGCTTATGCGCGCGACGCGCAGGGCGTCGACGCGTTGCTCCAGACTTGCCGGCGTTATTTCGAGTTCTTCACGGGCGATCTCGGCGGAAAGTTTGTATCGCTCAACGAACTCGCCGAGCTTTACGGCGTTAACGAGAGATGAACGCGGCGCAGCGCCATGCTTAACCGTCCGTTAAATCGAGGTCCATAATTGTAAGCGGCGACAACACGCGCAGAAGGCGCCGCTTTATGGACATTCTCGATTTCTCCCGGATTTTTTTCGCGCTCATCGCCGTGCTCGGCCTGATCGGTCTTTGTGCGCTCGTCGCGCGCAAGGCGGGTCTCGCTCAGAATGCGCTCAGCCTCGTCAAACGCCGGCGCCTCGCGATCGTTGAAAGCCTCGCGCTCGATGCGCGGCGGCGCGCTGTCATCATTCGCTGCGACGGGCGCGAACATCTTATCATTCTGGGGCCGACCTCGGAAACAATTGTCGATAAAGACATACCAGAAGCGCCGACCGTCGAGCTTCCTGACTCCGCGCCGGCGCCGAGCTTCGTTGAAGCCGTAGCGCGCCTTAAAACATTCGCCGGCGCCAATCCTTTAGCGAAACAGCAAAAGGCGGACGCCGCCTGATGTTGCGCTTCCTCGCCATTGCCATCGCCGCGGCGTGCGTCTTCGCGCCGGCGGATGCGCTGGCGCAGACCATGACGCTCGACCTTGGCGGCGATGGGGGCGGCTTCGCCTCACGCATCGTGCAGCTTGTCCTGTTGCTGACGGTCCTGTCGCTGGCGCCGTCGATCCTGATCATGATGACGTCGTTCGTCAGAATAGTTGTCGTACTATCGCTGCTTAGAACCGCTATCGGCGTGCAGCAGAGTCCACCCAATCCGGTGATTATCTCTCTGGCCTTGTTTCTCACCCTGTTCGTGATGGCGCCGACTTTCTCCGCCGCCTACACGCAAGGGGTCGCGCCATTCTTGCAGGAAGAAATTCCCATCGAAGAAGCCTTCCCGCGCGCAGTGGCGCCGGTGAAGACGTTCATGCTCGGCCAGACCCGCGAGAAAGACCTCGCGCTTTTCTTCGACATGGCGAAAGTCACGCCCGAGGCGCCCGAAACGACGCCGCTGCACATTATCGTGCCCGCCTTCATGATCTCGGAGCTCAGACGCGCGTTCGAAATCGGATTCCTTATCTTCATTCCTTTCCTGATCATCGACATGGCGATCTCCTCGATCCTGATGGCGATGGGGATGCTCATGCTGCCGCCAATCGTCATCTCGCTGCCGTTCAAGCTGATCTTTTTCGTGCTGATCGACGGCTGGCGCCTGATCGCAGGCTCGCTGGTGCAGAGTTTTGGGACTTAGATCGCGTAGCGCTTAGCACGTAGTGCGTAGGCGGCGCTTCTCTACGCACTACGCACTTAGATATAATTCAACAACGACAACTGCGTCGCCTGCGCCAGCGCGCGCGCCGAAGCTTCGACGGCGATCTGGTCCTGCGCAAGACGCGCCACCGCTTCCGCGATGTCGATGTCTTCGATGCCCGACGCGATTTGTTCGGCGAGGTTTCGGCGCTGGATGTTGCGCGCCGTCGCCGCATCAGTCTGCGCCTGTGCAATGCCGTTGACGCCGAGCGCGGCGTTGAGATCGGCGGCGACGGCGTCAAGTTCGGCCACTTTCGCCACAATAAAGTCGCGCTGCTGCGCAGTGAGTTCGCCATTAAACGGTCCGAGCGTCGCGGGCGCGTTGGCGAAATCGTGCAGCAGAGCCATGAGATCGGCGCCGATTTCCTGCGCGAGCGGCCCGCCGTCGATGGTCGTTCCTTCTTCCACCGCGAGGCGCAGATGCGAGGCGGTCGGATCGAACAGATCGTTCGGGTCCGCCGCCGCGCCGATGTCAGCGAGGCTCGACGCGCCGACCGGCTTCGCCGTTCCGTCCGAACCGCCAAAAATATAGACGCCGCCGAGCTGCGTATTCAGCGAGGAAAGGATGCGTTGCGCCGCGGTTTCAAGCTCTGGCGTCAAGAGCTCAGCCGAGCCGGTCGCCAACACAGCAACAAAGCGCTGGCGCAAGCCGGTGAGAACGTCCGTGACATTGGTGATCGCCGCTTCCTGGGTTTGCAGGCGGGTCGCCGCGACAGTCGCGGCGTCCTCATAAGCGGTCGCTCGCGAAATGACGCCTTCTGCCGACAAGAGCCGGTTGGTCGATGCGCCAACGCCGCTATAGGCTTGCGAGATTTTGCCCGATGAAAGCTGTATCTGGTGCTCCTGAGCCGCGTTTTGAACGCGCTGGAAACTCTGTAGGAGGATTTGCTGAAAGCCGAGATCGGAAATGCGGGGCATGGGTCAGCCTCTAGAGGATTGAAACGAGCGCCTGCCACATCTCATCGATGGCGGCGATGACGCGCGCGTTGGCGCCGTAAGCGCGCTGGAAAACGATGAGGTTGGACAACTCCTCGTCGAGATTGACGCCGCTCTGGGCGCTGGCGCGCGCGGTGAGTTCATTGGCGAGCGCGATGTTGGTATTGGCCGCGCGCGCAGCATTGCTCGACGCGGAACCGATGAGCCCCACCGCCTGACGGACGTCGCCAGCCGCCGCTGAAGAGCCGAGATCGGCGAGCAGTCCCGCGCCGGTTCCGTCATTGGCGCCGCCGACGCCGCCGGCGCCGGGGCGCGCCGTCGCAAAGCGCGAGGGATCGTTGGCGATGACGCCGTTGACCGAGAAATTTCCGTCCGCGTCTTCAACGATCAGCGCGCCGTATGAGACGTCAGGCGCCGTCGCGCCGACAGGAACGTTGAGCGCATAGACGGCGTTCAACTGTCCGGCGACGCCTCGCGCCGCCCCGGCGACAATCGCGTCGAGGCGCGGCAGTTCGATATTGCGCAGATCCAGCAGGCCGCGAATTTCGCCCGACGCAATAGAGCCGCCGAAATCGGCGCTGATCTCCGTGAGCCCGCCCGAGTCGGGATTGACCGACGACAGCGTGAGCCGCGCCGGCGTTCCCGGCGCAAAGCCGAGCTCCGTGTAACCGCCCGCGTTCGCAAGCGTCTGCCCGCCGGCCGAGACCTCAACCTGTCCGCTCTCGTTGCGCGTCACCGTAATGGAGATGAGCTTCGACAATTCCGAGAGCCGCGCGTCGAGCAGGTCCGCAGCGCCGTCGCTTTCAGGCACGACGGAGTTTAGTCGCCAGACTTCTTTCAGCAGCGCGTTGGCGCGATCGATGTCGAGGCTGATCTGCGCATCGGCCGCTTGCGTTTCTGTGACGATGGCGGCGCGGGTGCGAGAGAACGCGGCGAACGCCGCATCAAGCGCGGAAACCGCCTCCGCTTTCGCCGCCGGCGAGGATGGGTTCGCTCCAAGCGTCGTCAGCGCGGCGAAAGCGCGGTCCAGTTCGTTGGCGAATGAGATGTTGTCGCCCGGCGCGCCGAGCGAGGCTTCGACGCGGGCCAGCCCTTCCGCGATGGCGTTGGTCGCCGAAGCGTCGGCGAGGCTGCGATAGGTCGCGCCTTGCAGGAACCGATCGACCGCCGCGCGCACGATGTTCACATCGACGCCGGCGAACTGACCGGTAATGGCGTCGGTGAAAAACCGCGCCTCGCGCCTCGTGTAATCAGCGGTGTTGACGTTGGCGATGTTTTCCGACGTCGCCGCGATCGCTTGCTGGTTGGCGAAGAGGCCGGAGACGGCCGTGTTCAACGCGACATTGAGTCCGGTCATCGCCCAGCTCCCCAATAGCGCGGCCGGCCCGGCAGGAATTGCCCGGCCGGCAAAAAGCGCCGGGCGCGATCTGCCGCCCGTTGCGCCGCTCGCGCAGCGCGTTCAAGGAAATATGCGGGTCTTGTCATGCCGATAGCCGTCGCCTCGCCTCGCGCGAATTGATCCAGCAGAAAAAGTTGCAATCGCCGCACCAGCGCCGGATATTTGTTTTGGCGCCCGGCAAAATGAGCCGCAGGCGGAAACTTCTGCACGCCGGATTCTTCCGCATGCCGAAAATTCCTAACGGGACTTAAGCCTGCAAGCCCAATGCGAGCCTTGATTGCGCCAGTGGCGCGCGGCTTGCGCAGGATCGCGCGATTGAAGTGCGAGCGCCATGATCGAGTCCCTGCCCTCTGCGAGCCTCAGCCTCCCGAAACGCGCGTCGCCCGACGCCGCGGACGCCGGCGCACCCGGTTTCAGCTATGCGCTCGCCAGCGCCTCCCTGGAAACGCACGCCGGCGCGGCGCTGAAAGCGTTCGGCGCAAAAGAAGGCGCGAGCGAAGTTGCGACGACGCCAGCGCGCGAGACGACGGCGCAAGGCGCGAAAGAAAGCGCGCCGGATCGCGGGTCCTCTCCTCAATCGAACGCCCATGCAACCCTGCGCAGCGCGCCCGAACCTGCGGCGCATTCTCAGTCCGCCGCCGTGACAACCGACAAAGCCGCCACGCCGGGAGCCGCGCTTGCCGCAGCCCCATCTCCAGGGGCCATCCCCGCGTCGCCGTTCGTCCCCCAGCAAGCCTCGCCCGCGGTTGCAACAGCGCGCATCGAAACCGCGTCGCGAGAAGCGCAGGCGCGCAGCGCCAGCGAAACGGCGAAACCGAAAGCGCCAGCAGCGACGCGCCCCGAACAACCGGTCGCCTCCGAGTTCGCGCGGCTCCTGGCGCGCAAGCTTGAAAATGGGGCGACCGCATTCGACCTTCGCCTCGATCCGCCAGAGCTCGGGCGTGTCGCCGCGCGTCTCACGGTCGGCGAAGACGGCAAGGCGCAGCTTGCGCTCAGCTTCGACAGACAGAGCGCCCACGATCTTTTCCGCCGCGACGAAGCCGGCCTGCGCGAGATGCTTCTCGCCTCGGGATTGGACCTCGGCGCGGGCGATCTTGCTTTTTCGTTCGAGGCGCCAAGCGAAGCTCCAGCGAAACCGTCTGACATGGCCGCGCCAACCGCCAGCGCTTTCGCCTCGCCGCAAGCCCCGCTCTTCCTCGCCTCGTATTCGCGCGGCGTCGTCGATCTTTTCACCTGAGGACTGCCATGGAAATCTCCGCCCTCGCCGCCTCGTCCCAGTCCGCCAGCGCTTCTTCACAGCTCACGGCGAACTTCGACACGTTCCTCAAGCTCCTGACAACTCAGCTCCGCAACCAGGATCCGCTTGCGCCGCTCGACACGGAGAAATTCACCGAGCAGCTCGTGCAGTTCTCGTCCGTCGAGCAATCGATTCAGACCAACAGCCATCTTGAAACGCTGATCGCGCTTCAGGCTGCCGGCGAGCGCAACAGCGCGCTGTCCCTAGTCGGACGCAATGTGACGCTCGCGACCGACATAGCCGCGCATACGGGCGACGGCGCGGCGTGGATATATACGCTGCCCGATACGGCGGCATCGGTCTCTGTCAGCGTCGTGGACAGTCTCGGGCGCACCGTTACGACCCTTGAGGGCGCAACAGGCAAGGGAACTCACGATGTCGCCTGGAATGGAAAAACAGCCGATGGCGACGCCGCCGCGCCCGGCGTCTACCGGCTCGTGATCTCGGCGGTCGATGCGAGCAGCGAGAAATTAACGCCGCTTATAGAGACGACTCTGCGCGTCAACGCCGTATCTTTCGCCGACGGCGCTGCGAAACTCGAAACCGCCGCCGGCCTTGTCGAGCTTTCCGCCGTCACCCGCGTCGCCGCCGACTCATAAGGAAGACACAATGTCTCTCACCGGCCTTTTCTCTATCGGCGTTTCCGGCGTCACCGCGTTCACCACCAGCCTTGAGGCGGTTTCGAACAATATCGCCAACAGCCAGACCGTCGGTTTCAAGCGCGCGCGCACTGACTTCGCCCATCTCGTTACGACCGCCTCATCGCAATCGGAAGGCCGCGCAGGCGCGGGCGTCGGCGCTGTCAACCGCCAGCTCATCGCCGAACAGGGCGCAGTGACGCGCACCGAAACCAAAACCAACGCGGCGATCTCCGGCGCCGGTTTCTTCGTCGTCTCCGAAACTGCGGAAGGCGCGAACGGGATCGCTCCTTATCTTTTCACCCGCGCCGGCGATTTCGCGCCAAATGCGGCGGGCGACCTGGTCAACGGCGCCGACTACTACCTCCAAGGCTACCCGCTCGGCGCCAATGGCGAGGCTGGCGCGGCGCAGAGCCTGTCTGCGCTCGAGACCATCAACATAAACCGCACGCCCCCCCTTCCAGATGGCGCGGCCGATCCGGGCGCGCTTGCGGGCGTCAGCCTCACTGCCGACGGCAGGCTGGTCGCCTCCTATGCGAATGGCGAAAGCTACGCGCTTTACCGGATACCTGTCGCATTGTTCACCAACGACAACGGACTCGTCGAAGCCTCCGCCACCGCTTTCCTTAA
>JAVJPA010000325.1:0-4706 GCA_040216495.1 Amphiplicatus sp. | reverse complement strand
TCGACGATCTCGAAACGCTGATCACTCACAATCGCATCTTCAAGCAGCGCAATGTCGACATCGGCGTCGTCACCAAGGAAGAAGCGTTCGCGTGGGGCTTTTCCGGCGTGATGCTGCGCGGCTCGGGCGTCGCGTGGGATCTGCGCAAGTCGCAGCCCTATGAGACATACGCCGAACTCGATTTCGACATTCCGCTCGGCAAGAACGGCGACTGCTGGGACCGCTATCTCTGCCGCATAGAGGAGATGCGCCAGTCGCTCTCGATCATGAAGCAGACCATCGCCAAAATGCGCGAGGAAGGGCCGGGCCCCGTCATGACGCGCGACGGCAAGATCGCGCCGCCGAAGCGCGAGACGATGAAAACCTCGATGGAAGCGCTCATCCATCACTTCAAGCTGTACACGGAAGGCTTCCACGTTCCCGCCGGAGAGGTTTACGCCGCGGTCGAAGCGCCGAAAGGCGAATTCGGCGTCTTCCTCGTCTCCGATGGGTCCAACAAGCCCTATCGCTGCAAGATCCGCGCGCCGGGTTTTCCGCACCTTCAGGCGATGGACTGGATGAACCGCGGCCACATGCTGGCGGACGTGTCCGCGATCCTCGGGAGCCTCGACATCGTGTTCGGGGAGATTGACCGGTGAGGCGATTAACGTTGCTTTTAGGGGTAGCTGTCGCTGCCTGCTCTGGTGCAGATCAGGTGCCTAGTCAAAGCCAAGTTGGGTTGGCAGTCCAAGGCGCAATTGGTGCCATCAAGGAGTATGACAATTTTCATGTAAACGTGTTGACGGCTGAATGCGAAAAGGCCGGTAAGGATGCGGCTTGGTGCCCGGTCTGTTTTGTAGCGTCGCCAGCTATAGCCGATGGTGGCGATGATTTTATCATCGCAACGTTTCGTGCTGAAAAGTTTACGCGACGTGGGTCGGTTTGGGGCTATGAAAACGTCCATCACGGCGAGCAAAAGGAGCGATTACCGGACACAAGCGAGAGTTCCAAAACTGCTGCTAGGGAGTTTTGCGAAGTTCGGTTTGGCGCTTTAAAGCAATAATGGTCGTGAATTCCGATAATTATCAATCGAGAGCGGATCAGGTCGCTGATGGGTTTCGCGCAGTGATCTTGCTCGTTGTGTCGGCACTTATCGGTTACAACTTGAATAAGTCTGCGAGCGATGACCCCATATCAGCAGAAGTTGCCTTACTCGCTCAAATTTCCGGGCTTGTGGTTCTATTTCTGCTTGGCGTCAGTTGGACTCTGCAAAAGTCAAAAGCCTTAGCGCGGGCAAGACTGGCCAAGAAAGGCGAGGAGGAACAAAAACTCCATTTATGGTTAGAAAATTGGACCTACGATCTTGCCGCGTTTGCATCGTTATTGTTCGCCGTGTCGTTGCTCGTTTTGGGCGCATATGAATGCGCATTGGGGATCGCGGCGATTGCCGCGGCATTATTTGCGGTATTGTTTATTGCTGTTGCTGCTATCCTCCGGTGTTGCGTAGAAAAGTGGGAAAAGCGTCACAATTCGAGCGACCCCATCAAGCAAGAGAAGTAACGTAGATGGCTTCCCGCAGACCCGCAAAGAATCAGCCCGCCTCCTTCGAATGGACGAAGGAGAATCTCGCTTGGTGCGACGCGCAGATCAAGAAATATCCCGCGGGCCGGCAGGCCTCCTGCGTGATCCCGTTCCTGTGGCGGGGGCAGAAGCAGGAAGGCTGGGTTTCGATCCCGATGATGGAGCATATCGCGCGCCAGCTCGATATGCCCTACATCCGCGTCTACGAGGTCGCGACCTTCTACACCATGTTCAACCTCGCGCCGCAGGGCGAGTATTTCGTGCAGGTCTGCGGCACGACGCCCTGCATGCTGCGCGGCGCCGGCGATCTCATCGAGGTCTGCGAGCGCGTCATCGGCGAGCCCAATCATCCGACGGCGGACGGTAAGCTTTCGTGGCTTGAAGTCGAATGTCTCGGCGCCTGCGTCAACGCGCCGATGGCGCAGGTCTCGACGAAGGAATCCGATCATTATTACGAGGATCTTTCGGCCAAAGAGCTTGAGGAGATGCTCGGCAAGTGGCGCCGGGGCGAAAAAGTCAAAGCCGGAACCGCCAATCCGAAACGCCACACTTCCGATCCCGAAGGCGACAACACCTCGCTCACCGACCCGTCTCTTTACGACGGCTCGGCCGCGCGCCCGATCGCGGAGCTGCCGAATTCAAAACCGCCAGCCCCGGCCGAATGATGGCGACCGTATCCGCATCTATCGACAGCCAGAGGCGCAAGGAGGCGGCGAGGGCGCTCCTCAATATCGCCATGCTTGAGGGCATGCTGCTGTTCGCGGTCGTCTCGATCTATCTCTATACGAAAGAAATGACCTATCTCGTCGGCGGCGTCGTCGCGACCTCTCTCATCTTCGTGCCGATCCTGCTTCGCTGGATGCGCGATCACGCCCCGGCCATGAAATCCTCCGCCGCCGCGGACCAACAGTAACGAGCCGCTCCATGCTTCAGGACAAAGACCGCATTTTTACGAACCTTTACGGCCTCCAGTCGCCGGACCTCGACGCTGCGAAAAAGCGCGGCGCGTGGAACGGGACGAAGGACATTCTCGCCATGGGGCCGGACTGGATCATTCAGCAGATGAAGGATTCAGGGCTGCGCGGCCGCGGCGGCGCCGGCTTTCCGACGGGCCTTAAATGGTCGTTCATGCCGAAGGAAGTGAAAGACCGTCCGCATTATCTCGTCGTCAACGCCGACGAGTCCGAGCCCGGCACCTGCAAGGACCGGGACATCATGCGGCACGATCCGCATCTCTTCCTCGAAGGCTGCCTTATCGCCTCCTTCGCGATGAAGGCGCACGCCTGCTATATTTATATACGCGGCGAATATGTCGACGAGCGCATCGCCATGCAGAAGGCGATCGACGAAGCCTATGCGGCTAAACTTATCGGCAAGAACGCCTCCGGCTCAGGCTGGGACTTCGACTGTTACGTCCACCATGGCGCCGGCGCCTATATTTGCGGCGAGGAAACGGCGCTGCTTGAAAGCCTCGAAGGCAAGAAGGGCCAGCCGCGCCTCAAGCCGCCGTTTCCGGCGGGCGCCGGGCTCTATGGCTGCCCGACGACCGTCAACAATGTGGAATCGATCGCGGTCGCGCCGACCATCCTTCGCCGCGGCGCCGACTGGTTCAAGAAATTCGGTCGCCCGAACAACGCGGGCACGAAAGTCTTCTGCATTTCCGGCCATGTGGAGCGGCCGTGCAATGTCGAGGAGGAAATGTCGATTCCGCTGAAGACGCTGCTAGCAGAGCATTGCGGCGGCGTGCGCGGCGGCTGGGAGAACCTGAAGGCGGTCATCCCCGGCGGATCGTCCGTACCCCTCCTGCCGAAAGAGATCTGCGAAGACGTGCTGATGGATTTCGACGCGCTGAAGGATGTGAAGTCCGGCCTCGGCACGGCGGCGGTCATCGTCATGGACAAGTCGACGGACGTCGTGCGCGCCATCGCCCGAATCTCCTATTTCTACAAGCATGAAAGCTGCGGCCAGTGCACGCCGTGCCGCGAGGGCACAGGCTGGATGTGGCGCGTGCTGGAGCGCATGGCGGTCGGAAACGCCGCGACGAGCGAAATCGACAAGCTGCTCGACGTGGCGAGCCAGGTCGAGGGCCACACGATCTGCGCCCTTGGCGACGCCGCCGCATGGCCGGTGCAGGGCCTCATCCGCCACTTCCGCCACGAGATCGAGGAGCGCATCAATTCGTATCGCGCCGACCGTCCGCATGTGGCGATGGTTGCGGCGGAGTAAGGAGAGACATGCGCAACGTCACATTAATGCTTTCGCTTTTCACATTGATGACCGCCTGCGCGCCGGCGTCCACGGCGGAAGGCGCCGCCGACCTCGAAAAGCAGGCGGCGGCTCTCGGCGAAACGGTTCCGGGCACGGACATTCCGATTCCTCAGGAATACGCGCCGGGCGGAAAGATCAATTACGCCTATCGCGTCGCCTTGTTCGCCGAGCATCCGCCGGCGCCGGGCGCCGTCGCGATGGTCGGGGATTCGATCACCGAAGGCGGCGACTGGACGCGGCTTTTGCCCGGCGTTCGAACTGCGAATTTCGGCGTCGGCTGGGACCGCACCAGCGGGCTTCTAGCGCGGCTTGCGCAGATCGAGGCGGCGAAGCCGTCGAAGATCGTTCTGCTGATCGGGACCAACGACATCGGCAACGGCGTTCCGGTGACGGAGGTTGCGGAGAACGCCGACAGAATTATCGCCGAGCTGGCGGCGCTCGCGCCGGGCGCCGTGCTTGTGCAGGCGGTGATGCCGCGAGAAGCGCAGTTCCGCGATGAAATCGAAACGCTCAACGCCTCGCTCGCCGAAAGCGCCGGACGGCATGGAGCGGCGTTCCTCGACACCTATGCGCCGTTTCTTGTCGGCGAGGGGCTGGATCCAACGCTGACAGACGACAGCCTGCATCTCAACGGGGCGGGATACGCCCGTTGGGCGGGCCTGCTGCAAGGCTGGGTTAGCGAGTAGTCGGCGGGTTCAGGTTGCGTCAGAGCCGTCGCCTGTCTCTCCTCTCGCGCGTTTGATCGGATGCGGCCTGCTGAACGCGCCGGACCCATGACAAGGCGGCGCGTATCGGCGATAGTGCCGCTCGCAGCCAGTCAGCGCGGAAGATGACCGAAAAACACTACGTTCTTTTTTACGAAGCGGGCGCGGACTATG
>JAVJPA010000324.1:0-5783 GCA_040216495.1 Amphiplicatus sp. | reverse complement strand
GCATGCCGCGGCCATTGTCGGTGACGGCGAGATAATTGTCGGCGGTGAGCTCGACCTCGATACGGCTCGCATGACCCGCGACCGCCTCGTCCATGGCGTTGTCTAGCACCTCGGCGAAGAGATGGTGCATCGCCTTTTCGTCGGTGCCGCCGATATACATGCCGGGGCGCTTCCTGACGGGCTCAAGCCCCTCCAGCACCTCGATATCTTTCGCCGTATAATCGCCGCCGCCGAACAGATCGCCCGATCCGCCCCTCTTGCCGTTTTTCTTCGCCACGCTCGCTCCTTACGCGCCTGCATCTGGCGCCTGAAGAGGCAGTCTCTAGCGCTCTTCGCCGGGTTTGCAAAAGCCTCAGGGGGCGATACAAACGGCCTGAATAACGCGAGGAGGCTGGGGGTGGCGTGTATTCTTTGCGGCGGCGCGCGTGCGCCGTGGCTGGAGATGCCTATCGACGCCAAGACGCGAGCGCCAACCCCTTACGGACGGGTGGAGCGCTGCGACGCTTGCGGGCTCGGCGTCGTTGCGCCGCTGCCGGGCGCGGCCGAAGTGCCCGGCTTCTACCGGCTCGATTCTTATTACACCCACGGCGAAAGTCATTTCGCCAAAGGAGAGGCGGCGAGCCTTTTCGACCGCATTCGCGCCCATATCGCCTGGCGCTTCGACAAGGGCGATGCGGCGACGGTTGAACGGCTCCTCGCGCGCGTCGGCGGGCGGGAAGGTCTCAGGGTGTGCGACATCGGCAGCGGGGACGGCCAGCTCGTGAAGGCGTTCGCCGAACGCGGCGCCGACGCGACCGGCGTCGATCCTGACCCCGAAGCGGTGGCGCGCGGGCGCGCGTCGGGGCGCGACATCCGCCACGGCGCCGGCGAGACGCTGCCGGACACGCTGGAGCGGGGCGGGTTCGATCTCGTCGTCATGTCGCATTCGCTGGAGCATTGTCTAGATCCGGTGGCGACGGTGCGTTCCGTCTACGGATTGTTGAAGCAAGGCGGGACGTTCGTCTGCGAAACGCCGAATGCCGCCTGTGCGCACTTCAAACGGTTCAACATCGTCTCGGAAATGTTCGATGCGCCGCGTCATCTCTATTTCTTCTCGCCGCAAAACCTCGCGATGATGCTGGAGAAGGGCGGGATGAAAGTCACTGACCGCTATTTTTGCGGCTATGCGCGGCTTTTCAGCAATGACTGGCGGGCCACCGAAAACCGCATTCGTGACGCGCTCGCAGCATCGGGGCGCAGGTCGAGCGCGCTGCCGCCCGCGCATTCTCGCGCCCAGTCGTGGCGGCTGCTCGCGGAGACGTTCTGCGCCGACAAGGAAGCAAAATACGACAGTATCGGCGTCGTCGGCGTCAAGGCGGCTTAACCGACTTTCTTTCCGCCGCGTCCCTCGCCATTCGCAAAGCGGGCGGCGCCGGCGAGCGTTTCCCCCGAACTGAGCGTCGCGAGCCCGCGTCGGAGCTCGTTGGTGACGGCCTCGGCCTCTCCCATTCCGCATTGTTCAAGCAAGGAGGCGCGGTCGTTGCGCAGGCATGTCTGCGGCAAAGCGGCGAGTTCATGGGCCAGCGTCTGCGCCGTCACGAGCGCTTGCCCTGGTTCGACGAGGCGGTTAGCGAGGCCCCAGGCGAAAGCTTCCTCGGCGCCCACGGCGCGTCCCGTCAGGATCATGTCGCTGGCGCGCGAGGCGCCGATAAGGCGGGGCAGGCGCACCGTGCCGCCGTCGATGAGCGGCACGCCGAAGCGCCGGCAATAGACGCCGAAGGTCGCGTTCCGCGCCGCGACTCGCATATCGCACCAAAGGGCGAGTTCGAGTCCGCCGGCGACGGCATGACCCTCGATGGCGGCGATCACCGGTTTCGACAGGGTCATCCGTGTAGGGCCCATCGGACCATCGCCGTCCGCCTCAACCCGATTGCCGCCGCCTTCGGCGAGCGCCTTCAGGTCCGCTCCGGCGCAGAACTGACCGCCGGCGCCAGCAAGAATCGCGACGGACAGCGCTTCGTCAACGTCGAAAGCGCGGAAGGCGCTCGCCAACCTTTCGGCCGCCGCGCGGTCGACAGCGTTGCGCCGTTCCGGGCGATTTATGACGATAGTAAGAACGGGGCCGTCGCGGGAGATAAGAAGAGGCATAGGCGACTTTGTGCGCTCCGGTCCGCGAAGAGGCAAGGCTCTGCGGCGCCTTTGCGCCCGGCGCGAACCGGCGCAAGGTTTGCGCATGACTGCTCCAGCGCCTCATCCCGAACGCCATCTCGGCTCGCGTGTCAACTGGCTGCGCGCCGCTGTCCTCGGCGCTAATGACGGCATCGTTTCGACCGCGAGCCTCATTGTCGGAGTCGCCGCGGCGTCTTCGGGCAAACCGGAAATCCTGCTCGCCGGGGTCGCCGCTCTCGTCGCCGGCGCCATGTCGATGGCGGCGGGCGAGTATGTGTCGGTCAGCTCGCAAGCCGACACCGAACGCGCCGACATCGAAATAGAAAAGCGGGCGCTCAAAAAATATCCCGAGGCTGAACTCGAAGAGCTTGCGGACATTTACGTGCAGCGCGGCCTCGATCCGGCGCTGGCCCGCGAAGTGGCGACGCAACTCTCCGCTCACGACTCCCTCGAAGCGCACAAGCGCGACGAACTTGGCATCACCGATCTCGCCAAAGCGCGGCCGTTGCAGGCGGCGGGCGCCTCGGCGCTCGCGTTCTCCATCGGCGCGGCGTTGCCGCTCGCGGCGGCGGGGCTCGCCCCGCTCGCTCACATAACGCTCATCGTTCCGGCGACGTCACTGTTGAGCCTTGCGCTGCTCGGCGCAGTTTCGGCAGGTCTTGGGGGCGCAAGCAAAGCGCGCGCTATCGTGCGCGTTGCATTCTGGGGCGCCGTCGCGATGGCGGTGACAGCGGCGGTCGGCTCGCTGTTCGGCGCGGCGGTTTGACGGTTTATTCGACGTCTTTCAGGAAGCCGATAAGCCCGCGCATATAGGTTTCCTGATCGTCGTAGAAAGCCATGTGGCTGCCGCTGGTGCCGAGATAGCGCCCGTTAGGCATCTGCCCCGCCATCCACTCCATATGTTTCGGATCCATGGTGTCGTAGGCGCCGCCGATGGTCAGCGCCGGGACGGTTATCGTCGCAAGATCGGCGGTGCGATCCCAGTTTTCGAGCCTGCCGCTGGCTCGGAACTCGCTCGGCCCCTGCATCAGCGTATAGATATGCGGGTTGTGCATGGCGAAGGCATGGTTGACAGGCTCCGGCCACTCGTCCGCTGGCATTCTCAGAATATGCTTCTCGTAATGCTCCTTCGTCAGCAATTCCATGTAGCGCGGATTCGAATAATCTTTCGCTTCTTCAAGCGCCATGATTTCTGCTAGCGCAGCCGGATCGAAGCCGGGCGCGAGAACTTCCGCTGCATACTGATTGTAGGCGGGGATAGACGCCATCATGTTGGAGATGATGACGCATTTCACCTTGTCCTGATGGGCGAGGGCGTATTCGATGGCGAGAATGCCGCCCCATGAATGACCGAGAATGCAAAAATTCGTCGCGTCTAGGCCGAGCGCGACGCGCACCTGTTCGACCTCATCGACAAAGCGCGGGATCGTCCACAGATCATCATTGTCGGCCCTGTCGCTGCGTCCTGCGCCGAGCTGGTCGTAATAGTAATACTCGATCCCTGCCGCCGGCAGGAAGCTGTCGAAGGCTTGAAAATAGTCGTGGGTGAACGCGGGCCCGCCATGCAGGAGAAGAAGCTTCAGCGCTGGATTGTTCCCGGTGCGTTTCGTCCACACTCTATGCGGCCCGTCCGGCGTGTCGATCTCAATCATGCGGACGCCGCCGGCGAGAAGGTCCTCCCGGCCAGCATTGTCGAAATAATCCGATTGCGAAGCCGGTTCTGAACAACCAGCGAGAAGCGCGGCGACGACGCCGAGCGCGAATTGACGAAACATGAGCGGCCCCTCCCGTGTTGAGGGTCCATACCACGGTCAGGCGGGAGAAGCAGCCTTGACGGTTATCCGTACAACTTCAGGAACGTATCGATCGCGGCGGCGAGGCGGCGCTTGCGCTGAGGTTCGCCTTCGGCGCTGTCAATTCCAAGCAGAGCGCCGAGATGATCAACGCCTTTCAGGAGTCCGAGAAACTGCGAGGCGGCGAGCGGCGCGTCTTGGATCTTTAGTTCGCCTCGCTCCGTCGCTGTTGCAAGAAAGTCCGAAAGCCGGCCGCACGCATAGGAAGGACCGCTTTCGAAGTAGCGGCGGGCGAGATCGGGAAACGATGTCGCCTCGGCGATCGTCAGCCGCGCCATGCGGACTCGTTTCGGCTCAAGTATCACGCGTTGATATTGCTCGCCGATGGCGGTGAGCCGGTCGCGGGACGGAGCCTCCGGGATCAGCCGCCGAAAGCGGCGCGACAAGTTCGTCCGCGACGGCGCGAATGACTGCGCCGAACAAGTCTTCCTTCAACTTGAAGCGGACGTAGACCGTCTGCTTCACAACGCAAGCGCGCTCGGCGATGTCGTCGATGCTGACGCCGTAGCCTTTTTCAAGAAACAGCTCGCTCGCCGCCGCAAGAATGGCTTCGTCCTTCGCCGGGTCGGGGCGGCGCCGCGCGCAGGGCGTTCGGCTTCAGCGTCGAGATGAAAAATATGTGAAATCGCCCACAAGAATTCGTGAGCAGGGTGCGGCAGAAGCAAAAATAAGCCTTCAGAAACTGCGGCCTCCGTAAAATCGCGCACCAACGCTAATTTATAGCAGGATCAGCCACATATTTTTACATTCGTAGCTTGACGCGCTACGCCTCTTTGCCCATGTTGCAGGAGCTCATCGAGACCGGCTGAGGGACAGGCCCTTTGAAGCCGGGGCAACCAGTCGCGGGGATAACCAACCCCGTGGAAATGGTGCCAACTCCTGCGGTGGCTGAGGGCGCAATCCCAAAGCATCCGAGAGATGAGGAGGCGATTAGGCCGTAGGCCGAAGCGCCGCCGAAGTCCGGTATTCCGCGAAAACTCGATGGGTTGTGGACCTGTAGAGAAAGGAATGCCGGCGATGTCCCAACCCACGAATTCGAACGAAACCAAAACCGCGCACCGTCACGAGGACGCCAACGTTCTGGCGCTCGCTCGCGACACGCGCGCCAAAGAAGGCCTCGCGCCGCGCACGATCGCCGCCGCCGCGGGCATCCGAACCGACAAGGCGTACCGGGCGGTGATCCCGCCTTTACATCTCTCCGTGATGTATCACTGGGACGAAGTCGGCAAAAAGCCGGAAGCGGATTATTCGCGCACCAATAATCCCACGCGAGCGCTCTTCGCCCAGGCCGTCGCCGACCTAGAAGGCGGAGCGGGGGCGGTGGTTGTTTCGTCCGGCATGGCGGCGGTCGATCTCGTCTTTCATCTTCTGAAGGCGGACGATCTCGTCGTCGCGCCGCACGACTGTTATGGCGGCACGCGTCGGCTGCTGAATGCGCGCGCCAAGCGGGGCGACCTTTATGTCGAGTATGCGAACTTCACCGACGAGGCTTCGATCGACGCCGCGCTGGCGAAAGGCGCCAAGCTCGTCCTCATCGAAACGCCGTCGAACCCGCTCTTGCGGGTCACGGATCTCGCTGAAGTGACGCGCAAGGCGCATGCGGCCGGCGCGCTTGTCGCAGTCGACAACACTTTTCTGTCGCCGGTTCTGCAACGCCCGTTCGATTTCGGCGCCGATTTCGTCATCCACTCGACGACGAAGTATCTGAACGGCCACTCCGACGTTGTCGGCGGCGCGGTCGTGGCGCGCGATCCGGCGCTGGTGACGGAACTCGCCTGGTGG
>JAVJPA010000323.1:0-29614 GCA_040216495.1 Amphiplicatus sp. | reverse complement strand
CGGTGAGAAAATTGCTGCGGCCGCCGCCCATCGCAACCTCGAGCCCATCGCCAAAGGGAAACTCGATAAGCTGGCGGGCGATATCCTTGCAGCCGTGCGTCTGCGCTTCTTCGGTGAGGTCGCTGTCCGACTCCCAATCCCGGCTTGGCGTGTGCGAATAGACCGCGCCCGGCGTTGCGTGGGTGAGGCGAGCGGTGGAGATGACGCCGGTCGCCATGCCGGCATTTTCGGAAAGCTCGCCAAGGGTGAGGGCGCGCGCGGCGAGACTTGAGGCGCAGTCGCCGTAATTTGCTTCATCAGTGACGGAGAGAACGCCGGCTTTCGTTTTTACACCCGTGACCATCGCCGACATGGTGCCGGCGGAATCCGGCGTCTGCGCATTCGTGTTGTAAGTTTTCGACATCGCTAGGTAGGGGAAGCGCTCGAAGGAAAGATAATTCTCCTCGCCGGTCTCGCCGCGGGATTGACCGTCATAGATGCGCGTCACCGCGACCGTCGTGGGGTCCATGCCGTCAGCGACAAACAGAATGACGTTCTTCGCCCGTTTGGTGATCGGTTTGATCGCATGCCTTGCCGCAAGGGCCGCCTCCCCATCGATATAGTATGGATCGGCCACAGGGAGAGTCGGCCCTCCGTCCTGGGCGCCTGCTGTTGCAGGGGCGGCAAGGAGGAGGGCGGCGATGGCGTGGCGCATGATGGGGTTCCTGATGAGGCTCTTTGCCCCTCCTATCGCCAATATGTGACGGACTGGCAACGGCTGGAGCGCTTTGCTGTCGACGAACGATGCAAAGCTGGCCGTTTGCCGCTAGAGAGACGCAAAGAACACGAGAAAAGACTAGGGGGCGGATATGAAAGTGATTGGCGGGATTCTCGCTGCGGTCTGCGCCTTGCTGGTCATTGCCGGAGCCGTACTCTGGACGCCAGGCCCAACTCGGTTCGACGCAAGCGCCGCGAAGCAGGCCGCCGCCGCATTTGATGCGCGCGTTATTCGCGACGCCTTTGGCGTGCCTCATATTTACGGCCCGCGCGATGCTGACGTCGCCTTCGGTCTCGCCTATGCGCACGCCGAAGACGACTGGAAGACAATTGAAGAGACGCTGTTCTTTTCTCGCGGAACGCTCGCATCGCAGACAGGCAAGCGCGGCGCAATCACAGACTACCTTGTCGCTGCGCTCAATGTGTGGCCGGACATAGAGGCGCAATATGAGCGCACCCTCTCGCCTAAAACGCGCGAGCTCGTTGAAGGATACGCTGCGGGAATCAATTTCTGGTGCGCCGAAAGACCATCGCGTTGCAAATCGGGCGTGGCGCCTGTCTCGGGAAAAGACATTGTCGCCGGATTTGTTATGCGCACGCCATTCTTCTACGGACTGGACGCAGAGCTTACGGCGCTTTTTGAGACAAAGCCTGAAACCCATGCGGCGCTAGAACAGGCGCGTGAGGCGCTGTTGCGCCTGCCTCCTTCAGTGGAAGTCGGCTCTAACGCCATAGCCGTTGCGCCATCGCGCGCAACAGACGGACATACTCGGCTGATGGTCAACTCGCATCAGCCTTATACAGGGCCGGTCGCCTGGTACGAAGTGCGGGTCAAGTCGGAGGAGGGCTGGGACATGATCGGCGGGCTGTTTCCCGGTTCGCCGATAGTATCACACGGGGCTGGCCCGAAACTCGGCTGGGCGTTCACTGTCAACAAACCCGATCTTGTCGATGTCTACAAGCTGGAGGTCGATAACCCTAAAAAGCCGACGAAGTATCGTTTCGATGGGGACTGGAAACCTCTCGAACGATCCAAGACGAAACTCCGTGTAAGGCTGTTCGGCCCATTTTCTCTGCCAGTGACGCGAGAAGTCTATCGGTCCGCGCACGGCCCCGTATTTGTGACCCCATCTGGCGTATTTGCTGTCGCATACGCCGCGATGAACGACATTCGCGGCGTAGAGCAGTTCTACCGGCTTAATAAAGCTTCAGATTTCGCAGAGTGGCGTAACGCCATGGCCATGCAAGCCGTGCCGAGCTTCAACGTGGTCTATGCCGACGGGAAGGGAACAATTGCATACTATTACAATGCAGCGATTCCGATACGAGCGAGGGATCAGGACTGGTCGACTCCGGTCCCGGGAGACAAATCAGAACTTCTATGGCAAGGGGTACGGCCGTTCGGCTCTGCGCCGCATGTTGTCGCCCCGGCCGCAGGTTACGTCGTCAACGGCAACAACAATCCCTTTGAATCGTCATCGGCTGAAGACAGTCCGAAACCCGAAGATTTTCCGCCCGAGTACGGCATTGATATGAAAACCACTAATCGCGGTCTCAGGGAACAGGAATTGTACGGCGCCGATGAGGCGATCAGCGGCGAAGAGTTCGTCGCTTACAAAATGGATCATTTTTATTCGCGGAAGTCGCGGCTAGCGCATCTGATCGACAGTCTGTTGGCTGATGACAGCGTTACAAACGATCCAGGGCTAGCGGAAGAGATAGCGCTGCTTAAATCCTGGGACCTCTCAGCGTCAAAAGACAGCCGAAGCGCCGCTCTGGCGATTAGAACAGGAAGGCTTGCGCTCGACTGGTATCTCGCCGGCGAACATCCGGAAACGCCGAACCCTAAAGACGCTCTGACGCAAGCCTCTGAAGAGCTCAGAGCCGCCTTCGGCCGCATCGATCCATTATGGAGCGAAGCGATGAGATTGAAACGCGGAGAGGAAAGCTGGGCGCTCAATGGCGGACCAGAAACCTTGAGAGCAGTGTACCCCGACGGAGAAAATGCGCATGGCGCATGGACGGCGGCTGGAGGCGACACTTACATTCTTTATGCTGACTGGCCGGAGGGCGGGGGAACGCCGCTCATTAAAACTATCCATCAATTTGGCTCGGCTACACTCAGCAAAAAGAGCCCGCACTATGCCGACCAGGCGCCGCTATTCGCCGCTGAAGAATGGAAGTCGCCGCCAATGACGCTGGACGCGCTGCTCCTTGAGGCGACGGCGGACTATAGGCCGGGCGAACGCGCCGAATAGACGGCGAAGCCCTTACTTCAAGCGACGGCGACAACCTCAAGTTCGACAAGCCATTCCTCGACGAGAGTCTGCACGACAATCGCTGTAGTCGGAACGAGCCGTCCGCCCAAGGCCGCCTTTCGCGCCTTTGCGTTGGCATCCGCGTAGGCGCTATCGCGCAGATAGCTCGTGACCCTGACGATATTGTCGACCGACATGTCCGCGCTGGCGAGGATTGCTCGGATGTTTGACCACACGAGAACGAGTTGATCGTCGAGAGACCGGCCTGGCGCGCCGCCTTCATCAAGTCCCATCGTGCCGCTCACATAGAGAATGCGTTGCGGCGCGCTCACTTCAAGGGCATGAATGTAGTCTGTTGTGGCCGGGTAGACGCCAGTCGTGGGGTTTCTCTCAATACGTTTCACATTGCACCTCTAAAATCCTGAGAGGGCCGCAAGGCTCCAGACGGCCAAGCTGTCGCCAATGCGCCCATTTGACGTACAATTTATATTGTCGCAAATTCTAGACGCACTGGAATTCGCGGCTTCATGCTAGAGATCCCTCAACAATCATTCCATCGTAAGCAGGCTCGACGCCCTGAGGCAGCTCCCGGCGTAATGTCTGGTAGTCCATATGGTTATGCAGATTGGTGACTATAGCGCGTTCCGGTTTTACGCGCTCGATCCATTCAAGAGTCTGCGCCAGATGCGAATGCGTCTTGTGCGGCTTGTACTGAAGCGCATCCACGATCCAGGTTTTAGTCCCTCGAAGCAACTCGAAGCTTTGCTCAGGCAGCCTGACGACGTCGCTTGAATACGCGATGTCCCCGCAGCGAAAACCAAGCGAATTAACGGCGCCGTGAAACTGCAAAAAAGCTGTCACTGGGATGGCGCCGCCTGGCCCGTCAATCAAAAAACATTCGCCACAGGCCGGCATCGCGCGCTGCTCAAGAATGGGAACATACAGGCTCTCAGCTTCCTGCTGAAAGCAGTACGCGAACCTCGCGGGAATATTTCCCGAGGTCGCATCGTCAATATAAACCGGCACGCGGGCGCGTTGAGTTAAAGCGAAGGCGCGGACATCGTCGATGCCATGACATTGGTCGGCATGATCATGAGTGAACAGCACCGCGTCGAGCCGCCCACAGCGCGCATCCAGCAACTGTTCGCGCAGGTCCGGCGCCGTGTCGATCAAAACCGAAGTCGTGACGTCAGTCTTCCAACCACTATCTGCGCTCCGCTGGACAAGCGCTGAACACCGGCGACGCCTGTTGCGAGGCTCATTAGGATCGCATGCGCCCCAATCGCCGGCGCCGTCCGCACCGCCCAAGCGAGGAACGCCGCCTGACGAGCCGCTGCCGAGAATAACCACCCGGAAGGCGCCTTCTTTCATTTGGCCGCTCACGGAACGATCTCCTCACGCCGCGCACGCGAAAAAAGCCTATAATAATTTTCCGTCGTCACGGCGGCGGTTTCCTCGAAACTCAGACCTCTGATTTCAGCTAGCTTTTCGGCCACATGAACCAGATGCGCAGGTTCGCATCTGCGCCCGCGCATGGGCACAGGCGCAAGATAGGGACAATCCGTCTCTACAATTATACGCTCAAGAGGCAGCGCCGCGGCGATCTCGCGCAACTCCCCGGCATTCTTGAAAGTGATGATGCCCGAAAATGACACATACCCGCCCATGGCGACGACCGCCTCAGCCAGCTTCATCCCGCCCGTATAACAATGGAGCAACGGCGTGAAGGCGCCCTTCCCGTGCTCTTTTTCTAGAATCGATCGCATGGCGTCGTCAGCATCGCGCGTATGGATAATCAACGGCAGACGCCTTTCGCGGGCGGCGCTCACATGCGCCAGAAAAACTCGTTCCTGCACATCGCGATCAGAATAAAGGTAGTGGAAATCAAGCCCGCATTCGCCGATGCCAATAACTTTTTCCGGCGCAGCAAGATCGATCAGCTTCTCGGCTGCAATATCTGCGTACTCTTTCGCATGATGCGGATGCACGCCGACAGTTCGCCAGATCCCCGACTTATGGTCTGCAATACCGGCGATCGCCTCTATTGAGGAAAGCTTGTCGCAGATCGTCAGCATCGCTGTAACGCCGGCCGCATGAGCGCGCGCGATCACATCGGGCAGATCTTCCGCGAATTTCTCCGAATGAAGATTAACGTGGCTGTCAACAAGAACAGGCCGGCTCGTCATGCGGCTTGCGCTCTCAATGCGCGATGAAGCGTCCGTCCCATCGCCAGGATAAGCTGGGCGCGATCAAGATTGAGCGCGTCGCCCCGTCCTGCGAGAGCGGCAAGCTCGCGATGCGCCGCGACAAGCGCCGACGCATTAGCGCCTTCAAATGGAGGAATTGCGTTCTCGCCTTTCGCCGTCCGGCGTGCAGCCTCGCTGATCGTCTCAAGCAGAAACGGCAAGAACAGCTCCCAACGTTCAGCGGCGGCTTTGCCTGTAAGATGATTGATCACGGAAGATGCATCGCCATTGCGGACCGAGGCGTTAAGAAAATCTCCCGCTGCAACGATCGCCTCTCTACCCTCCCCGGCGGCAAGCGACAGCGCGTAACCGGGCCTCCCTTGCGATGCGCGCGCTAGTCTGGTCGCATCTTCTGATGAAAGGTTCGCCTCACTCTGCAAAAGCGTGGAGATTACGTCACTTTCAACCGGGCGCAGATCGATACGCCGGCAACGCGAACGGATCGTGGCGAGCAGCCTCCCGGGTTGGGTGGACAGCAGCAAGATGGTCGCCTTCGCCGGCGGCTCTTCCAACGCTTTCAAAAGCGCATTCGAAGCGTTGCGGTTCATTTCATCGGCGGTATCGACAATCGCGACTCGCCAGCCGCCCATCGACGCCGTTCGGTTAAGGAATCCCGTAAGCTTGCGAATAGTATCGACTGTTATTTCAGTCTCGTAGCGCTGTGTCTTTTCGTCATATCGTCGCTCTGCAACGAAGAGGTCCGGATGCGCCCCTCCGGCGATCAATCGATAAACGCGAGAGTCATTTAACATCGACAGGTCATCGCCGGGCGCAAGAGAAAGCGGCTCCAGCAAAGCGCGCGCGATCCTGTAGGCGATGCTCGCTTTGCCCGAACCCTTTGGGCCTACTATCAGCCAACCGTTGGTGAGCGCCCCTTCCTCAATCGCCGCGCGCAACCGCGCCTCTATATCGTTACGACCGATGATGCTGGCGCGATGTTGCGGAAGAATTAGGTCACTCATCAAACGCCCAATCCAAGACGCTCACGCACTAGCGTGGCGATATGAGCGGAGACCTTGTCAACCGAGGCGGAACCGTCAACGAGAGCGCAGCGCCGGGGCTCAGAGGCTGCGATAGCCAAGAACGCCTGACGCACACGTTCCTGATACGCTTCGCCTTTGGACTCAAAACGGATATCGCCGCCGCGTCCCTCTGCCCGAGCAAGCGCATGCGAAGAGGGGGCGTCGAGAATGATCGTCAAACTCGGGCCGTTGTCGCCGACAACCAAATCGGCGAGGTGTGAAACAACATCCCCGCCAAGCGCGCCAGCAATGCCTTGATACGCCATGGTCGAATCCGTGAAACGATCGCAGAGCACGACTGCGCCGCGCCCCCTCGCCGGATTGATCACCCGCTCAAGATGATCGGCGCGCGCCGCGAAAACCAGCAGCGCTTCGCTAAGCGGCGACCAACGATCGGCGGCGCCCTGAACGAGCAATGCGCGGATCGCCTCCGCGCCAGGCGAGCCGCCTGGCTCACGCGTGGTCACTACATCATGACCCGCCTTGCGCAAGCTGTCTGCAAGGCGTGCGATTTGCGTCGTTTTGCCGACGCCGTCACCCCCTTCGAAGGTGATGAAGGCCCCTCGCCGAGTTTCGGACGGAGCGTTTCGCATTTACTGCGCGACCGGCTGCGGGGCCTCTTTCGACGGGACCGAGAGCAGCGTTTTCGCAGCGAGACCGATTTTACCGAGAAAGCCGACTTCCTTGACGGCCTTGCCGGCGAATAGCGGAAACTCGCGCATATCCCCGTCGGTTTCAATTCTGAGATAGCCGATCTGCTGGTTCTCGCTCACAGGCGCCGGCACTGGCCCTTCGTAGACCACGGTCGCCTTCACGGAATCGGCAGCCCGCCGATGTAGGATCATCGTCACCGGTTCACGTACGATCAGAGGCGCAGACGGAGCCGATCCTTTGAACACAAGCGCATCGCCGACAATATCTCCCGGCTTATAGAGCGTTTTGTCGATGAAGTCGTTGAACGCAATGCGCATCAACCGCGCCGACTCTTGCGCGCGTTCCTTTTCCGATCCCAGCCCGTTGACAACGACGATGCGCCGCGCCCCATTCTGAACCGCAGACCCGACCAGACCGTAGCCAGATTCCTCCGTGTGACCCGTTTTGAGTCCGTCCGATCCATCAAACGTATCGAAAAGAGGGTTGCGATTGGGTTGGCGAATTTTCTCCCATGTAAACTCGCGTTCGGCGAACATCTTATAATATTCAGGATACTGGCTGATCATCTTGCGCGAAAGAAGAGCAAGATCGCGCATGCTCATCATCTGGCCGGGGTCCGGCCAGCCCGTGGCGTTTGCAAACGTGGAATCGTTCATCCCCCATTCGCGCGCCTTGCGCGTCATCAGATCGGCGAATGCTTCTTCAGTGCCGGCGATATTCTCGGCGATCACTATGCAGGCGTCATTGCCTGACTGAACAATAACGCCGCGCAGAAGGTCGTGAAGCTTGATCTTCGTATCGACCCGCACCCACATTTTAGAGCCGGCCATCCGCCAGGCCTTTTCGCTGACCTGAAATTCGTCATCGAGGTTAAGCTCTCCTGACTTCAACTTCTCGAACACAATCGCCACGGTCATCAGCTTGCTCATGGAAGCTGGCGCCGTCGGCGCGTCGGCGTTCTTTTCGTAGAGAACCGCGCCCGTCCCATGGTCCATGATGATTGCGTATTCGGCTGGCGTGGTTATCGCCTGCGCCCACGCCGCGCAGGGCGTCAGGAGCGCACCGCGATGAAATTCAGAACAAGAAGTTTTCGGGCGAAAGGCGAAGTCATCAGCAATACGCTCCACTTTATGAGATACGGGCGTTGCAGGCCTATCCTAGAGCGACCCGTTGGAAATGCGCGCCTCAGCGTAACCCGCTTCGCGCAGCGCGGCCAAGCGGGCTTCGGCGGCGAATGTATCCTTGTAAGGTCCCAGCTGCAGCAAATAGGCAGGCTGGCCTGCAGCCAATATTGTTGAACGCACGCGCGCAGGCCCCATGGCCGCTATGGAGACCTGGGCCATATCGAGATCGGCGAAATTGCTGAACTGTTTTACGTCAATCCAGATTTCAGGCTCCGGCGCCGCGGGATAAGCGGGCGGGCTCGAGCCTTTTGCCGTCACAGAGTCGGCCTCGCCGATGAGCTGGGCGATAATGTCTGGCGTCGAATTAGGCGCAGGCGCCTCGCGCAGCGTGACGGCGGCCGGCAGAGGAGCCGCCTGCACAGACCGTATGGCCGGCGCCGGCTCGCGGGTCGCCACTCTGGGCGCGGCGGTTTTAAGTGGAATCGCCTTTTCGCCGGGACGCGGCGCCAAGGCGGCAAGCTCGGCGCGGCCAAGATAACGAACCCGAACCCTCGCCAGACCTTTTTGCTCGAATCCGAGGACGCGGGCGGCGGCATGCGACAAATCTATCATGCGATCGTCCACGAACGGCCCACGATCGTTGACGCGCACCATGACGCGGCGGCCATTCTCGAGATTCTCGACTTCCACGACCGAGGGCAACGGCAAGGTCGTATGGGCGGCCGAGAGGCGGTCCTTGTCGAACCGCTCGCCATTGGCGGTGGGACGACCGTGAAACTCGTCTCCGTACCATGACGCGACGCCAACGGCGTCATAATCGGGTTGTTCATGGGGGTGATACCAGCGCCCGTTCACCTGATAGGGTTTGCCGATCTTGTAATGCGCATTGGCCGCGCCGTCCGGTTTGGCGCCCGGCGTCGCGCAAGCGGCCAGCGCCAGCGTCGCCAGAGCGAACGCAACAAGCCTGCAGCCGCCGACCGAAAGACCACGGAACATGGCGGGCCTATGCGCGAATTTGGGGCCGTTCGCAAGACAGCCTGCGGGCAGGCTTTCTCAGCCTTGTCATTTCATCCCGCGCCCCTATTGTCCCGCCCGCTGGATGGGTGGCCGAGTGGTTGAAGGCACCGGTCTTGAAAACCGGCGTGGCGGCGACGTCACCGTGGGTTCGAATCCCACCCCATCCGCCATTCTCAACGCCAGCAAAACGAACCCACAATTATAGATCATCGGCCAATGGCCGATGGGGGTTCGAATCCCACCCCATCCGCCATTCTCAGCGCCAGCAAACCTAGAACCAGTACGAGTTATTCAGACGCTGCATGAAAAGCGGCGAAGATGAGGGCTGCATATCGACGCGCCAGGTCAACGGCTGGCCGAGACGAGCCTCCGCCGACTGTTCCTCGATAGCGTATTTCTCGCACTCGATCCGCACCCAGAGTTTGGCCGTATCGGCGCGCGCCGGCACGCCCGCCCGGATAATGAGTTGATCGCCGCGGCGATCGATCTTGCCGCCGGCGTTCAGGAACAAATTATAGGTCGCCCCTGTCTGCTCGTTATGCAGCCTGCCGCGTATGGTCCCCCGGCGGATCATGGAATCGATGTCGCTGGGAATGCCGTCGGTGAAATTGACGACGATTGTGACATCGTATTTCGCCGCCTCGCGCCGATCCTGCACCTGATAAACGCGCGCCTCTTCCACCGTGTATGCAGCGTTCATAATCCGCGCCTGCGGCAACGAAGCTTCGCGCTCGAAAGAAGCGGGCTCAAGACCGGGAAGCTCCTGGGATTGCGCCGACTGAAGGCCGCCGGCGAGATCGGATGGGACGGCTGTCATCAGAACGGCGAGAAGACCAAAGCCTTGTGCAAACGCGCCGTGGCGGGTGATCGGCTGAAAATAAAAGACGGACCCGGCGCCCACAGCGAGAAGCCCGACGACCACCGCCCAAAGCGGCACATCGCCAAACCCGAACATTCTGCTGGCTGAAACGACCCATTGATTGATCGTATAAAGCGCCGACGACTCGCCGGACTGCTGGTAATCCGTCACCAGCGCAGCGATGATCCCGGCTGAACCGGCCAGCGCAAGGCCCGTAATATCAGCAATACCGTATTGACCGTCGGCTTTTACGCCGCGCTTCACCCCGTAGGCCATGGCTCTACCCTCACGACTATTTCCCCAGAGGGCAGCTTAACCAGAAATCTGTGACAGTGGTAGGGCGACAGCGAAGGCCGCGCACACGATTTCCCGGGTCTCAACGAGAGCCGCCGCCGGCGGAAGGCCGCGTTCCGCCAAAATCGACCCCGAACAAGTGCTCGAGGCTGGTGCGGGGCAGGCCGGATTTCACATAATCGTAGGGCGTCACATTGACCGCCTTGAGGATAGCCCGCTCGACCTGGAGCCCCCCGCCCGTCTCTGCAGGAGTGACATCGATATCGATGACGTTCACGCAAGCCAGGTCTTGCTCGAAGGCTCCAATCGTGGCGAGTCCGCCTCTAGAGGCCCAGCCCAGCAGGATCCGGTTGACGCCTTCATGGGCGACAATAAGGGCGGTGCGCCAGACCCGATCGACGATAAGCCTTTCCATGGCCGCGACGATCCGCTTCTCGGCCGCCGCGAATGTTTCTCCGTCAGGTAGAAATCGCGACTCGGGCTCCGCGGCGGCGTCGAAACAAAAGGCGAGCCGTGCTGCGAGCTCCTCACGGGTATCGGCGACCAGCCGGCCGCTTTTCAGCTCTTCAATCCCCGGCTCAGACAAGGGCTCAGGCGCATCGGCATTAGCCGCCAGCACAATTTCGGCTGTCTCACGCGTACGGGGAAGGCCCGAGTGCGCGACCATGTCGAAGGGGACATGCCTCAGCGCATCGCGCGCCGCCTGCGCCTGCTTCCTGCCCTGCTCTGTGAGGACGACCTGCCTCGGATCGGCGGCCTCCGGATCGAAATAGTCGACATGGCCATGCCGCATCAAATAAATCCGGCGTCGCCCGGCTCCGTCCATCTCGCGCTCCCATTTACCATTACAAAGCCGCCTTAGCGGAGACCGCTCCTCTGCCTCTCTACAAAAGCGCCGGATTTTCTCCTGATCGAGGCTCGCATCGCTCAAAAGATGATGTTACCGTTTGGCAACTGGGGTTTGGGCTTAGTCGAGGGGCAGCGGAACGGCAATGTCGTTGCGTCCGCAGATAATGTACGCCGCAGCGTTCGCAACGCTGGGGTTGGCGTACGCCGCATGGTTCAACATTATCGTTCGCGTCGACGTCGACGCAGCCGAGAGCCGCTTTGAGGCGCTTCTAGAGTCGCGCTCGCCCGGCAGGGCGGCGTCCTACGGCGAGCGGGTTCTCGCGATGAAGCGTGAAGCCGGCGCCGACGAGGAAAATCTCGCGCCGCTGAAAGCCGATCTCGCCAAAGCCCAGATTGCTAGACGCAACTTCTCACGCGGCGCATCGCTGATCGAACAGGCATTGTCTGCGAAATGGGCCGAGGGCCTTACCGCCCGTCAGCGCGCCGAGATGGAGGACGGGCTCGCGCGCGCTCATATTTTCGCCGACGAGTTCGATAAAGCGGCGGCGATTTATTCGGCTTTTCTTGACCTGGCCGGCGACGAAGCGGCGCGCGCGGAAAGCGAACAGGCGGAATCGCTCGAGGCTTATTACGCCTCGCGCATCGAAGCCGCCGGCGATCTTTTCTCCGAGAGCCTTAAACCGACTGGCGGCGGCGAGCTTTTTTCCGGCTCCCGTGAAGCAAGACTCGCCTCGGCGAATCAGCTCGCTGCGCTCGGCGCTTTCTATGCGATGCGTTCGGAAGGTTTATATGCGGCGGCCGGAGTTCTCTCCGCTGCGTTCGACATCCGCAAAGAGTTGCTCGGCGCAGATCATCAAGGCACCGTGCAGGTAGCGCTAATCCTGGGTCCTGTTTACGCCGATATGGGCCGTCTTAACGACGCCGAGAAGCTTTACCTCGATGCTTTTCATGCACAGGAAAAAGTGAAGGGCGCAAATAGCCCCGATCTCAGCCTTTACATCAAATTGCTCGCAGGCATCTATGAGCGTCAAGGCCGCGCTACTGAAGCGCAGGCGCTTTATGAGCATATGCGTTCGCTGTTTCGCGATGCTTTCGGCGCGCAACGCTACGCCGTGAATCGGGTGCGCGACCGGCGTCTGGATATCGACAGGCCTGTATCGCAGTATTTCGTGCTGCCCGCGAATTACGCCCCTACCGATCTTGTCTCGGCGATCGATTTTTCAGTCCCTCTCAGCAAAAACGCTGATCTAGACGAAATGAAAGTGCGCCGCGCGGCTGACGAGGGGGCCGATCCGCGGGAAGCGAACCTGCCGGCGCGACTAGCGCAGCTGATTTCCCTCTGCCGCGGCGAGTCTGGAGAGAGAATTACTCTGCGCTCGGGATACCGCGCTTACGCCACGCAGAAAGATCTGTATACGCGCATCGGTTATAAAGGCACCGTGACGCCGCCGGGAATGTCCGAGCACCAGCTAGGCCTCGCCGTCGATATCGATGTCAATGGCAGGCTGATGAGGAAGAGCGACGCAACTTATCAGTGCTTTGAAGAGAATGCGTTCCGCTTCGGCTTTATCCTCTCCTACCCGCCGGGCAACGACTATCTTCCCGGCGCCGACAGCTACGAACCCTGGCACTGGCGTTATGTTGGAATCCCGACGGCGCAGCTTTACCGCGAGGCCGGGCCTGACAATAAACCACAAGAATTTCTTGCAGCCCTGCCCTGCTATCGCGAGCGGGCGGCATCCGGTTCTTTCTCCCCCGCAGGCGAAAGCGATGTTTGCCTTTCCGGCCCGGTAATAGTCGCCGCCTCGGCGAAGCAGGAAGCCGGCGCGCAACCCGTAAGCGAAACTGCCGCTTCGGCCCGTAAATTGAATAACCGCGCTCAAGGCGCCGGGTCTCCCTAAGACCGCATGACAATCCCTCCGCGCCGATGAGGAACCGGCGACGGATGACCCATTTCGACCTCTCTTCGCCCCGGGCGCGCATCGCCTGGCTCTCGCCGGATGAGCAGTCGAGGGAACGCGCCCGGCCGGATTTTGAAGCGGCAGGCTATGCGCTCGTCGATGTCGAAGGCGTCATCCCGCCGGACGTCGCCGTAGTCGATTTGCGCGAGCACCGTCTGTCAGCGAAATCGGTCCAAACTCTGGCGCAACTGACCCGGCAGGCTGCGCCTGACTGCGGGCTTGTCTACATCGCGCCGTTGGCCCTTTCCGCTCATGAGCGCGCGCACCTGCGCCGCTCCGGGGACCTTGTTCTCGCCGGCGACGATCTCTCCGCCGTTGTGGATGCGTGCCGCCACAGGCTGCGCCTTCGCAATATTGCGGAGGAAACCGGCGAGCGGTTGAAGAGCGTCGCTGCGTCAACGCGCCTGTCCGAGTTTCCGCCGATTGAAACCTCAAGCGCGGCGCCGCGCGTCCTTGTCGCGGGCGCGCCGGGACCAACCTCCCTGTTGGCGCTCGCCGCCGCAGAAGCGGTTTCCGACCAGACAGTCGGCGTGCTCACCGCCGCGCAAGCCATGCGCGCGCTTGAAGGCGGCGGTTTTGACTGCGCCATCCTGATCCCCAGCGGCGATGGCGATCCTCTTATGGGGCTCGCCAGATCGATGCGGCGGCACCGAAAGTTTCAGGACCTGCCGCTTATCGTTGTCGGGGGCGACGGACTGGCGGCGCGCAAATGCCGCCTCAGCAGCGCCTATGTCTCCGACATGGTGCTTCCCCGTCACGCGGGCGAGGATCTGGGCGCCCGGATCATTTCTGTCAGCAGGCGGGCCCGCCTCGCCGCCGCAATGCGTCGTTTTCTTTCCGCCTGCGCCGGCGACGGCGTCCGCGACCGAATGTCCGGCGCCTTCGCCCCGCCATTTTTCGCCTTGCACGCCGAGCGCATTTTCGCCCGCGCGGATCAGACAAGACGCCCGTTGTCGGTCGTCGGCGTCAGGCTGTCGCCGGTGGCGTCCGATGAGGGCGAGACCCGCGCATCGCGCACGCTGGCCGATGCGGCGCGCCTTATCAATCGAGTCACCCGCGCAGAGGATTTTGTCGCGCGGCTGGCTCCCGATACGTTCATCGCGCTGATGCCGGCGACAACAGAGCGCGATGCGGACGCCGCCTCAAAACGGATTTCAGGCGTGATTGCAAATACGATGTTCCGGACAAAGAACGAAAAGTATTCCTTTGCGGTCGCCGCTGCGACCGCTGCGATTCAGCGTGAACGGCGCGGTCGGCTTGACGAAACAGTCGCGCGGGTTTTCGTCGGCCTCAACCATGCGAAGGCGCAGACGGCTGAGCGTTGATAGAAATCATGCCGCTTCGAGCGCGATTTCTTCCAGAATCGCCAGGATTTTCCGGCAGCCCTTCAATCGCAGCCTTTCATCCGGCCACTCCTGCTTGAACACGAGTTTCTGGTCGGGACGAAGCTTCACATCGTAAGGCGATGAAGAAATGTACGCGACAAGCCCGGCCGGGTTGGCGAACATGTCGTTGCGGAACCCGATCACCGCGCCTTTTGGCCCTGCGTCGACCTTAGCGACGCCGGCGCGGCGGCAGACCCCCTTGATAGCGACGATCTGCAGAAGATGCTCGACTTCCGCCGGCAACGGCCCGAAGCGATCGATAAGTTCGGCGGCGAACGCTTCGATCTCGCCTTGCTCGGTAATGTCTCCGAGACGCCGGTAAAGTCCCATGCGGACGTTAAGGTCGGAGACCTAATGCTCCGGTATCAGCACCGAGGCGCCGATATTGATTTGCGGCGACCATACGTCCTGACTCGCTTCGCCGCCTTCGCGCAGTTCCGCGACCGCTTCTTCCAGCATGTGCTGGTATAGCTCTACGCCCACCTCTTTCACCTGACCGGACTGTTCTTCGCCAAGCAGGTTGCCGGCGCCGCGAATGTCGAGATCGTGCGAAGCGAGCGTGAAACCGGCGCCAAGCGTATCGAGCGACTGCATGACTTTCAGACGACGATCGGCGCCGGGCGTCAGAGCCGTGCGCGGCGAGGTGGTGAGATAGGCGTAAGCGCGCTGTTTGGAGCGCCCTACTCTGCCTCGCAACTGGTAAAGCTGCGACAGGCCGAAGCGATCCGAATGATGAATAATGAGCGTGTTCGCTGTAGGAATGTCGAGGCCGGATTCGATGATCGTCGTCGAAACCAGCACCTCGAACTTGCCTTCATAGAAGGCGTTCATGATGTCTTCGAGTTCGCCGCCCGGCATCTGGCCGTGCGCAACTTTGAATCGCACTTCCGGCACATGCGCCGTGAGAAACTCAGCGATGCCGGCGAGATCGGCGATGCGCGGCGCAACATAGAAGCTCTGCCCGCCGCGATAATGCTCGCGCAGCAACGACTCGCGCGCGACAACCGGATCGAACGGGCCAACCGTTGTGCGCACCGCAAGGCGATCGACCGGCGGCGTTGCGATCAGCGACAGATCGCGAATGCCGCTCATCGCAAGCTGAAGCGTCCGCGGAATTGGCGTTGCGGTCAGCGTTAGCACATGCGTGTCGGCGCGATATTCTTTCAGGCGCTCCTTGTGCTTAACCCCGAAATGCTGCTCCTCGTCGATAACGAGCATCCCGAGATCGCGGAACTTGATCGACTTGGCGAGCAACGCGTGCGTGCCGATGACGATGTCCACATCCCCGCTGGCGAGCCCCTCCCGCGCTGCTTCCGCATCGGCATTACTGACAAGCCGCGACAGAGCCGCAAGTTTCACAGGGAAGCCTTTGAAACGCTCGACAAAATTCTTGTAATGCTGGCGCGCCAGCAGGGTGGTCGGCGCGATCACCGCCACCTGCCGCCCGGTCATGGCGACAATGAAGGCCGCCCGCAACGCCACCTCGGTCTTGCCGAAACCGACATCGCCGCAGATGAGCCGATCCATCGGTCGGCCTTTCGCCAGGTCATCGACCACGTCGGCGATGGCGTTTTCCTGGTCTTCAGTTTCGGAGTACGGGAACCGGGCGCAGAATTCAGCGTAAACGCCTTCCTGCGGATTGATGACGTCAGCCGCCTTCATTTCGCGCTTGGCCGCGATTGCGATGAGTTGCTCGGCGAGCATCTTGATGCGCGCGCGCATCTTCGACTTGCGGCCCTGCCAGCCGGCGCCGCCAAGCTTGTCTAGCGGCGCATTCGGATCGTCGGAGCCGAAACGGGAGAGCAGCTCGATGTTTTCGACCGGCAAGAATAAACGGTCGCCTCCCGCATATTCGAGTTGAAGGCAGTCATGGGGCGCGCCTTGAACGTCGAGCGTCTTCAGGCCGACATAGCGCGCGACGCCGTGATCGACGTGAACGACGAGATCGCCGACAAGCAGGCTTGAGGCTTCGGTGAGAAAATTTTCGGCGCGCTTTTTGCGCCCGCGGCGCACCAGGCGGTCGCCGAGAATATCCTGCTCGGAGATGAAAGCCGCGTCCGGCGTCGTAAAGCCGGTTTCGAGACCAAGTACGACGACGCAAACTGCGCTCGCCTTCGCCCGGGCCGCTTCAGCCCAACCCGGACTGCGCTCAACGTATTGCACGCCGTGATCGGCGAGAACGCCGGCCATTCGCTCGGCCGACCCTTCCGTCCAGCAGGCGAGCAGGACGCGGCGGCCATCACGGCGCAGCGCGTCGATATAATCGCGTACTGAATCAAAAACGTTGACCTTCTCGGCCGCCCTCTCGGCGGCGAAGGTGCGTCCGATTTTCGCGCCATAGTCGAACGCGCGCCGTCCCTCGGGCGGTGCAAAAGGCGACAACCGCCGCAGATCGACAGCGCCTGATAGCGCCGACCATTCCTCCGTAGAAATGTAAAGCGCATCGGGTTTCAGGGGGCGGTAGGCGGGGGCAGAAAATTCGCTGTCTTTCGGGCGCCGTTCCGCTGCGTCCTCGGCTCGGGCCGAATAATAATCGCTGACAGACGCCAGCCTCTCCTCAATGGCTTCATGCGCGAGGTGATCGAGGAAAATCTGCCCGTCGCCGATAAAGTCGAACAGGGTTTCCACCCGCTCATAAAACAGAGGCAGCCAGTGCTCCATGCCGGCGTACTTACGGCCGGCGGACACCGCCTCGTAAACGGGATCGTCCGACGCAGCCCCGAAGGCTGCGCGAAATCCTGCGCGGAAGCGGGCGATAGTTTCATCCGTGAGGAGAACTTCCGTCGCCGCCGCCAGGTCGATGCCTGTCAGAGGGCGCGTCGTAAGCTGTGTCACCGGATCGAAGGCGCGCACGCTTTCCAGCGTATCCCCGAAAAAATCGAGACGGATCGGCTCGTCGGCGCCGGGTGGGAAAAGGTCGATAAGTCCGCCGCGCACCGCGAACTCGCCGGGCTCGCGCACCGTAGAAGCGCGCGCATAGCCATTCGATGCGAGGAATGCGTTAAGGCTCTCCATCCCGATCTGCTGGCCCGGCGACGCTGCGAACGCCGCCGATGCGATGATATTTTTGGGAGGCGTGCGCTGGGTGACGGCGTTAACGGTCGTTGTAACGATCAACGGCGTCTTGCCGTCATGGCGCGCGAGGAGCGCCAGAGCGGCCATGCGCGCGGCGGAAACGGCTGCTGAAGGCGACACGCGATCGTAAGGCAGACAATCCCATGCAGGAAACTCGACGACGGGAATGTCGGCCGCGAAAAACCGAAGCGCTTCGGCCATCGCCGCCGCGCGGGCGCCGTCGCGCGCCACATGCACGACAAGCCCCGCCCGCATTCGCGCCGCCGAGGCGACAGCCATGGCGTCAGCGCCTTCCGGCGCGCCATGGACATCGATCGCGCCGCGCGCTCTCCACGCTTCCGCCGCGCCCATGACTGCGCTTGCCGATACCATTGTCATGCGAAACCGAACCCTTGAACGCTAGGCCTGTAAACACGGATAGCGCGACCGTCGGATTTGACGGTCGCGTTCAGGCGCGGGGAGACGTAGCCCCCTGCTCGCCGGAATTCAACAGAGCAGCGCTCAAGGAGCTGTGATCAGAGAGACGTCAAACGCCCGCATCTTTGCGAACACCGGGCCTGCAACGTCCGCCGGCGCATTCCCGCCGGTGATCCAGCCGTAGAGATCGTGATCCGGAAACGCCAAAAGCGCTTCAAACTCGTCGAGTTCGTTCTCGCTCATACCCGCCAAATGCGCTGCTGCGAAGCCGCCGATCACGAGATCGGCTTCCTTGAAGCCGCGATGCTGCGCCTGATACAGGAGGCGCTTCCGGCGATTATTCTGGGCGTCGTTCATGAGACTAGATAGCCGCCGCCCGCAGCCTTAGACAAGCGCGCCGAAACCGCCGATAAATCCCGGACCATGCGGCCTGAAGCCCTTAATCCCCTGTTTGCGGATGTGACCGCCCTGCCGAAGGTCGGGCCTAAACTCGCCTTGCTGATCAGCAGGGCGGCGGGTCCGCGCGTCGTCGATGTGCTGTTCCAGCCGCCCGCAGGTTTGATCGACCGCAGCGCCCGGCCGAAGCTTGCGGACGCGCCCTTCGGTCAGCTCGCGACAGTCGAAGTCACGGTCGACCGACATGATCCGCCGCGCATAAAGCGGCTGCCGTACCGGATTATCTGTTCTGACGAGACGGGCTTTCTGACGCTTATCTTTTTTCACGCCCGCCCCGATTATCTGAAACAGGCCTTGCCCGAAGGGGCGAAACGCATCGTCAGCGGCCGTATCGAGGAATATGGCGGCGCGCGGCAAATGACGCATCCGGACCATATCGTCGATCCCGTTGACGCCGATGCGCTGCCAATGATCGAACCCGTTTACCCGCTCACCGCCGGGCTGACCAACGCAGTGATGCGCCGCGCGGCGGACGCTGCGCTTGGCCGCGCGCCCCTACTGCCGGAATGGCAGGACCCCGCCTGGCTCAAAAAGCAGCAATGGCCCGGATGGCGCGAAGCGTTGGCCACTCTCCACAAACCGCAAGGCGCGGGCGGCTTATCTTTAAGCGACCCCGCGCGCCAGCGGCTCGCCTATGACGAACTGCTCGCCAACCAGCTCGCCTTGCCATTGATCCGGCGCGCGCGGACGAAATCTGTTGGACGCACCGTCAAAGGCGACGGCCAGCTAAGAACGCGCGCGCTCAAGGCGCTGCCGTTTGCGCTCACGGGCGATCAGAAGAACGCTCTCAAAGAAATTTTCGCTGACATGGAAGCGCCGGAACGGATGGTGCGGCTTGTTCAGGGCGATGTCGGCTCCGGCAAGACAATCGTGGCGCTTCTGGCGATGCTAAACGCCGTCGAAACCGGCGCACAAGCGGCCATCATGGCGCCGACGGAAATTCTAGCGCGCCAGCACCTTGAATCCATGGCCCCGCTTTGCGCCGCAGCCGGCGCTACAATCGAACTCCTTACAGGGCGCGATAAAAGCGAGACGCGCCGTACGAAACTTGCGCGCCTCGCCTCTGGCGATATCGACATTCTCATCGGCACCCATGCGCTTTTTCAGGAAGGCGTCGAATTCAAGGATCTCGCTTTTATCGTTGTCGATGAACAGCATCGGTTCGGCGTTCACCAGCGTCTCGCTCTGGCGGGAAAAGGGCCGCGCCCCGACATGCTGGTGATGACGGCAACTCCGATCCCGCGCACGCTCGCTTTGACTGCGTATGGCGATATGGAAGCGAGCAGCATCCGCGAAAAACCGCCAGGACGAAAGCCTGTCGCCACGCGAACAATCCCGATGGAGCGGCTTGAAGAAGTCGTCGCCGCCGTCCGACGCGCCGCGAACGCGGGAGAGCAAATCTACTGGGTCTGTCCGCTTGTCGAAGAATCTGACGTCGTCGATCTTGTCGCCGCGCAGCAGCGTTTCGCAGAATTGCAGCCCTTTTTCGGCGAACGCATCGGCATCGTGCATGGCCGCATGGCCGCAGCCGAAAAAGATGCGGTGATGGAAGCGTTCCACGAAGGGCGCCTCTCGGTATTGGTTGCGACTACAGTCATCGAGGTTGGCGTCAACGCGCCCAACGCAACGGTGATGGTGATCGAGCACGCCGAGCATTTCGGCCTGGCCCAGCTTCATCAGCTTCGCGGCAGGGTCGGGCGCGGGGAGAAACCTTCAACGTGCCTTCTGCTCTACAAAGGTCCCCTTGGCGAAACCGCGACGGCCCGTTTGAAAATCCTGCGCGAGACTGAGGACGGTTTTCGCATCGCAGAGGAGGACTTGCGCCTTCGCGGCGCAGGCGATCTTCTCGGCGCGGCGCAATCTGGCTTTCCAGTTTTCCGCCTCGCAGACCTCGCCGCGCATGGCGATCTGCTGGCGGCGGCGCGTGACGATGCGAAACTGATCGTAGAGCGCGATCCCGAATTGAAGTCGGAACGCGGCGGAGCATTGCGGGTGTTGCTGTATCTGTTTAGCCGCGACGACGCTGTGAAACTGCTCCGCGCCGGCTAATTATCGTTGCGCGCCCTGAATAATGGGCGCCGGCCTTTTTTCTCAGGCGACGCCTTGGCGGCCATTTCCTGAAGCTTTTTCACCGCGTCGTTCGGGTCGTCGAATTCGGGCACGACGAGACCAAGCGAGAACACGGTCTTCGCGGCGTCCTCTACGCTCATTGTCAGCGGCTTCATTCTGGAGCGCGGCAGGAACAGCAGAAAGCCCGATGTCGGATTCGGCACCGTCGGCACAAAGACGCTGACCGCATCGTCAAAATCGTCGCTGAGAACGCTCTTGATCTCGCCTTTGGTGGCGCCGATCACAAAGGCGATCGCCCATCGACCGGGGCTCGGGTATTCGATCAAGGCCACTTCCTTGAATGACCGGTCTGATTGTTGAAGCGCGGTTTCGAATACGTTCTTGAAGAACTTGTACAGCGAACGCACGACCGGCATCGCTTCGAACAGTTCTTCTCCGGCACGGATGAAAGCGCGGCCGACGAAATTCTTGGCGAAGGCGCCGAGCAGCACAATGGCGATGATCGCAACAAGAACGCCGAAGCCTGGAATGGCGCGCGTGATCGCTTCAATGCTGCCGTCGCCGCCCGGGATCGCTTTCTTCACGAACGCGTCGAGCTTCGCCATCGGGCCGGTGACGAACCAGTAAACGATGGCGACTGTAATGCCGATAGGCGCGACGACGACGATGCCGGCGAGAAAACTCGACCGGAGATTGCCGAAGAAACTCTGCTTCGGCGGGCGAATCAGCGGCGCGTCAATGCCCCGCGATTTCTCGCTCTTGTCTTTGCTTTCCGGCGTATCGTCAGTCATCTTTTGCCCCTCATGGGCGGTATCTGGCGCTGGGCGATTTGCGCCCTGGACGTGACAGAGCCGGTTTCGCCGATTATTCGTACGCGCCAGCCTGTTGCGAGCGACCGATTATCAGCCCGGCGATGGTTTCGCCATGGTTAAAGTTGAGCATGCCAATACGGCGATTAAAGGGTGAGACATGCGCAATATGACGGCATTTCGCATGGGCGGTGAGCCAGCGTGAGGCTGAGGGTAGCGATTTTCGCCATTTTGGGCGGTTTTCTCGCCTTTCTCGCCACCGGCGCGTTCATCTTTCAGGATGCGATCGCCCGGTGGCGCTTGAGCCCGTCGACGCCGTTCCAGGTCGCCTCGCCGCCGCCCTCGCCTGAGTATGGCGCGCGCGGCGCATGGGCCATTTGGCCAGATAAAGATAGCGCCGAGTCAAAGGCCGATATTTTTTACGTTCACTCGACGACTTACTATTCCGACAAAAACTGGAACGCGCCGATCAGTGACGATTCGGCTGATGCGGCCCTGAAGAGCGTCGCCGCGCCGAATGAGGCAGGGCCTTTTCTTGGCGTTGGTCCGATCTACGCGCCGCGCTACCGTCAAGCGACGCTCTTCGCCTTCTTCACCCACAAGTTCGACGGCGTCGCTTCCCGCCGCCTCGCCTATCGCGATGTCCGCCGCGCCTTCGAGCGCTTCTTGGCAGAGACGGATGGCGAACGGCCGATCATTCTCGCCGGATACGGTCAGGGCGGCCTGCACATTCTCGGCATCCTGAAAGATTACTTTCAGGAAAGTGATGCGCTGCAAAAACGACTGGCCGCGGCATATGTCATCGGTCAGGCGGTCCCGCTCGATCTGTTCGACGCCCAGCTTTCTGAAACGCCGCCTTGCCTATCGCCTGACGCGATACGCTGCGTGATTTCTTATACCGATATTGAAGAGCGGTTCCGCGATGAGATGCGCCGCGCTCGTGATCGTTCCATGACGTGGACGAAGGGCGACGATCTGCTCGCCAGCAAAGGGCGCGCGCTTTTGTGCATCAACCCGCTGAGTTGGACCGAAACGTCCGACTATATGGGCCCGGAAAATCATAAAGGCGCAGCCTCGGCCACAGGCCTGAGATTTGGACAGCCGCCGCCGCCTGTCGTGCGCGCTGTAGGCGCACAGTGCGTGGGCGGCGTCCTGGTTGTGGACCGTCCACAGCAGAGCTTTCTTCGCCGCGCCCGCTGGTTTGGCGCCAAATGGAAAGCGCCGCATTTCAACCTTTTCTATGCGGATCTCGCCGAAGATGCGAAGCGGCGCGCTGAAAATGTCGCCGCGCAGATCGACCATGAATACCGATATCTCAGCCCGATTGATGAGGCGGTTGATATTGAAGAAAGTCCCATCAATAAGGTGCCCAACCCCTAGGGCGCGGCGAGCGCCATCTTTAAGCAGCGGATGCCCATGAAACCTGTTCGTAAAGTCGTCATTCCTGTCGCCGGCCTTGGCACGCGCGTGCTGCCGGCCACCAAGTCGATCCCGAAGGAATTGCTGCCCGTCGTGGACCGGCCGTTGATCGACTATGTGGTCGCCGAAGCGCGCGAGGCCGGTATCGAACAGGTCATCCTTGTCACGGGACGCGGAAAGACCGCGATTGAAGATTATTTCGATCACGCATTCGAGCTTGAGACGACCTTGGCGCAGAAATCCAAGGATGCGTTGCTCAAGGAAATTCTGGCTGGCGTCCCGAAGGCCGGAACGGTCGCCTACACCCGCCAGCAAGCCCCGCTTGGCCTTGGCCATGCGGTCTGGTGCGCACGCGAACTGGTAGGTGACGAGCCCTTCGCTGTCTCCCTCCCCGACGAGATCGTGCCGAGCCGGCCCGGCTTTTTGAAGCAGATGGTCGACGCCTATCAGGCCGCAGGCGGCAATATCGTCGCCGTCGAGGAAGTCGATCGCAGCGAGACCAGCAAGTACGGCGTCATCGCCCCGAAGGCGCGCAAAGCGAACCTGATCGAAATGACCGGCATGGTGGAGAAGCCGAAGCCGGAGGATGCGCCGTCAAACTTCCGCATCATCGGTCGTTACATTCTTCAGCCGGAAATCTTCGGTCTGCTGGAAAAGCAGGAAAAAGGCGCCGGCGGCGAAATCCAGCTCACCGACTCAATGAACAAGCTGAACAACGAGCAACCCTTCCACGCCTGCATCTGCGAGGGCGTCATTCATGATTGCGGCTCGAAACTCGGCTGGCTTCAGGCGAACATTGATCTTGGCCTGAAAAATTCCGATTTTTCCGAGGCGTTACAGAAATATATTAAGGCTCGCGTCAGCTAACGCCGCTTCAAGCGAACCCGTGGAGCGAACGGCGCGCCTTTGCGAGGCGGTCAATTTCCATGAGCTCGCGGACAAACGCCTCCATCAGCTTCATCGGCACCATGTTCGGTCCATCCGACGGCGCCTTGTCCGGGTCGGGATGGGTCTCGGCGAAGACGGCGGCGACCCCGACCGCGACGGCGGCTCTTGCGAGCGTCGGCACGAACTCGCGCTGACCGCCTGAGGACGCTCCCTGCCCGCCCGGCTGCTGCACCGAGTGCGTGGCGTCGAATACGACCGGGCTCCCGATTTCCCCCGCCATGATCGGAATGCCGCGAAAATCCGAAACAAGCGTGTTGTAGCCGAAGCTTGCGCCGCGCTCCGTCACCAGAACGTTCGGGTTGCCGGCCATTGCGACTTTCTGGGCGACGTTTTTCATGTCCCAGGGGGCGAGGAATTGCCCTTTCTTGATCTTCACCACCCGCCCGGTCTCCGCCGCGGCGATAAGAAGGTCGGTCTGCCGGCTTAAAAACGCCGGGATCTGAAGCACGTCCACCGCTTGGGCAGCCCGGGCGCATTGCTCACGCTCATGCACGTCGGTGACGACCGGCAGGCCGGTCTTTTCACGAATCTCGGCGAAGATCGGCAGCGCCTCTTCGAGCCCGATCCCCCGCGCCGCGCTGGCGCTTGTCCGGTTCGCCTTGTCGAAGGAGGTTTTGTAGATCAGGCCGATCCCGAGACGCTCGGCCATCTCCGCCAGCGCCGAGGCGCATTCAAGCGCATGGGCCCGGCTCTCCAGCGCGCACGGGCCGGCGATCAGCGTAAGAGGCAACTCATTGCCGATCCGGACCGGGCGACGGACGCTCTCAATAGCGACGACTTTGTTGAGCGGCGCCATTTTCAGGAGCTCTCCCATAGCGTTGGCGGCGAATAGCCCCTAAATGGCCCGAGCCTCCACCCTCGGCAAGCACGGAATAGACCCGCCGATGACATCCCCCCTCGAAACCGCCCGGTCCGTCATTCGCCTGGAGATTGCGGGGCTGGACGCGCTGGCGAAAAGCCTTGGGTCCGACTTCGAGGCGGCGTTCGGCTTGCTGAAAGCGGCGAAGGGCCGGGTGATCGTCACCGGCATGGGCAAATCCGGTCATGTCGCCCGAAAGATCGCCTCAACGCTCTCCTCGACCGGCGCCCCAGCGATGTTTGTGCACCCGGGCGAAGCCAGTCATGGCGATCTGGGGATGATCGCGAAGGGCGACGTGATTCTCGCCCTCTCGAAATCGGGGGAAACGCCGGAGCTCGGCGACCTGCTCGGTTATGCGGCGCGTTTCTCGATCCCGGTCGCCGCCATCACCTGCGGCGAAAACTCGGCTCTCGCGAAAGCAGCGACCGCGACGATCGCCCTGCCTCGCGCCGAGGAAGCCTGCGGCGAGACCCACGCTCCGACCACATCGACAACGATGATGATGGCGGCGGGGGATGCGCTCGCGGTGGCGCTGCTGCGCGACAAGGGATTCACCGCGGGCGACTTCCACGGCATCCATCCCGGCGGCAACCTTGGCGCCGCGCTGCGACGGGTGCGCGACCTCATGCACCCGAAGGAAGCTTCGCCGATTATCTCAGACGACGCCGTGATGGCTGCGGCCGTCGAAGCCTTGAACCGCGGAGGCTTCGGCTGCGTAGGCTTTGTGGATGCGGCAGGACGTCTGACCGGCATGCTCACTGACGGCGATCTCCGCCGTCAGTTCGGCAGGATCGACGCGAAAGCAAAAGTGCGCGACGTCATGACAAAGTCGCCGAAGACGGTTCGCCCCGACACGCTCGCCGGCGATGCGCTCGCGCTGATGAGCGACGGCAAGATCACATCATTGTTCGTGCTTGAAGACGGCAAGCCCGTTGGTCTGCTGCACGTTCACGACTGCTTGTCCGTGGGCGTGCTCTAGCGCCGTCTGCGAAGGAACGACCCGACCAGCGCTTTTGGAACGGACGCCGCTTCTTTCGCTGCGTCCAGGGTTTTGTCCGAAGGCGCGGCCTCTTCCTCGGCGAAAGTCGCGCCGCTTTCCGAATCGCGGCCAGCAGGCGCTGACGTCTGATCTTCATTCGCCGCCGCCTCAACCAGGGGCTCGACCAGATCAATCTTCACCGCTTTCGCTGCGGGCCGTTTGGTCGCCAACTCCACCTGCGCCGTAAGATGACGCATCTCGACCGCGAGGTCCTGTGCGGAAAGGAGATGGGTCCGCGCCTCGCTTCGAGCCTTGCGGGCTGCTGTGGCGGCTCTGAACGCTATGACGCACATGACCAGACTCGCCGCGAACAAAAGCGCCGTGAGGCTCATCAGCACAATCTGCGCGAGGAAAAAGTCCTCGGCGACAAGCTCGCCAAGCCCGACCCTCATCAGAAATTCTTCGAACGCCATGTCCCCGCCCCCTATCGACACAGGGTAATCTACCTAGGCTGGCCAATCCGGTCTACAGCGCACAGGGTACGTCCGTCATGGAATCGCCTCCTGTCATCGTCTGTTTTCGCCGGGACTTGCGGCTTGCCGACAACCCCGCCCTGCACGCGGCGCGGGAAAGCGGCGCGCCAGTGGCCCCGGTTTTCATCCTTGACGAAGAAGAAGCCTTCGCGCCCGGCGGCGCGGCGAAATGGTGGCTTCATCGCTCCCTGAAGGCCTTTGCCTCAAATCTCGAAAAAGCCGGGGCGTCCCTGATTTTGAAACGAGGCCGCGCCGCCGAGATCATTCCCTCGCTCGCAGACGCGATCAAAGCTTCGGCGGTCTACTGGAACCGTCGCTATGCGCCGGCGCATGTCGAAGCCGATAAAGCGCTCAAGGCGGCACTCACCGATGCGGGTTATGAGGTCAAATCCTTCAGCGCCGCGCTGTTGCGCGAGCCGTGGGAAGTTGAGACCAAATCCGGCGGACCTTTTCGGGTCTACACGCCGTTCTGGAAAGCTCTCTCCGCGAAAGGGCCTACACGAAAAGCTTTGCCCGGTTTACGCAAGGTCAACGGACTTGGCGAAGCCGTGCCGTCGGATGAACTTGACGATTGGAACCTGGAGCCGCGCAACCCGGACTGGGCGCGAGGATTCGCTGAGATGTGGCGCCCCGGCGAAAGCGGCGCGCATGCAGCGCTGAGAGAATTCCTTGAAGGCCCGGCTGCCTCATACGCACGCGGCCGCGACATGCCGGCGCTCAGCGCCACCTCACGTCTCTCGCCCCATCTCGCCTTCGGAGAGATCAGTCCTGTGCAAGTATGGCAGGCGACGCATGCTCAAGTCGAATCCGGCGGCATCAGCCGACAGGCAGGCGAGAAGTTTCTTTCCGAAATCGGCTGGCGGGACTTCTCGTACAATCTCCTTTTCTACAATGAGGGCATGGACGAACGGCCTTTGCGGACGGAGTTCGCATCATTTCCATGGCGCAACGACCCGAAAGGTCTTGATGCCTGGAAGAAGGGGCGTACCGGCTACCCGATCGTCGACGCCGGCATGCGCCAGCTCTGGCGCACGGGCTGGATGCACAACCGTGTGCGGATGATCGCCGCGAGTTTTCTTGTCAAAGACCTGCTCATCCCGTGGCAGGAAGGCGCGCGGTGGTTCCAGGACACGCTGGTCGATGCAGACCCCGCCAATAATTCCGCAAGCTGGCAATGGGTGGCGGGCTCCGGCGCGGATGCGGCGCCTTTTTTCCGCATCTTCAACCCGGTCAGTCAGGGAGAGAAGTTCGATCCGGCCGGAGATTATGTGCGGGAATACGTGCCGGAGCTTGCAGGTCTGCCCGCCGAATTCATACACGCGCCGTGGAAAGCCCCCGAGGCGACGCTAAAGAAAGCAGGCGTGACGTTGGGCGAGACTTATCCCGAGCCTGTTGTCGATCACGCTTTCGCCCGCACAAGGGCGCTTGACGCGTTCAAGACGATCAAGAAATCGTAGCATCGCTTCGCCAGATCACCGCATGCCGACAGCAGCGCGTTCGACGATCGCTCGCCGGTCAATGCCGCCCGGGAGCGCGCCATAGATGAAGGATCGGTTCGCTTCATCGAGCCGCGCCGAGCAGTACCCCTCAAACACATAGGAAGGCGCGAAGCGATTCAGCGCCGCTGCGGCGAGCGCTAGAGCAAGAGATTCTGCAAAAGCGCGCGCCGAACCTTCAGTCAGCGCGCCGGGCTCGAACCATTTCTCCAGCGAGCGGAGATGCGCGTCGTAATGGCGGTCGGCGCCGCGAGCCGACACCAGCTCGGCGCGGACAGCTTCCATGCTGTCCGGCTCGCGCGAAAGAGCGCGCAATATGTCGAGGGCGATGACGTTGCCTGACCCCTCCCAGATCGCATTGAGCGGGGCCTGCCGATAAAGCCGCGGCATGGCGCTCTCCTCAACGAAGCCGGCGCCGCCAAGGCACTCCATCGCCTCGTTGACGAAGCCCGGCTGGCGCTTGCAGATCCAGTATTTGGCGATCGGCGTTGCAAGCCGCATGAACGCCGCCTCTCGCTCATCGCCCGCCGCATTGTCGAAGGATTGCGCCACCCTGAAAGCAAGCGCCGTCGCCGCTTCGCTTTCAAGGGCGAGGTCGGCGAGGACTCCGGCCATCGCCGGCTGGTCGATGAGTTTCTTCTGGAAGGCGCTGCGGTGGGCGGCGTGCCATATCGCCTGGGTGAGCGCGGCGCGCATGCCGCCGGCCGAGCCGACGATGCAGTCGAGACGGGTGTGCTGCACCATGTCGATGATGGTGCGGACGCCCCGCCCTTCCTCGCCGACCCGCTGCGCGTAAGCGCCGTGATACTCGATTTCGGAGGAGGCGTTGGAGCGGTCGCCGAGCTTATCCTTGAGGCGCATGATGTGCATGGCGTTGCGCGTCCCGTCCGGACGCCATCGCGGAACAAGAAAGCACGTCAACCCCGCATCGGTTTGCGCAAGCGTCAAGAACGCGTCGCACATCGGCGCGGAGCAGAACCATTTGTGTCCGACAAGACGGTACTCCCCGTTCGCAACATGCTCCGCGCGCGTCGTGTTGGCGCGCACGTCCGAGCCGCCCTGCTTCTCGGTCATCGCCATGCCCATCGTCGCCGAACGCTTGTCAGCCGCCGGAATAAAGCGCGGGTCATAGGCCTCGGACGTGACGCGCGGCTCCCATTCGGCGGCGACAGAAGGCTCGTGACGCAGCGCCGGCACAACCGCATAGGTCATCGACATGGGACAGCACGTGCCGCCGTCAGGCTGCATCATTACAAACATCAGAGCGGAGTGCAGCACGTGTCCGCCGCGCTCGACATTCCACGCAGCGGCGGAGACTCCGGCGGAAAGCCCCAGTTCCATCAGCCGATGATAAGAGGGATGAAACTCGACCTCGTCGAGGCGATGGCCGTAGCGGTCGAAGCTCTTCAGCTGCGGCGGGTTGCGGTTCGCCTGCACCCCCCAGTCGATGACTTCAGCCGACCCGCAGCGCGCGCCGAATGTTGAAAGGCGGCTGAGATGATCCGCCCCGCCCGCCTTCCCGACGGCGCCGGAGAGCGCGGCGTCGCCCGAGAAAATGTTCACGTCTTCAAAGGGCGGCGGCTGGTTGGCGACAGTGTGCGTAGCGAGGTCGCTTTGCGGGCGCAGGGCGGACATGAAACGCTCCATTGTTCTCTCCGCCAGTTTTATGGGCGCCTCTCTTGATTGCAATGCGCATCGGCGCCCGCGCCGACGCCTCCGCGGGTTGCGTTCTTGCCGGAACGAACGCGCCGCTCAACCGTTCGTGAAGGAAGACTTCATGCTGCACCGCGAAGAACTCTCACCGGATTGAACAGGGTTGATTGGCAAATGCCTGATAGTTTGCATACAATCGAGCCCATGACTGAGGCGCCCGTTCCCCTGAACGCCGTCATTGTCACGGCGGAAAATCGCGACGTTCTGCTCGCGCGCGAGCCTTTGTTTTTCCGTCTGATCGGAAAACTCACCTCGAAAATCAAATACGGCGCCGTCGTTTTCGTTTTGCCCGACGGGCGGGCGCTGAAGTTCGTGGGCGATGAAGAGACGCAATCAGTCGGAACCATCGTCGTCAAGGATTACGCCTTCGCCCGCCGCACGATCCTGCGCGGCGATATAGGCTTTTTCGAGAGTT
>JAVJPA010000322.1:0-8645 GCA_040216495.1 Amphiplicatus sp. | reverse complement strand
CACGCGGTCCAGCGTTTCCGGCGATCCCGCCGCCTTGTAGCGCGCGGTGATGACGACGCGCCCGTTCGCCAGCTTTTGCGCGGCGATCGATTCATAGGAGAAGCCTTCGCCGTAAAGAGGTTTCGGCGCGCGGTAGAATTTTCGGTTCTCGTTCAGCTTCTTCAGCTCGACGTTGAGGAATTGCCGGACGACGAACTCAAGCGGCAGGTATTTGGAGACGCCGCTGCGTTCGCCAATGGAAAACGCGCTGAGGCGCGCCTGAAGCTTGCCGTCCTCAACATAGGGATCGAGCGTCACATCGACCTTGCCGGTCTCGCGCGCCATCCGCCCCGGCTCGCCCTTGCCGTCCCAGCCGCAGTTCCAGACTTCAAGCTCAAGCTCGAGCGCGAAACGGATTGCGCCCGGCGGAAACTCGATCAGCGGCTCGCCCGCGGCCCAGCGCTCGCCGCAGCGCGCCTGATGCGCGGCGATCCAGTTTTCAAGATCGCGTTCGGTTTCCGTGATGAAGTCGGTGACATCGGTCACCAGCGCGAGCCGCAAATCCCCGCGCGCCGCCGCTCGCCTGTCGGCGTAAAGCGCAATGCCGGCGACGACCGGACGCCCGCCGAGATTGACGTCGGTCGGCGCGTCGTAGATCGCCTCGAAACCCGCCGGCGCCTGCGCCATCGACGGCGCGCAAAGCGCCATGGCGAAAACGCTCGCGAGAACCGGAATCAAGAAACTGCGCATGACGTTCCCCCAAGCGCCCGAAGACGCCGGGCCTATTTGTTTTCTACAGCAAACGACGGCTATAAATAAAGCTATGAAGCGGCGCGCTACTTCGGCGTCATTGCCGCCGCGGCCGGCTCGCTCGCAAGCTCGCGCAAATCGCGAATGTCGTCGAAGCGGCCCTTCACCCATTTGCGCTCCTTGAGGAACGCGGCGAGCTGGCGCTCGACCCCTGTCACCATCGCCTTCCACGCCGCGACTTCGTTCTCGCGCACGAATTTCGTCTGGCTCCAGGCGCCCGCGTAGCCGGCGACCGCGCGGCGCACGGTTTCGAGACGGCTCTGGTCCGCCTCGCTCATGCGGATGCGGTCGCGGGCGAGATCGATGGTCGCGAACAGCCGCGAGGAGGCGCGCGCTTTCTCCCCGGGGCGCAGATCCTTCGGGGCCGAGGACGCATCCTTCAGTTCACGGAGGTCTCTGACGATGTCCGAGGCGACGCCGCGCTTTCCCTGCTTCACGTCGCGCCGTCGCTGCGCATGGGCGCCGAGAAGGTAGGCGAAGGTGAGCGCGATGACCTCGACGAGAAAATTGTCGCTGATTCGCGTCGGGCTCGCCGCATCGTAGGGCAGCCCCCGCACCTGCGCGCCGAGCGCGATGACCCAGTCAAGCAACGCCTGCATCGCCCGCCCTCTGCGACCCGAAACCGCGCTGATGGTAACCGGCGAGACTTCCACCCGGCTAAGGCGATGCTTTCAATTGAAATCGAGTTAGCTGTTTTCCTCGGGCTCATAAGCCGCTAGACCCCGGCCCCTATGGCCCAGCCCCCGCTTCTTTCTCTCGCCGGCATCCGCCTGACGTTCGGCGGCGACCCTTTGCTTCAGGGCGCGGAGATCGCTATCGCCCCGCGCGAGCGCATCGCGCTCGTCGGGCGCAACGGCTCGGGCAAGTCCACGCTGTTGAAGATCGCCGCGGGACTGATCGAGGCGGATTCGGGAGAGCGCTTCATCGACCCCGGCGCGACCGTCGCCTACCTGCCGCAGGAGCCCGATTTCGGCGGCGCCAGGACCGTCGGCGCCTATGTCGCTTCGGGGCTCGGCCCGATGAGCGATCCCTACGCCGTCGAACGGCTGATCGAGGAGCTTGGCCTCGCGCCGGACATGGCGACGCGCTCCCTGTCGGGCGGCGAGGCGCGTCGCGCGGCGCTCGCCAAGACGCTCGCGCCCGAGCCCGACATCCTGCTGCTCGACGAGCCGACGAACCATCTCGACCTCCCCGTGATCGCGTGGCTCGAAACCTATCTTGCGGGAACCGCCGCCGGTCTCGTTCTCATCAGCCACGACCGGCGCTTCCTTGAAAACCTCACCACACGGACGGTCTGGATCGATCGCGGCCGCACCCGCCAGCTTTCCCAGGGATTCAAGGCGTTCGAGGAATGGCGCGACAAGGTGTTCGAGGAAGAAGAGGCGCAAGCCCACAAGCTCGACCGCAAGATCGCCATGGAGGAAGACTGGGTGCGCTACGGCGTCACCGCGCGCCGCAAACGCAATGTGCGGCGCATGCGCGAGCTTGGCGATCTGAGAACCCAGCGGCGCGAAGCCAAACGCGCGCCGGGCGCCGTGAAGTTTTCGCTCGCTACAGGCGAGTCCTCCGGCAAGCGCGTCATCGTCGCGGAAGGGATTTCAAAGTCCTATGGCGAGCGCGCCATCGTCTCCGATTTCTCTATCGAGATCGCGCGCGGCGACCGCATCGGCCTTGTCGGGCCGAACGGCGCCGGGAAAACGACCTTGCTGAAACTCCTGACCGGCGCGCTGAAGCCGGACGGAGGAACCATCCAGCTCGGCTCCGCGTTGCAGATCATCTCGCTCGACCAGCGCCGCGACGCGCTCCTTCCCGACATGCGCGTCGCCGACGCCATCACCGACGGGCGCGGCGACTGGGTCGAGATCAACGGCGAGAAAAAGCACGCGGCGAGCTATCTGAAAGACTTCCTGTTCACGCCGGAACAGTTCCGCGCGCCGGTCTCGTCGCTCTCAGGCGGGGAACGCGGGCGCCTCGCCCTCGCCGCGGCGCTCGCCAAGCCGTCGAATCTCCTCGTGCTCGACGAACCGACCAACGATCTCGATCTGGAAACCCTCGACCTGCTCGAAGAAACCCTCGCGGCCTATCAGGGCACACTGCTCCTCGTCAGCCACGACCGGAGCTTCCTCGACCGCACCGTCACCGCCGTCGTCACCACCTCGCCCGACCTCAAGCCCGGCAAGTGGATCGAGTATGTCGGCGGCTATGACGACATGGTCTCGCAAAGAGGCGTCGCGCCGGGATTCGAGACGAAAGCGCAAATCGCCGCATCTTCTTCCCCGCCGCGTCCCGCCGAGCCTTCGCGCGCGTCCGCTGCGAAATCGAAGCTGAGCTACAAGGAAAAGTTCGCCCTCGAAAACCTGCCGGCGAAGATGGCGGCGCTGGAGAAAGACATCGCCGCGCTGAAAAAACGGCTCGATGACCCGAAGCTGTTCGAGCGCGACGCGAAGGCTTTCAACAAGACTGTCGCCGACCTCGCCGCGGCGGAGGCATCGCTCGCCGCGGCGGAGGAAGAGTGGCTCGCGCTTGAGATGAAGCGCGAGGAAGCCGGCGGCCTCGCCTAAAAATCTAGCGCGGCTGCGGTTTCGGCGGCGCCGGACGCGCGGAGCGAACGAGACCGGCGAAATCGATGGCGATGAGGTCGTGGCAGCCCTTGTTTACCGTCCTGCAAACGCCGCCGAAATTCTCGCGATTGCAGACCTCCCACGAGCCGTCGACCACTTCGATCGAGCGCATCGGATAGTTGATGTTCGACGCGGCGATCGTCGTCGAATAGGCCGGACCGCGGCATTGGTTCTGCACGTGGAAGGCGGCCTCAAACACCGACGCCGGCGGCGCGGCGTCAAGCGGGCGCATCGAGCCGATCTCGCGCGTCACGCCGATCATCATCAAGTTGGCCGTATCGTTTTCGACTTTGCGGCAGCGGCCCTTGTAGTTCTTCCCGCTGCACACTTCCCACGCGCCGCCCTTCACCCTGATCGAGCGGGCGCGGAAGTTGTCGAGATAGCTCATGTCGCTTTTCGCGCCGGGAATGGCGACAGCCGGCCCGGAAAATCCGATATCGCGATACAGGATCGCTTCGGGCTTCACAGGAGAAGGTCCGGAGGCGCCGGGCCGCACGGAGCGGACCTGTCCCCAGAAATTGATTTCAGTCAGATTGCTGCAGCCGTCGCGATCGACGCGCACGCAGTTGCGATAGTTCGTATCGCGACAGATTTCCCATGGACCGCCGATGACCTTGACGGAGTCCACCGGATAATTGACGTCGGGCGTCGCGACGATTGTCGACATCGACGGCCCTTGGCAGTTGGCGTCGCGATGCAGCATCACATCGCTCGCAGAGGCTTGCGCGATCGCAAGAATAGAAGCGAGCGCGCCGGACAGCGTTGCGGTCAAGCGAGTCATTTTCATAGCGAAGTCTCCCCAGGTGACAGCGAATAGACAGAACTCGTCCAGCCTGACAGGAATAGGGCATAAGGCAAGCGCAGACGCGCCCCTCCTTCCCTGTGCGGAAAAAGCGATATTGCGCTGCAGCGCGGCTCAAAAAAGCGTCTGGTCCGCCGGCTCGATCAGGTCCCATTTGTTGCCGTAAAGATCCTCGAATACGGCGACCTTTCCATAAGGCTCGTCGCGCGGCGCTTCGAGGAATTTGACGCCCTTCGCCGCCATCGCCGCATGGTCGCGGGCGAAATCGTCCGTATGAAGGAAGAAGGCGACGCGCCCGCCCGTCTGCGCGCCGATGGCGGCGGTCTGCGTCTCGCCGATCCCCTTGGCGAGAAGCAGGCCCGTCCCGCCGCCCGGCGGCGCAACGACGACCCAACGCTTGCCGCCGCCAAGGGACGAGTCTTCAACCAGCCTGAAACCGAGACGATCCGCATACCACCTAATTGCCTCGTCGTAGTCGCCGACGACCAGCGTGACGAGCGCGAGGCGCGCGCCCTTCATATGAAGATCGCCACGGACTGACGCCCCGCGATGACGGCGCGGCCCATCCGGTCCCAGACGATCATGTCCTGGCTGGAGTACCCCGCCGCGGCGTTTTCGGCGCGGGTCTGCAACAGCCACCAGCCGTCGACGGTTTCGGGATTGTCAGCGAGCATGTTGAACGACCATGTCACGGTGCTGATCGGCGCGAACTCGGGGAACATCGGCATCATCGCCGGCGGCGGCATGTCGGCGAGCGCGACGAGCGCCGACAGGGAGCGGGCGCGCTCGTCGCGGTGGCGCACCCAGATGTAATGATCGCGCTCGGCGGAGCCGGTCATCGGCCGTCCGCCTTTGATGAGCCGCGTGTCGAAATGCGAAGCGAATGGCGGTCCCATTCCTTCCGGAACATAGGGCTCGCATTCGTCGGGCGCGCGCAGCGGCGGCGCGTGCATGTAGGAGGCGTTGAACCGCGACGCGCGCGCCGCGCCGAACGCGAAGACCGAGCGCGCCGCGAGCGTTTCGTTGGACACGAGATCGGCGCCGACGAACGCGACCGACTTGCCTTGCCGCAACAGTTGCGGCGCGACGCGAACCTCGCCCCCCGCCGGACCGATGAACGAGACTTGCGCCGAGCGGAGCGGCGGCAGCGAAGGATGCGCGCGCAGCGTTGCTTCGAGCGACAAGGCGGCGGCGAGCCCGCCATAGGTGGTGCGTCCCTGCATCCAGTCGGCGCTGATGGCGGCGAGAAACGCGCCCTCCTCCTCGCGGAACGATTGCAGCATCTGGGAATAGGAAACGGACATCGCGAACTCCGGCGGCGGCGCCTTTAGGTAGGACGCGGCCGGCCCCGCGCCAACGCCGGACCGCAGCCGGCGCCGCTAGACCTTGGTCTTAGCGCTGACGATGAGGACATCGCCGTTCTGGATCGGCGTCGTCCAGTCGGGCCGCGCCGACACCAAAGGCGCCGCGGCGTAGGGAAGGCCGTAATGGACGCCGACCAGCATCCATTCGGCGGGCTCTGCGGAGCCGAACGCGATCTCGATCTCCGCTCCATCGCAGCTTCGCCCGTAACACCCGATCACGATTGCGCCATCGCCTGTGAGGACCGTCTCGCGGCCCGCCGCCAGCAGCGACGCAGCGCGCGCGGTTTGCGGAAGACGCAGCGTCACCTGATCGGCGCCGCGCGCATGGAGGCGGATGCGCAGGCGTCGCCCTTCCGTTGTCGGCGTTTCTTCCAGCGCCTCAATCGCCGGCGGCTCGGTTTCAAGAAAAGGCGCGGGCGCGGCGAGCCGCACGCCCAGCCCCTCGATCTCGGCCTTCGCGAACGGCGCGACCTCAGCCAGCGCGTCCGGCGCAGGTTCGCTGGTCGATGAAATCAGCCACTGCGCTGCGCGCGCATCCGCATCGACATAGTATTGCAGATTCAACGGGCGCGGCTTCGTGGGCGAGTAGGCGGGGACGATGAACGCTGCGATGAACGCCGCGAGAAATCCTGTTACTAGAAGAACTGGAAGGCCGTCAGAAATCTTTGCGCGCTCTGGGGCCGCAAGCGGCATCCACGTAACGAATATGATGGCCGCGATAACGCCGGGAACGGCGGCAGTCGCGAAGCCGAGGCCCAGCTCGACAAGGTGCAACACTGGAGCAAAAATAATCAGCATCAAAATCGCCGCGCCCCATGCGCCGATGCGTTCTGCGGCTGGAAAAAACATCCCGATCGCAACGCCGGCGCAGTAAATTGCGAGCGGCGGAACGAAAAGGATCGAAGAGCCCGGCGCGACGAAGTAAGCGCCGAGCGCGATCACCGAAATCCAAAGCCAAGCGCTTGCAGCGAGTCTACGGGCGTTCGCGCCGCGCGCAGTAAAGGTCAACTGAGTGCAAGCGAATAACGCCGCGCTGAAATAGGCGAGCGCCTGCATCGCTTGAGGATATGCCATCCAGTAAAGTTCGTGCGGGCGGACCAAACCGATAAGCCCTTGCAGCCCAAATAGACTGCACGTGGTGATGAGTATCAAGGGTGGCGCGGCGAGCGCGCCCACGACGCGACCGCCATCTGCGCGCACAAACGCCGCCAGCGACAGGAGCGCGCCGAGCCCGAGCAACATGCCACCAAGGCTCTGGGGCAATATGATGAATACCCGTGAGAGAATATCCGTGAACGCGAGCTGCCGCCCGCCGACGCCCGTCTCCTCCGCCAGCGACGCCCTGACGGCGCCGAGCGCCAAGTCTCCCATATGCTGCACGCTTCTTGGATCGAGCGCGGCGAGATTGTCGTGCGGTGTATGGTAGAATTCGACGCCTTCGGTGAGCGCCATGTTGATCGCGCCGTAGCCTAAAGGCAGAAATTCCGTCACATCGGTGTCGTTCGGCAACAGCCGGTAAATATCGGTCATCAGCGAGTTGGAGAAGGGCCGCGCCGCGTGTTCGGCGAACGCGGCGACATCGGCGCCGTTCGGCTGCGCCGTCTGGAACATCTGCGCCGGCCCGCTGACGCCGCGCGCCTCCATGTTGATGACGCGGGCGATTTGATCCTTGAGCGGATCGACTTCGACAAACGACTTGGCGCCGAGAAGGCCCATTTCCTCGCCGTCGGTGATGAGAAAAAGCACGGGCTTTTGCGGCGGGGTCTCCTTCAGCAGCGCAGCGATCTCAAGGCTCGCCGCAACGCCAATTCCGTCGTCGCTCGCGCCGGGCCCGGCGGGCACCGAATCGTAATGGGAGGCGATCATCAACGCCTCCCCGCTCTCCGGCCCGGCGCGGAAGATCACATTCTTGACGCGCGCGCAGCCGGCGCCGGACCAGCGCCCCGTGCAGACGAAATCGTCGCGCACTTCCGGCGCATACCCCAACGCCTCGATCTCGGCGAGCAGCCGCGCGCGCACGGCGTCGTTCTCGTCGGAATCGACCGGATGCGGACGCTCGTCGCCGAGAATGCGCGCGAGGCGTTCGATGGCGCGGGTTGCGTTAAAGGCGCCCGGCGGATTGTCGGCGCGCACGTCCGGCAAGCCTAGCGGCGCCCCTTTCAGAAAAAGCGCGACGATAATGAACGCAAAAACGCCGATGAGCCGCGCGTCGCCGTTTCGCATGATCGCCCTCGCTTCGAATCCGGCGCGAAGCCTGCCACGCCGCCGGGAAGCGGTAAACTGAGCGGCTAGGAGAACATCGCGCGCAACGCCTGATCGGCGACGCGGCGCATCTGCGGTCGGCCGGCGCCGTCGGCTGCGAGAACGGAGAGCCCGTTGATAACGGCCATGAGGTAGCGGGCGAGATCGCCGGGCTCAGCGTCTCGGGGAAGCTCGCCGTCCGCCTTGGCTTTGACGAACCGGCGCCGGACGGCCTCGGCGGCCTTGCGCCGCCGCGCCTGCAACTCCTCGCGCAGCGGCGCCGCGTCGTCGCCGCAGGCGAGCGCGCCCTGAACGACGAGACAGCCGCGCGGACTGTTCGCGCCCGTCGTCGCCGCGATGCACCCTTCAAGAAGCGCCGCGGCGACGGCGCGCGCATCAGGCTCGGCGAGCGCCGCATTGATGTAGCCGCCCGGCCCCGCCTCGTAACGGTCGAGCGCTTCGCGGAACAACGCCTCCTTGTTGCCGAACGCGGCGTAGAGGCTCGGCGGATTGACGCCCATCGCCTCGGTCAGGTCGGCGATGGACACGCCCTCGAACCCTTTCGCCCAGAACAGGTCGAGCGCCTTGTCCAACGCCGCATCGCGGTCGAAAGCCCGGGGCCGTCCTTTGGTCATGGCGAACGCCTCATTTTTTAGTGATCGCTAAGAAATCGGATTGACGCCGGGCGCCGCCGGCAACATTTGTAGCGCTCGATACACATATTGGGCGTTCGCCCGAATAACTCAAGGAGACCCCTCATGGCCAAACCGCTTTCCGGCAAAGTCGCGCTCGTCACCGGCGCCTCGCGCGGCATCGGCGCGGCGATCG
>JAVJPA010000321.1:0-3941 GCA_040216495.1 Amphiplicatus sp. | reverse complement strand
AAAGCGGCGGGAGCGGCGAGCCAGAAAGCAAGCGCAATCATCTGCAAGCCGCGCTTGAAGCCGATGATCGACCAGCGGTTCTTCTCGAAAGCGAGTCGGAAAGCCGTAATGATCGACCGAATATCCCGGTCGAGCGGAAACTTCGATTCGACGATCTCGTCATTGATGTCGACGAAATAGACGAGTTTGCGTAAATCGCCAGGCGAGGGAGCATTAAACAGCGGATAGTAGTCGATACGGAAACGGAAATAGTCGTCGAGCGGCTTTTCAAACATGCGCGTCGCCGCGAACTGCGTCGAGGGCTCCTCGCCGTCGATCACGCCATCTGTTTTCAGCGAGTAAAACCCTTGCGCTGACCGCTGCAGCATCGATATCGCGCGCGCCTTTCGGGCGTCGCTGAGCGGCGTTACGCTTTCGTGTGCGCCCGACCGCGCCGGCGCGTTCTTCTTCTGCTGCTTCGTCACTAATCCGCTCCCCGCTATCGAACGCCGCCTGGCGATCGCCCCCCGCCGAGCAATGATTAAGGTTTACAGCCCGCCGCTGAATTTGGAAGTGTCCTAATCACGGAGCGCATCAACAAAAAGCGAGCGCTGCGTTTGAATGTGAAGTTTCAGTGACGAGCGCGTCTCGTCTCGCGATTTACTCGCGCGGCGCTTCGGTCTTTTCTGGTCCATCTCGCTCCGTCCACGCCCAGTCGCCGTAGCGCCAGAGGCGCCAGCCGGCGCGCGGCAGGGTTTCGGGGACCGGGTCCCATCCTTTCGAGCCGAGCGGATGGCATCTGACGAGCCGCGAGAAGGCGAGAACGGAGCCCTTGCCGGCGCCGTGGCGGCGCACCGCTTCGGCGGCGTATTCCGAGCAGGACGGCGCATGGCGGCAGCGCGCGCCGAGAAAGTAGAGAACCGGCGACAGGGTGCGCCGATAGATCCATACCGCGCCGATGAGGATGCGGGCGGCGAGGCCGGGTCTGGCGCGCTGTTCTGTCATGCGGGCAGCATACTACACTCGAGATGCCGGATCGGGCGGACCAGGACGGAGGCGGGCGTGAGAAAGCTGATAGCATTGGCCGCGTGGGTTTGCGCAACGGCGCTCGCAGGGTGCGCGGGGCCGCAACCGGAGCAGGCCATGTCATGGAACACGCTCAGCGGCGACGCGCCCCTCGTCATCGCCCATCGCGGCGCGTCGGGCTATCTGCCCGAGCACACGCTCGAAGCCTACAGGCTCGCCATCGAGATGGGCGCCGACGTCATCGAGCCCGATCTGGTGTTCACGAAGGACGGCGTCCTCGTCGCGCGCCATGACCGTTATCTTTCAACGACGACGGACGTCGCAGACCGTCCGGAGTTTGCAGACCGGAAGCGCGGCAATGACGATCCGAATGACAGTCCGCGCGCGGACTGGTGGGTCGAGGATTTCACCCTCGCCGAACTGAAAACATTACGCGCGCGCCAGCCTTTTCCCGGCCGTTCGAAAGAATTCGACGGGCTCTATGAAATCCCGACCTTCGAGGAGGTTCTGGCGCTGGCGACCGCGGAGGCCGCGAAGGCGGGCCGCAAGGTCGGCGTCTACCCTGAGACGAAGCATCCGGGTTTCTTCGCCTCCATCGGCCATGATTTCGAGAAGCCTTTGCTGGCCGCGCTCGAAGGCTTCGGCGCGGGGCCGGTCTTCATCCAGTCGTTCGAGCCGGAGATTTTGAAACGTTTGAGGGGGAAAACCGATGCGAAGCTGGTGCAACTGGTGTTCGAGGAGAAGCCCGGCGCGGGCCCGAATATTCCGCTGGCGGAGATTGCGGCGTATGCGGACGGCGTGGGGCCGGAGAAAACGCTAGTCTTCTCCCCGGGAGCCCCGGCTTCAAATTTTATCCAAAAGGCCCATGCGCTTAGTCTGATGGTTCACTCTTGGACGTTTCGAAATGATCGACCGCTCCCGCAATATGCTGGACTTATCGCCATAATTAGAGACGGCGATTGCGAGCCGCCATCGCATGAAGATCATCCCGCAAGCATTACCGAAGAGATTCGGGAGGCTTATGTGCGCGGAGTCGATGGAGTCTTTACTGACTTTCCGGATACTGCGACAAGCGTTCGCGCCTGGCTGACTTGTTCCAAGAAATAAAAACACCGCATGCGGACGATAGGGGCGTATCGTCCGCATGCGGGCTTGGGACGCGCCGAAGGAAGGGAGGGGCGGAACCTTCGGCGCTGTTTGACGCGGAGCCTGGGGGGATCGGAAAGGCTGTCGCGTTCATCTCTTTAACGGCGTTGCATCTATGTCTCCGTCGCAAAGAATCTCGCTTTCACAACGAATAATTTTCGACTGTATTCCTTGGCCCGCGCGTTTAATCTGCCGGCGGGCCTTGCTTGACCGTCACCGGAGAGAGAACCCTGATGCGCCGACTTATCCTTGCCGCCACGTTCGCCGCAGCCGCCGGCGCCTGTTCCAGCGTGCCGAAGCCCGACCCGGAAGCGTTCCGGGCCGCGACGGTCAACCAGACCGGCATCATCGTCGCTCATGCGCGCAAGCTGCGCGAGGAGAAGGGCTGCGCCGCCGCCGCGCCCGCCTTGCGCGTCGCGGCTGCGATGGGCGAGGGGCAGGAATCGGCCCAGCACGAGCTTGGCGAATGCCTGATGGCGATCGAGGGCGCGAGCGCGGCCGAAACCGCGCTGTTCCGCAATGAAGGCCTGTTCTGGCTGACGCGCGCGGCCTACGCCGGCAACGCCCGCGCCCAGCGCGCGCTCGCGGTGTCGAACGGCGCGGCGAGCGCCAGCGAGGCGGCCAGAGCCGACGCGCTGAAATGGGCGCTGGTCTATAAGAAGAATCCCGAGGCCGGCGTTCTCGGCTACAAGGCGCTGCCCGAAACCTTCATCCCCGGCCTCAGGAACGGCCTGTCGGCGGAGAGCGTCGCGGAAGCCGAAAGCTTCGCCGCCTCCTTCGCCGAAATCCATCTCGCCGCCTATACGGCGGCGCCGATTGCAAACCGCGGCGCAGGCCCCGGCGGCCCTCAAGGCGGCGGACAGAGAAGGCGGCGGTAGCGCTTCTGGCATTCTAACAGCGCGCCGCAAACAAAAACGCCGCCTCGCAAGGGCCTTGCGAAGCGGCGTTCTTTGCGCGCGTTTCCTCCCAAAGATTCGCGCGGGATGGCGGGCGGCCCTTCCTCTTTATCGGTTTTAAGCCGCCGCCTGTCTCGTTATTCGGCCGCCTTGAACTGAGCGGTCTCGGTCGACTCTCCCATGGCTGTCGTCGACGACTGGCCGCCCGAGAGCGTGTTGGCGACGAGGTCGAAATAGCCCGTGCCGACTTCGCGCTGATGGCGGGTCGCTTCGTAACCGTCCTTCTCGGAGGCGAATTCCGCCTGCTGAAGTTCCGAGTACGCCGCCATGCCGCGGTCGCGGTAGCCGTTCGCCAGCGTGAACATCGAATGGTTCAGCGCGTGGAAGCCGGCGAGCGTGACGAACTGGAACTTGTAGCCCATGGCGCCGATCTCGCGCTGGAACTTGGCGATGGTCGCCTTGTCGAGCTTGGCTTCCCAGTTGAACGAAGGCGAGCAGTTGTACGCCATCATCTTGCCCGGATATTTTTTCTGCACCGCTTCGGCGAAGCGTTTGGCGTCGTCGAGATTGGGGTGCGAGGTCTCCCACCACAGCAAGTCGGCGCACTCGGCGTAGGCGAGGCCGCGGGCGATGCAATGATCGACGCCCATGTCTTCCTTCAGGCGGTAGAAGCCTTCGGGCGTGCGGCCCTGGTCGAAGTCGATGAACTCATGATCGCGCTCGTCGATGTCGGAGGTGATGAGCTTCGCCGATTCGGCGTCGGTTCGCGCGACAATGACGGTCGGCACGCCGCAAACGTCGGCGGCGAGGCGCGCGGCGTTGAGGTTGCGCTGGTGCGCCTTGGTGGGGATCAGCACCTTGCCGCCCAGGTGGCCGCATTTCTTTTCAGAGGCG
>JAVJPA010000320.1:0-10815 GCA_040216495.1 Amphiplicatus sp. | reverse complement strand
CGACGAGTTTCAGGCCGCTTACGAAAAGTGCGACCTGATCCTGACGCCGTCCGCCCCGTCCGCCGCGTTCGCTCTCGGCGAAAAGATGGCGGACCCGGTGCAGATGTACCTCAACGACGTCTTCACCGTGACCGCGAACCTCGCCGGCATCCCCGGCGCCTCCGTCCCCGCCGGCCTCGACAAGGACGGCCTCCCGCTCGGGCTTCAGTTGCTCGCGCGCCCGTTCGACGAAGAAACCATGTTCAAGGGCATGGCGGCGCTGGAGAAAGCCGCGGGCTTCAAGACGCGCGCGGAGGAGTGGTGGGGCTGATTTAGCTCCGCTCATTCCGGCGAAAGCCGGAACCCAGTTTCAACCTCGCAGTATGGATCCCGGCTTTCGCCGGGATGAGCGGAGAATGTGTGCGACGTCGGGCTTTGCTGATTTTCAGTCTGAATCGCCTCATCCGATCTCCAGCGAAGCGATCTTCCCGCCCTCAACCGTGAACGCATAGTCGAGCGTCACTGGCGAGTTCGGAAACGTCCCCGCGACTTTCGCCGTGACGATGATCACGCCGTCATCGCGCGTCTGCGTTTTCAACGGCTCGGTCGTATGCGCATATTTCCTTTTGGCGTCCGCCATCCATTCCTTGATCGCTGTCCGTCCTTCTATGGTTTTGTTCTCGTCGCGCACGACGCCCTTGTCGGCGAAACACGCCGCCCGCGCATCGATGTCGTCGCGCCGCTCGGCGTCGAAATACGTCTTTACAATCCCGGAAAGCTCGGTCGCCATGCGTCATCTCCTGTTGAGGCGGGCGGAAAATGCGCTGCTTGCCCGCCGCGAATGATTTGGCGCATGCTGCGAAAATGACAAGAACAGACAAAAAAGTAAGGTACGCACCGAAAAGTAAGCGTCCGGACTACACGCCGGCGAAGGCCGCGGCGGACGTCGAGGCTGCGCTGAAAATTCTCGAAGGGCGCTGGAAGCTGCTCATCCTGTTTCACTTGTTCGGCGGCGAGCTGAAACGCTTTTCCGAGCTTGAACGCGCCATCCCGGCGATTTCCCAGAAAATGCTGATCCAGCAATTGCGCCAGCTCGAAGCGGACGGCGTGGTGCGCCGCATCGCGCATCCGGAAGTGCCGCCGCGCGTCGAGTACGGCCTGACGGACTGGGGACAGTCTTTGTGCCCGGCGCTCGATGCGATTCTGGTTTGGGCGGAAAAGCGGGGGTAGGCGCCGGAATGCGAGTTCTGCCCGTATTCCGGCTTTACAGAAATGCGCGCGCCGCTTGGTCGTGACGGACTGCGGCGCCGCGCATCGGTCAGGCAGCCGACGGTTTCTTCCTGCGCCGGAGCGAGGCGACCCCGGCAAGACCCGCCGCGAAGAGGGGCAGCGCCGCCGGCAACGGCACTTCCGACGTGATGAAGCCGGAGACGAGAAAACGGGCGGAGTCGACCTTGAAGCATGTGGCGTCGAGACAGATGAACTCGGCCACAAGACTCTCCATCAGATCGGCGTACACCGAGCCGCCGGCATTCGTCAGAAGATCCGCCCACGTCACAGCGAGAACTAGCGAACCGGTAAGGTCTGCAAGCGCTTCCGGAACAGCGAGCATGATTTCCTCATTACCGCCGTAGGGCGGAAAGGGAACGCCGTAGCTGTCGCCGGAGAGCGTTGAGCCAGCCGTCGTTATAATGTTGATGCTGCTGTAAACGCCGGTGTCGGCGTCAAAGAGGAATGAACCGGACGCGGTTCCGCCGTCGTCAAACACCCAGTCTTGCAGCGTCCATGTGACCGGGTTGGCGCTTGCTGCGCCAAACGCCGTCAAGTTCGCGAGGAGCGCGAACACTAATCCACGAAAGAGCATAGTCCGTTCCTTGATAAAGCGACCGCCGGCCGCGCCGTACGAGTCCGATGGCGGGACTTTGCGAATACGGATTTGGCGTTCAAGTACACGTTCTGTACTGATGCGAATGTGAGCGGAGCGCTTGAACTGCTCCAGAAGTTGCAGCGACAGTCTTCGTGCGATAATGAGGCTGGAGCCGCCTTACCTTTTTGAAAGTCGATCCGCCGTTCGTAACTGCTAGGCTCGGCGCTTCATTCTTCTCTCGCGAGCAGTCCGCCCATGACCGTCACGCTCAACCACACCATCGTCGTCGCGCGGGACGCGGAAGCGACGGCGAAGTTTGTGACGGACCTTCTCGGTCTTCCCCCCGCGAAACGCCTCGGGCATTTCGTCGTGGTGCAGGCGGGCGAGACCTCGCTCGATTACGTTTCCGGCGACGGCGAGATCCAGCAGCGGCATTTCGCGTTCCTCGCGAGCGAAGAAGAGTTCGACGCGATCTTCGCGCGGATCAAAGGGCGGGGTCTCCGATACTGGGCCGACCCGTTCCGCAAGCAGCCGGGCGCCATCAACACCTATGACGACGGGCGCGGCGTCTATTTCGACGACCCGAACGGGCATCTGCTCGAAGTCATCACGCGCCCCTACGGCTCAGGCGGGCTTGGCGCGAAGAATCCGAACCCCCTGCTGCCGCGCGCATAACGACGCTCTTTTTCTCCTTCCCTTTGCCGGGGCGTCTTGACTCGGCTCGCCGGTTTCCGCATCATACCGACCAGTCGGTATGTATCCTATGAACCAGTCCAAAAGCGATTCCAGAACCAGGCTTCTCGACGCGACGCTGAAAGTCGTGCGCCAGAAGGGCTACTGCGCCGCCCGCGTCGATGACATCTGCGCCGAGGCGGGGCTGACCAAGGGCGGGTTCTTCCACCATTTCAAAAGCAAGGACGATCTCGCGCTCGCCGCCGCCGAGCACTGGGGCGAGCAAGTGACGACGTTCTTCGAGACCGCGCCGTTCCAGGCGCTCGACGATCCGTATGAGCGGCTCCTCGCCTATGTGGCGTTCAGGAAATCGCTCCTCGAGGGCGAACCGCATGAATACGCCTGCTTCGCCGGAACGATCGTGCAAGAGGCGCATGAGACGCATCCGACGCTGAGCGAGGCCTGCGCGCGCACGATGAACGCGCATGCGCAGACGCTCGAGGCCGACATCGAGGCGGCGGCGCGCGCCCGCGGCGTCAGCGCTGACGCCCGAAGCCTCGCGCTTCACATTCAGGGCGCCGTGCAAGGCGCGCTCATTCTCGCCAAGGCGAACGGCGCCGCGGCCGGCGCAGAGTGTTTCGACCACTTGCGCCGCTATCTCGAACTTCTGTTCGCGAGCCCACAGCAAAAACACCGTACAAAGAGGAAGCGGTCATGAAAATCTACTGGATCAGGGCGCAAGCCCCGCGGCGCGTCACGGCGCTCGTCAAGCATCTCGGTCTCGACGCCGAGTTCATCGAGGCGGACCTGATGGGCGGCGATCTCAGAAAACCAGAATACGCCGCGCTCAATCCGAACAGGAAGGCGCCGACTCTCGTCGACGGCGACTTCGTGCTGTGGGAGTCGGCGGCGATCATGGCGCATCTCGCGATCAAGGCGGGGTCCGACATGTGGCCGGCGAGCAACCCCGCGGAGCAGGTGGAGGTTCTGCGCTGGCTCTCGTGGAGCGACCTGCACTGGGACCCGCCCGTCTCGGCCTATTATTTCGAACATGTGGTGAAGAAGACGTTCTCTCTCGGCGCGCCGGACCCGGCGCCGATGGAAGAGGCGCGCGAAAATCTCCTGAAATACGCTGGCGTGCTCGATGCGCATCTCGCGGGCAAGGACCATCCCGCCTGCGGACGCCTCACCATCGCCGATTTCCAGCTCGCCTCCATGGCGCATTACTGGCGCGAGAGCGAAATGCCGTTCGAAGACTTCCCGAACCTCGTGCGCTGGCTCGACGCGCTGGACCGGATTCCCGCCTGGGCGAACCCGTGGCCCGAGGGCGGGCGCGAGGCCGCGTGAGAATTTTTTGATAGCGCCGCGCGTTGTACGTGACCGAGATCGCGTAAAAAGGAGAAACGTCATGAAACTTTACGGCTTCGGCGCCACGCGCTCTTTGCGCGCGCTCTGGGCGCTCAACGAGCTTGAGATCGATTTCGAGTTTATCACCGTGAATATTATGGCCGGCGAGACGCAGAAGCCGGACTTTCTTCGCCTCAATCCCGCCGGCAAGCTTCCGGTGCTTGTCGACGGCGATCTGGTGCTGACGGAATCGGCGGCGATCGTTCTTTATCTCGCGGAGAAATATCCCGAGAAGAAGCTGCTGCCGTCCGATCTCAAGGAGCGCGCCGAAGCCTATCGCTGGATCATGTTCGCCATGACCGAGCTGGAGCAGCCCCTGTGGCGCATCACCAAGCACACGTTCCTTTACGAGGAAGAAAAGCGCCTGCCTCAGGACGTCGCGCTTGCGCGCGAGGAGTTCGCGGCGATGGCGAGGGTGCTGGACCGGCATATGGAAGGGCGCGCGTTCATCGTCGGCGGCAGGTTCACCGCCGTCGATTGCGTCACCGCTTATCTGATGGACTGGGCGAGCGAGTTGGACCTGCTCGATGGCCAGCCGAACCTTCGCGCCTATCTCGACCGCATGTACGCCCGCGCCAAGGCCCCGCCGCGCATCGCCGCCGCGATGGCTGAACTCGGCGCGTAGATATCCGGGCGTAGGGTTGTGCGGATTGCTTTCCGCAAGCCCGATCAAGCGGCGCGCTCGCCTTGTGCGTAAAGTGGCCCCGCTTCAAGGGAGCCCTGCATGGAGCCGATCCGCCGCGCCGTCTGGTACATCGAAAGCCATTTCGCCGAGCCGGTGGGACTCGACGATGTGGCGGGCGCCTGCGGCCTGTCGCGGTTTCATCTCTCTCGCACCTTCGCGCAATTCACCGGCAAGTCGGTCACGGCGTACCTCCGCGGCCGGCGTCTCAGCGAGGCGGCGAAAACGCTGGCGAGCGAGGGCGGCGAGATTCTCCCCGTCGCGCTCGCCGCCGGCTACTGCTCCCACGAAGCGTTCACCCGCGCCTTTCGCGACCAGTTCGGGATGACGCCCGAAACAGTCCGTGCACGGTGCACTGTCGACGATCTTCAGCTTGTGGAGCCCTTTCAGATGTCAGACGTAAAAACAGCCAGGCTCGCCGATCCTGTCCTTCGCGAAGAAGGCCCGTTCCTCCTCGCCGGAATCCGCGAGTTCCGCACTTTCGAGGAGCGCGCGGGGATTCCGGGCCAATGGCAGCGCTTTTCGCCCCATATCGGCCAGACGCCGGGGCAGATCGGGCGCGGCGCCTACGGGGCCTGTTTCGTCCCGTCCTCCGGCGAGGAAGGGTTCGACTACATGCCCGCCGTCGCCGTGCGCTCGCTCGACGACTTGCCCGAAGGGCTCTCCGGCGCGCGCCTGCCGCGCCGGCGCTATGCAATCTTCCGCCACGAGGATCATGTCTCGACCATCGGCGCGACCTGCGCGGCGATCTTCAATGAGTGGCAGCCGAAGACGGATCTGAAAGTCGGCGAGGGGCCGTTGATGCTGCTCGAGCATTACGACGAGACCTTCAACCCGGTGACGGGGCGCGGCGGGATCGAGGTTTGGATTCCGTTGCGGGAGTAAGCGCTCGCCGACGATTGCGCGCGTGACGGACGGCGCGCGCGATTGTATCGTGCCCCCATGGCGAAACCCTCCCGCTACTCCCGCGTCAGCTACACGGCGCCGATCCTCGGCGGCTACGAGATGACCTACGACCATGCGCCGTCGGACGGGGCGTGGCGGGTGCTCGCGATTCCGGGCACGCCCTCGCGCCCGCATATGTTCCGGCGGTTTCTCGAGCAGGCGCCGGACGATCTTGAAATCATCGTGCCGAACCGCGCCGGCTATGGTGGGCCGATGTGGGGCGAGGGGGTGCGCGCGCCCGTGCTCTCGTTCGACGATCAGGTCGCGGCGTTCGCCCCGCTCATCGACAAGGACGACGGCAAGAAGACCATCGTCGTCGGCGTTTCCTATGGCGGCGCGCTCGCCCTGAAGACGGCGCTCGACTTCCCGAACCGCGTCGCCGGCGCCGTCACGGTCGCCATGCTGGTCTCGGAGCCGCGCCCCTATGTGAGCAAGTCGGTGAAACTCGCTGAATGGCCGGTGGTGCGCGACGTGCTCCCCGGCTACCTGCACAATGCGCGCAAGGAGGTGGCGGGACGGCGCGAGCAGATCGGCCCGCTGTTCGATCGGCTGAAGGAGCTGAAGGTTCCCGTCACCATTTTGCACGGCGATCTCGACACCCTCGTCGCCCCCGAGGCCGCGAGCGAGCTTCAGACCTATTTCGCCGAAGGCGTCGACAAGGAATTCGAGCTCATCAAGGGCGGCACGCATTACCTCGAACTGCAAATGCCCCAGCGGGTGTTCAAGGCGATCAGGGGGGTGATCGAAAGGGCGGAGAAACGCGGGGCGGACGCGTAACCGGCGCCCTCTTCCCCCGCCGTGCGGGGGAAGTCCGCCCAAAGGGCGGGAAGGGGGTCACCCCCTCCGCCGCTTCGCGACACCTCCCCCGATCGCGAAGGCGATTGAACTCTAGTTTGCGCGCATTCGCGCGCGGGCGGGGGAGGAAGGTCGACTCTTCGCGACCGGCATGAATAGAATGTTTCAGCTCTCGCGACGGGGCCTGACTTTGGGCAAGCTGGTTGAGATTCATTACGAATACGATCTTGTCGACGCAATCTGCGCGTATTCGTTCCTCGACTCTCATGGCGTCTACGCAATCATTCAGAACGAAAACCATCTCCGCAATACCGCTTCATTACTGAGCGTCGCTCTTGGCGGCTACCGCATCCTCGTTCATTCGGCAGATGCTGAGGAGGCAAGACGTCTCTTCGGCGCTGCGAGACGCGGCGAGCATCGCCTGCCGGATGACTTTGACGAAGCTGCCTTGGCCTGAGCGCCCGAAAAAATCGCGGGGAAACTTATCCACCCCCTTTCCGGCGGTCTTATATTCTCCCGCATGATCGGATGTTTTCATCATGAAGCAGACTTCGGCGCGCGTGAGGCGGCGCGGGCCTGCGCCTCTGCGCGCCCGGGCGTTTCGTGCGAAAGTCTTCTGGACCCGGCGCGGGCGTTGAAGCGCGCAACGCGCCAGCGTCTGCGTTTCGCGCGGTTCCGCCGCCGTCAACGGTTGGAGAAACGGTCGAGGCGGCGCATCTGTCCGTGCGCCTCGCTGATGATCGCGGCGCCGCCTTCGAGGTCGCGCTTGGCGAACCGCGCCATGGCGCTCTTCGCCGCGAGCGCGACTTTGCGCTTCTCGTGCGCCCGGGCGACGATGAGCAGTCCCTCGAAAAGCTGCGCTGACATGACCACATGGCGGGGATGTCCGTGGCGCGTGAGGATGACCGGGAAATCGTCGGCCCGTTTCAGGAGGGCGCCGAACCGGCGTTTCGCCTCGTCGGCGGTGAGAATGGACAGCATGGAAGTCTCCTTTGGGTTGGCTGCGGGCGCCGAGCCTAAGGCCGCCTCGGGGGACGGGGATAAGTTTGCCCGCCGTCAGACCGCCGGGCGCGGGGCCGTTTCGCGCGAAAGCCGGCTGGAGCCCGCGCAGGCGCTGGCGGAGGCCGATTTCTTGGTTCCCTATTCCGCGCGAAAGTGCTTTAGGAGGCGCGGACAATTTCGGCGGTCGCTTTCCTTCTCCCCGTCGGGGAGAAGGTGGCCGAAGGCCGGATGAGGGGGAAGGAACGCCAGTGAAAAATGCCGGCGTCTCTTCCCCCTCACCCGGAAATCGCAAGCGATTTCCGACCTCTCCCCGAGGGGGAGAGGTGAAAGGACGAACCGAAGGTGACTGAATGACCGCCGCCGAACCCCGCAAACTCCTCAAAGGCTCTACCGGCGACTGGGAGGTCGTGATCGGGCTCGAAGTCCATGCGCAGGTCTCGTCGAAGGCGAAGCTGTTTTCGGGCGCGTCGGCGGAATACGGCGCCGGGCCGAACGAGAACGTGTCGCTGGTCGATGCGGCGATGCCGGGGATGCTCCCGGTCATCAACAAATACTGCGTCGAGCAGGCGGTGAAGACCGGGCTCGGGTTGAACGCCAAGATCAATTTGTGGTCGCGCTTCGACCGCAAGAATTATTTCTACCCCGACCTGCCGCAGGGCTATCAGATTTCGCAGTTCAAGGATCCGATCGTCGGCGAGGGCGAGATCGAGGTCGAGCTTGACGGCGGCGAGACGATCACGGTCGGCATCGAGCGGCTGCATCTCGAACAGGACGCGGGCAAGTCGATCCACGACCTCGCGCCGAAAGAGTCGTATGTCGACCTGAATCGCTCCGGCGTCGCGCTGATGGAGATCGTCTCGAAGCCGCAGATGCGCTCGGCGGAGGAGGGGGCGGCGTATTTCTCGAAGCTGCGCACGATCCTTCGTTATCTCGGCACCTGCGACGGCAACATGGAGGAAGGCTCCATGCGCGCCGACGTGAACGTCTCGGTGTGCCCGGCGGGCAATTACGAAAAGTTCCGCGCCACCGGCGACTTCAAATATCTCGGCACGCGGACGGAAACCAAAAACGTCAATTCGATCCGCTTCGTGAAACAGACGATCGACTATGAAGCGCGCCGCCAGATCGAGGTGATCGAGGGCGGCGGCAAGATCGATCAGGAGACGCGCCTCTTCAATCCGACGACCGGCGAGACGCGGACCATGCGCTCGAAGGAAGACGCGCACGACTACCGTTACTTTCCGGACCCGGACCTTCTGCCGCTTGAGTTCGACCAGGCGTTCGTGGAGAAAATCCGCGCGAGCCTGCCGGAGCTGCCTGACGCCAAGAAGCATCGCTTCATGGAAAGCTACGGGCTTTCGCCCTACGACGCCTCGGTGCTCGCCGCCGACAAGGCGAAGTCGGAATATTTCGAGACGGTGGCGAAAGGGCGGGACGGCAAGCTCGCCTCCAACTGGGTGACGACGGAGCTTTTCGGCGCGCTCAACAAGGCGGGCCTTGAGATCGAGGCTTCGCCGATCAAGGCGGACCGGCTCGGCGCGCTGGTCGGGCTGATCGGCGACGGCACGATCTCGGGAAAGATCGCGAAAGACGTATTCGCGCTGATGTTCTCGGGCGAAGAGACGGGTTCGCCCGCCGAAATCGTCGAGAAGCGGGGCCTCAAACAGGTCACCGACACCGGCGCCATCGAGGCGGCGATCGACGCCATCATCGCGGCGAACCCGGATCAGGTCGCGCAGGTCAAGGAAAAGCCCAAGACCTTCGGCTGGTTCGTCGGGCAGGTGATGAAGTCGACCGGCGGCAAGGCGAACCCCGCCGCCGTCAACGACATCCTCAAGAAGAAGCTCGGGGTCGAATAGTCACGCCGATTTGAGCATGGGCGCGGGAAGAAAGGCGGTCTATACTCGTTGTCGTCAGGCCGCGCGTGGCTGGGCGCGCTTCAGCACGGGGAAGAAGGAGACTGACATGCGCACCATACTGCTTATCGGCGCTGCGGCGCTGGCCGCGTCCTGCGCAACGGGCGGCGAGAGAACCGAACGGGTGAACAAGGGCGCCGCCGAAACGCTCGCGAAGTATGAGCCCACCGGCGAAAAAGAACGTTGCATCAGCACGTCGCGCATCGACCAGATGACGGCGGTCGACGAGAAGACGCTGCTGTTCCGCCTCGGCGTCAACGACTATTATGTCAACAAGGTCAGGGGGCGGTGCAACGGCGCGACGTTCTCGTCGAACCGTTTCCAGTACAAGGTCACCGGTTCGCAGCTTTGCTCGATCGACATTATCGACGTGGTCGACACCAGCGGCTTCACGACCGGCGCCTGTTCGCTCGGCGAGTTCGAAGAACTGGCGCTGAAACAGGAACCGGCGGAATAGAGACCGGCGCCGACACGGACGCTGACAAGGGCGGGAAGGCGCAAGCCGCCGCGCTTTCGCCTTTTCGCCAGGCTCTGCATCGGATTTCATCCGTATACGCTGTAACGGCGCTGTTTGCGCTCTACGCCCTTCTGCATGCGGGCGCCGCGCGGCTCGCCGGGCCGACGCTCGCGCTGGACGACGCCAAGCTCAACGTCGTCGCGCAGTCGTTCCAGCGCGGCTACCTGCCGGCGAACCCGCCCCTGTTCGAATGGCTCCTTATTCTTGCGCAGCATGTCGCCGGGCCGGGGGCGCTCGGCTTCGCGCTGGTCAAGACGGCGTTCTTCGCCGCCGCCGGCGGCTTCGCCTATCTCGCCGCAAAAGAGCTATTGCCGAACCGTCTCTGGGCGGCGCTTTGCGCTCTCTCCCTGCTGCTCCTGTTCCAGTTCGGCTGGAACTATCATCAGGCGTTCACCCACACTACGGCGCTGATCGCGGCGACCGCGTTTTTCTGGTTCGCGCTCGCGCGCCTTTTGCGCATTGGCTCCATGCGCGATTACGCGCTGCTCGGCGTCGCGCTCGGCGTCGGTCTGATGGCGAAATATTCTTTCGCCGGCGCCGCGCTTGCCGCGTTCGCCGCGCTTGCGTTGCAGCGCGAGGGAAGGCGGGCGCTCGCCGATCCGCGCCTTCTCCTGTCGCTCGCCATCGCCGCGCTGCTCTTGGCGCCGCACGCAAGCTGGGTGGCGATGAACAATGCGGGGCTCGCGGAAGGAATGACGGCGCGCCTGACGGAAGGCGGCGCCGAACCGCACTGGCGGCGCGCGGCGCAAGGCGTCCCTTCCGCGCTCGGCGTGATGATCGCGTTCTTCCTGCCGCTCGGTCTTGTCGCCGCGGCGCTGCTGCGCCGCACCCTGCCGGATCTTGCATCCGCGCCGTCGCCCGGCCTGCGCCTTGCGCGCGATGCGGCGCTGATCGGCGCTGGCGGGCTTCTCGCCGCCGTCGTCATTGTCGGCATGGGGCGGATGGAAGACCGCTATGTCATTCCGTTTTTATACCCGGCGGTTTTTGTGGTCGCCGCCGCGCTGGCGCGCGCGCCCGGCGAGCGCGCCAACGC
>JAVJPA010000319.1:0-3040 GCA_040216495.1 Amphiplicatus sp. | reverse complement strand
TAGGCGTAAGAACCGAAACAGTCAGACAGGAAACCGTTCGTATACTCAGCCGCTCTCACTTTTTCAGCGAGCGCCGGCGCGGGGCTGAGGATTTCTTTCGCCACATCGAGATTGCGTTCCTCCAGCGCGTAGCCGCCTGCTTTCGGCATCGTCATCGTTCCAAGATACACGACGTCGCCCTTCCCGACTTCGAAGGCGGGCGCGCCGAAACACAAATCGGCGGCGAACGCCATGTTGGTGATGGTCGCTACCTTCCACCGTCCCGGCGGAATTTCGACAACATAATCGTAGCGGCGATCGGAGCCGGTTTTTTCCTTGCCCGTCCGCCTGATGCCGCCGATTTTCGCAACGGCGACGGCGCCGTCATAGACGACCTCCGTTCCATCCGCATTGAGGCGGTGAAGGGTCAATTCGGTCCCGTTAATGTCGAGCGAGTCTCCGACCGCCCTGAAGACGGCGTAGGATTTCGCGGGACTGGCGCCGGCCAGATCATCCGCCTTCAATGCTTTCGCCGGTTTCGGCGCCTTGACGCCCTTGGGCGTCTTCGGCGGTTTCAAATCGCCCGCCGCCGCGACGGCCGCATCCGTTTTGTCGCGTGCGGCCCTGACGCTCAGCGAGACTTCTTCAAGGTCGCGCGCTTCGCCCACCTTGAACCCGCCGATGGCGAGCTCGTTGCCGAACGGACCGCGAAGAATCGCGCCTTGCGGCGCCGCCGCCTCCACCAAAGGCGCGAGCTTGGCGCGAATAGAAGCGGGATCGCTCGGCTCCTCCATCGCGCGGCCCTGCGCTTCGGACAGGGCGATGACGCTCCAGCCGCGAATGGCCATGCAGCCTTCTGTGTTCGCCGCGGCGCCCTGGCGGTTCTCGTTGTTGTCGATGATCGCGCCGACCAGCGCTGCGGCGAGGCCGCCGCCCGCCGCCGTGGCGATCCCCGTCATCGCATCGCTGCCATTGACCAGCGCGCGCGTCGCCACAGCGCAGGCGACGAGATCGGCGTCATGCTGATCCATGTTCGCGCCGGCCTTGTAGAAATAATGGAAGCCGGGACTAGACCCCGTCAGCGACTGTGCGTTCGCTGCGACCGCGAACAGGCCCGCGCACACCGCTGCGCCCGCGCTGAAATATTGTTTATACATAATCCCCGCCTTTATTTGCCCCTTGAAAGCCTATTACGGGGCGCTACTGGCGGCAACGGGCTAAAGCCTTGGCGGATTCTGCGCAAAGAGTGCGTCTTACCCCGGCAGAAAGCCGATCCCCTCCTTGAAGCGGGAATCGTTGAACTCCATCACTTCGAGCTGGAACGTGGCGAGAAACTCCTGATAGACCGCCTCGAACACGGGTTCGAGCTTGCCTTCGAATTCGAGCGGCGTGCGCAGCATCGGCTGGGAGCCGACGAAGACCTCGAAAGCGTCGCCCGCGACTTCGGCGGAGACGGCGGTCCTGAGCCACAGCGAACCCGAATCCTCCGCATTGCCGACCACGACCGAGACCCCGAAGCGCACGGGCTCCAGCACGATCACCGGACGGCCGTGATAGCTGTACGCCTCGTCGCCATAGTCCTTGTTCGGATCAAAGGGGCCTTCCGGCGGCACGACCGAAACGCATTTCTCGTCGCAGCCGATATAGGCGGGAAATCCTTTGACGATCGCCTCGCCGAGCGCGCGCGAGCGCAACAGGTTCTGGAACGCCGCCTCGCCATAGGCGCTGATCGCGCGTTTCAGTTCTTCGAAGCGTTCGCCGGCCATCTTTCTTCCGTTCTTGTCGTATCCGCCCGGAGCGTCCCAACGCGACTATGCGGTCCATGCTTCGAGACGCGACTCTGCGGATCGGTCCTCAGGATGAAGGCCCCGAGAAACCTGCCTGTCCCAAGGCTAGCAAGCCAGAACCGCATGAACCAAGCGGCGATCTCCGCCTCGCTTCATAGTGACTGGCGCTTGAGCGTTTCAACGCCCTCAGGCCCGCCGAGAATAACAGTGTCGGCCATGCCGATGAAAAGCCCCGTCTCGACGACGCCGGGAATGCGCCCGAGCGCCGCCTCGAGCCGCGCCGCTTCGTGGATGCGGCCGAGAGCGCAGTCGAGAATGAGATTGCCGCCGTCGGAGAGGAAGACGGCGCCGTCCTTGCCGTACCGCAGCTTCAAATCGCCCTTGAGATTCTCCGCAGCGAGCGTCTCGCGCACGCGGCGCACCGTGAGCCCGTATGAGAAGCGGTCGATCTCCACCGGCAGCGGGAAGCGGCCGAGCTCGGCGACTTTTTTCGAGGCGTCGGCGATGACGATGAATTTTTTCGCCGCGCCCGCGACGATCTTCTCGCGCAGGAGCGCGCCGCCGCCGCCCTTGATGAGGTTGAGCCTGCCATCGACTTCGTCGGTTCCGTCGACGGCGAGATCGATGATCGTCGCCTCGTCCGGCTCGACCAGCGCGACGCCCGCCGCCTCGCATTTGCGCCGCGTATCCTCCGAGGTCGGAACGCCCTTGACCGAGAGCCCGGCGCGGACTTTCTCGCCGAGCAGGTCGATGAAATGCGCGGCGGTAGAGCCCGTGCCGATCCCGAGCGTCATGCCGTTTTCGACATGCTTCACCGCTTCCCCGGCGGCGCGGCGTTTGAAATCGTCCGGGCTCATCGTTTCCTCAATCGTCCTTGCCGGGTTTCGCGCCCGTTTTCCGGAACCGCGCCGCCCAGCCCTTAACGTCGGCTTGCCGGCCGCGCGCGACCGCGAGCGCGTCGGGGTCGACGTCGCGCGTGATCACCGAGCCCGACCCGATATAGGCGCCGGCCCCGATTTTCACCGGCGCGACCAGCGACGAGTTGGAGCCGACGAAGGCGTCCTCGCCGATCTCGGTTTTGTACTTGTTGAAGCCGTCATAGTTGCAGGTGATCGTCCCCGCGCCGATGTTCGCGCGGGCGCCGACGGTCGCGTCGCCGATATAGGTGAGGTGATTGACTTTCGCGCCTTCGCCGAGCGTCGCCGACTTCATTTCCACAAAATTGCCGACCCGCGACTTCGGTCCGAGGTCCGAGCCGGGACGCAGCCGCGCGA
>JAVJPA010000318.1:0-10375 GCA_040216495.1 Amphiplicatus sp. | reverse complement strand
TCGACGCCGACGGCAACCTCACCGGTCTCCACATGCGCATTTCCGGCCAGTCGATCCTCGCGGTGATGCGGCCTCAGGCCATGCCGGGCGGCATGGACCCTGTCGTTTTCCAGGGCCTGCACATCGGCGGGAACGAATATGCGGTCGGCTACGATATCGAGAACTATTTGGTCGATCACGCCATGCGCAATCCGCCGGTGCCGCCGGGCTTCTGGCGCGGCGTCAACCTCAACCAGAACGCCGTCTACCTCGAATGTTTCATGGACGAGCTGGCGCATGAGGCGGGCGAAGATCCGCTCGCCTTCCGCCGCAAGATGATGCGCAACAGCCCGAAGCACCTCGCCGTTCTCGATGCGGTGGCGAGACGCATCGGCTGGAGCAAGCGGCCGCCTAAAGGCGTTCATCGCGGCCTCGCCCAGATCATGGGCTTCGGCAGCTATGTCGCCGCCGCCGCCGAGGTCTCCGTTACGGATGGGCGACTCAAGATTCACCGCATCGTCGCGGCGACCGATCCCGGCCATGCGGTGAACCCGCAGCAGATCGAGGCGCAGGTCGAGGGATCGTTCGTCTACGGCCTTTCCGCCTGCCTCTACGGGGAATGCACGATCGACGGCGGGCGCGTCGAGCAGGAGAATTTCGACACCTACGAGGTGATGCGCATGGCGGACATGCCGGCGGTCGAGACCATCGTCATGCCCTCCGGCGGATTCTGGGGCGGCGTCGGCGAGCCGACCATCGCCGTCGCGGCGCCGGCGGTTTTGAACGCCATCTTCGCCGCGACCGGCAAGCGCATCCGCGACCTGCCGCTGAAGAACCACAAGCTCGTATGACCGCGCCGCTCCGCACAGGCGTCATGACTCTGGCGGCGGTGTTGGCGGCGTCTCCAGCACGCGCGCAATCGCCGCCGCCGGGCGCCGCGTCCTGTTCCGGTTGCCACGCCCCGCCCGGAGCCGGGTCGGTCATGCCTAGCCTTGCAGGCTGGCCGGCGGAGAATATCGCCGCCGCTATGATCGCCTTCCGCGATGATGAGCTTCCCTCAACCGTCATGGGCCGCATCGCCAAGGGCTTTTCCGACGAAGAAATCACCGCGATCGCAGAATGGCTCGCCGCCCAAGAGGAGCCGCCGAAAGATGCCAGACCGTAGAGAAGTCGTCATCGGAATCGCCGCGAGCGCTGCCACGCTTCCGGCGCCGTCCGCGCTCGCGAAAAAAGCGCCCCGCGTCGTCGTCATCGGCGGCGGTTTCGCGGGCGCGACCTGCGCGCGCACGCTGAAGCGCCGGGATCGGAATCTGACAGTTATCCTGGTCGAACCCAATGCGCGGTTCACTGCGTGTCCGTTCAGCAACGGCGTCATCGCCGGGCTTCGCGACATTCAAGCGCAGCAATTCGGCTACGACGCCTTAAAGCGCGAGGGCGTCGAGATCATTGCGCAGGCAGCCGTCGGCGCCGATCCGAACGCGCGCATGGTCATGCTCGAAGACGGTTCCGACCTTGAGTATGCGCGTCTCGTCGTAGCGCCCGGCATCGATCTCGACTTCGGCGCCCTTCCCGGCTACGACCGCGCCGCCGCCGAGATCATGCCGCATGCGTGGAAGGCCGGCGATCAGACATTGCTGCTCCGCCGCCAGCTTGAGGCGATGGAGGATGGCGGCCTTGTCGTGATGTCAGCGCCGGCGAGCCCCTTCCGTTGTCCGCCCGGCCCTTACGAGCGCGCAAGCCTGATTGCGCACTATCTGAAAACGCGCAAACCGCGCTCGAAGCTCCTTATCCTCGACGCCAAAGAATCCTTCTCAAAACAAAAGCTCTTTGAGGCCGCATGGAAGGCGCTTTATCCCGGCGTCATCGAGTGGACGCCGCTTTCTTTCGGCGGGCGCGTCACCGAGGTCGACGCCGCGAGTGGAACGCTCATCACCGAATTCGGCCGCCACAAGGCCGCGGTCGCCAACATCATCCCGCCGCAACGCGCGGGCGCCATTGCTCAGGCTGCGGGAGTCGCCGATCAGACCGGCTGGTGCCCGATCGATCCGGTCACCTTCGAATCGCGGCTACAAGCCGGCATCCATGTGATCGGCGACGCTGCCATCGGCGGCGCGATGCCGAAATCGGCGTTCACCGCGAACATGCAGGCGAAAGTGTGCGCCGGGGCGATCCTCGCGCTCCTGCGCGGAGAGGCTCCGAAAGAACAGAAACTCGTCAACACCTGTTACAGCCTCGTTGCGCCGGACTACGGCATTTCGGTCGCCGGCGTTTATCAGCCCAGGGACGGCCTCCTGACCGAAGTCGAAGGCGCAGGCGGCGTCAGCCCGCTCGATGCGCCCGCTTCGTACAGGGCGCAAGAAGCGAGCTACGCCGAAGGATGGTTCCGGACCATCACAAGCGAGGTGTTCGGATGAGCGGCTTGCGCCGGTTTGTCTGCGCGTTCCTCACCGCCGTGTTTTCAACGCCCGCCGGCGCCGACCCGCTTCGCGTCTACGCAATAACCGATGACGCGATACCAAAGAGTCTGACGGACGGGCCGGGCGATCCCGAGCGCGGACGCGCCATTGTCGGCGACCGTCAACGCGGCTTGTGCCTCCTTTGCCATACGGGACCGTTCCCCGACGCTCATGAACAGGGAACGCTCGCGCCGGATCTTGGCGGCGCCGGCGCGCGCTACACCGAAGGACAGCTTCGCCTGCGCATCGTCGACATGAAACGGATCAACCCCTCGAGCATCATGCCCGCCTACTATAAGGTGGAGGGTCTGGAACGAGTGGGACTTTCCTGGCGCGGCAAGCCGGTATTGTCCGCCGAGGAAATCGAGGATGTCGTCGCGTACCTTGCGACGCTCAAGGATTGAACGATGGTTGGTCCGGCGCTCGAGGATAACTACCCGCTCATCGGCCGGCGGCGCTTTTTGTTGACGAGCGGCGGCGCATTGCTCGCCGCCGTTTTCACGCGCCCCGCCCTCGCCCGTCTGACGGTGCAGGAAGCGCTCGCTGTATTCGCGAACGGCGCCGAGATCAAAGAGGGGCGCATCCGGCTGGAGATTCCGCCTCTTGTCGAAAACGGCAACCTGGTGGGCGCAACCGTGACAGTCGATAGCCCCATGACCGAAGCCGATCATGTGAAGCGCATCGCGCTCTTCAACGAAAAGAACCCGCAAGCCGATATGGCGGTGTTTCATCTCGGACCGCGGGCCGGACGCGCCGAGGTGTCGACGCGGCTTCGTCTGGCGACGACGCAAGTCGTCACCGCCGTGTGCGAAATGAGCGATGGCGGCTTCTGGGCGAGCAAGGCGCATGTGATCGTCACGCTCGCCGCCTGCGTGGAGACGCTGTGATGGCGCGCACGCTGGTCAATGTCCCAGAGACGGCGCGCGCCGGCGAGATCATAGAGATCAAGGCGATGATCGCGCATCCGATGGAGACCGGCCATCGCGTAGACGCAAAAGGCGCCACGATCCCCCGCAATATCATCAACCGTTTCGAGTGCGTCTATGACGGCGCGACGGTTTTCGCAGCCGATCTCTATCCTGCCGTCTCCGCCAATCCGTTCTTCTCCTTCACCACCGTCGCCACACGGAGCGGCGCGATCCGTTTCATATGGACCGACGATCAGGGCGCCGTCGAAACAGCGAGCGCGGAGATAACCGTCACGTGAGCGCCGCGCGCTGGTTTCTTCCCGCCGCATCCGCCGTTCTCCTGTCAGGCGTGTTGATGGCGTCGCAAGAGGAAGCGCCGACGAACGAGAAGCGTTCCGGTCTCGATTACGTTTCGCCGGAAACCCGCGCCATGCAGGAGGACGATACAAGCAACCCCGGCATGCTTTGGGTGCTCGACGGCGAGACCCTCTGGAACAGGGCGGAAGGCGAGAACGGCCAATCCTGCGCGAGTTGTCATGGCGACGCCGAGCAGAACATGCGGGGCGTCGCCGCGCGCTATCCGGTTTTCGATACAGATTCGAAGTTTCCGGTCGATCTACAGGGCCGTATCAATCAGTGTCGTCAAGCGAGACAAAAGACGGACCCGCTGGAGTATGAAAGCGACGCCCTGCTGGCGCTTACGGCCTATGTCGCCCATCAGTCTCGCGGAATGCCGGTTGCGCCGGGCGCAGATTCGCGCCTCGCACAGTTTCATGAAAACGGGCGCCGGCTTTACGAGAAGAGCATCGGCCAGCTCGACCTCGCCTGCAGTTCGTGTCACGACGAACGCGCAGGAGAACGGCTCGCCGGCGCCATTATTCCGCAAGCGCACCCGACCGCCTATCCGCTTTATCGTCTCGAATGGCAGACGCTCGGCTCGCTGCAACGCCGCCTGCGCAATTGCATGATCGGCGTGCGCGCCGAGCCCTACGCCTACGGATCTTTGGAGCTCGTCGAGCTCGAGCTTTATCTGATGTCCCGCGCCGAAGGTCTGCCTGTCGAAACGCCGGGCGTACGGCCCTAGCGGCGCCGCATCATGCCCTCTGCGCATTAAACCGATGCGGTTTCACGATTTCTAATAGGCGGCGCGGAAGCGTACTCCAGTCCAGTCATAAACGGCGCCTGTAGCCAAGCGCATATGAACCAGATGGAGAGACGCATGAATCGGATCAGCTTCAACAAGAGCGCCGCGATGGGCGCCGGACTTTTGACCTTGGCGGCGATCATCGCAGCGCCGGCGAACGCCGGGGAATGCCCGGCGAACCAGATCAAGGCCGGCGTTCGGGCTTCGGGCGAAATGACGCCCAAAGACGTTACCGACACGGAACTCAGCGCCGTCGATCTCGGCCCAGAAATCGACGGTCTCGATGGGCGCCGTCTGCGCTTCCGCAAACTCGTGGTTCAGCCCGGCGGCGTCGTGCCGTGGCACGATCATGCGGACAGACCCGCGCTGATCATGACCGCAGAAGGCGAGATCACCGAATTCCGCAGCGACTGCAAAGTCGGCGTCGTACACAAGGCCGGCGACATTTCGAAAGAGTCCGCAGGCGTGAAGCACTGGTGGAAAAACGAAGGCGACAAACCGGCCATCCTTTTCGCGGCCGACATCAAGAACGACAACTAGGCCCCCGACGGGCGAAGCGCGCCCCCCACCTTCGCCCCGTCCCGCGGCGTGGAAGCAGTCTCTTCCGGAGACAGTCTCCGCGCCGCTTTTCATGTTCAGGAGAGAAAGTCTCATGCGCGCCAGACCAAGCGCCGCCGCGGCCGGCGGATTTAACCTCGCTCAATTCGCCACGCCGGCGACTATCGGCTTTATCGGGTTTTTGACTCTGGTCGATCTCTTTGCGACGCAGGCGATTCTGCCGACGCTCGCGATCCAGTACAACGTGACGCCAGCCGCCATGGGATCGGCCGTCAACGCCAGCACCATGGGCATGGCCGTATCGGGGCTCGCAATGGTTTTCCTCGGCGGCCGGATCAATCGCCGCATGGGCGTCTGGGTGGCGCTCGCGTTGCTATCGATCCCGACGCTGCTGCTCGCTTCCGCTCCCGGGCTCGGCGCTTTCACCGCTCTCAGGATCGTTCAGGGGTTGTTCATGGCGGCTGCGTTTTCCCTGACGATGGCCTATCTTTCGGAACGCTGCACCGCCGCGCAGTCGGCGACAGCGCTCGCCGCCTACATCACCGGCGCCGTCGCCAGCAATCTTGTCGGCCGCCTCGTCGCCGGATCGATTGCCGACGCGATCGGAGTCGCCGGCAATTTCTATTTCTTCGCCGCGCTCAACCTCGCCGGCGCAGGCCTCGCTTTCATCGCGCTGAAGAATGCGCCGCCGTTGATGTCAGGTTCCGATGTTACGCGCGCGCCCCTGGCCGTCATGGCCGACCATTTGCGCAATGGGTGCCTGCGAACGACTTTCGCCATCGGATTTCTTATCCTCTTCGCTTTCATCGGCGCGTTCACCTATGTCAATTTCGTGCTTGCGCGCGAGCCGATCGGCTTGTCGCCCATGGCGCTCGGACTTGTTTATTTCGTATTCCTGCCGTCGATGGCCACGACGCCGCTAGCCGGGCGCATCGCCTCGCGTTACGGCGCGCGGCTCAGCTTTTATGTCTCGCTCGGCCTCGCGATCGCCGGATTGCCGTTGCTTCTCTCGACAGCGCTTCCTCTCGTCCTTGCCGGTCTCGCCATCGTCGGCGTCGGCACGTTCTTCGCTCAGGCGACAGCGACGGGTTTTGTCGGCCGCGCCGCCAAGTCGGATCGCGCCGCCGCTAGCGGCCTGTACCTCTCTTCCTACTATCTCGGCGGTCTCGCCGGCTCTGTCGTCCTTGGGCAGATCTTTGACCGGTTCGGCTGGCCGGCGACGATCGCAGCCATAGCCTTGTCGCTTGGCGCGGCGGCCGGTCTCGCCGCCATGCTGCGTCCGTCGACAGCCGAACCGATAGTGACGCTTGCGGCTTAAAAGCAGGCGACGCCCCAGACTAAGAAAATTGCAAGCAAGCAACGAGCCGGTTTATCACGTACCCTCAAGCGCCGGGCGCGGCGGTTCCGATCTCGCCGCGCCGGGCCAGCGAAAGCTCTTGGCCTGCCTGACGAAAGACCCGACAGCCGGCGAATGCGGCCGGCCCCGAACCGTGACGAGCATGATGGTTCGCGCGAACTCGGGATCGACAAGAGGGCGAACGGCGAGCTGAGGATCCGTAACGGAATTTTCCGGAAAATAGCCGATCCCCATGCCGGCTTTGATCATCCCCTGCACCCAGTCATCGCGTTCGCTGGAGAAAACCTTGCGGGTTCTTACGCCCATATTGACAAATTGTTCGTGCACGAAGTCATAATACTCGCAGTTGGCGCGATTGACATAGGGCTCGCCATGGAGCTCGCGCACGGGCACCGCGTTCAGTTTTGCGAGCCGGTGCTCCGGCGGCACGACAAGCACGAAGCGCTCGTCAAACAGCGGCAATCCATGAAAGCGAACATCGACGCCCTCTGGCTGTCCCAGGAGCGCGACCTCCAGACGTCCCTCGATAAGGTCGTCGATCAGCAATTTTACGCCTGCGTCCCGCACCTCCAGCTCGACATTCTCATTCGACATCTGAAAGCTCATAATGAATTCCGACACCAGCGTCGGACCGATGGTGCACATGGCGCCGATCGTCAGCCTTGCCCGATCCATGGCTGAGAATTCCTGGGCCGTCGCCCGCGCCGCATCGGTCTGAGCGCGGATCGACTCGAAATAGGGCGTCATGATGCGGCCGAGTTCGGAGAGATGCGTCTTGTTGCGCTCGCGATGGACAAGCGGACCGCCAAGCTCCGCTTCAAGCCCCTGGATTGCGCGGGTCAGCGCCGGCTGCGAAACATTGCACTGTTCGGCAGCGCGCGTGAAGTTCAGCGTTTCTGCAAGCGCAAGGAAATACCGGATCTGCTGCATTTCCATAGTTGCCACCCTCCCCGACGTCACCCTAGCGCGTCAGTCAGGGCCGACGCGCCCGGCTTGAATTTCCCAATAGAAGCGCCGCGCCCAGCGGCTGCAAAATACACTTTTCGCAGTCGTCGCGGTAGCGGGTTTCGCTCCCCTAAACGACGCCCTGACTGCGAGAGCGAATGCCCTTTCCGCAAGCCAAAAACCTGATTATCGCGCCACGCTTATCGCCGCGGCGGCGGCAGATTTTCGCGTTGCGTTATTCATGTCCCCCGCACCTGTCCGGGCGCCGACAATCAGGCGCGCGCCGCGGTCCAGGGTGAAATAGGACCATAGCCAGTCGAGAGCGATAACAATGCGCGTTCGGAAGCCTATCAGAAAGTAGATATGAACGACGCACCAAAAGAGCCAGGCGGCAAATCCTGTAAGGCGGAACCCGCCAACCTCTACAACAGCGGCTGACCTGCCGACTGTCGCCAGAGCCCCGAAGTCCTTGTACCGGAACGGCGCTGCCGTATGGTCGCCGCGCAAGCGCCGCATAATCAGCTTGCCGACATAAGCGCCCTGCTGTTTCGCCGCCGGCGCAAGCCCCGGCACGGGCCGGCCGTCGGCGCCGATGACGCTGGCTGTGTCGCCGATGACGAATACATTGGCGGCGCCCTCAACAGTCAGGTCGTGGTTCACGCTCGCGCGGCCGGCGCGGTCGGTCGCGGCGCCGATCCATTCGCCAGCGGGAGACGCTTTGACGCCGGCGGCCCAGATGACTGTCGCCGCCGCAATATGATCTTCACCAATTTTGACGCCCACCTCATTACAGTCCGTAACCGGAACGCCTAAACGGACGTCTACGCCGCGCTGTTCAAGCGCCCGAAAGGCGTAATTCGAAACGGTTTCGGAAAATGACGGAAGCAGGCGCGAACCGGCCTCCGCAAGCACAACTTTCGCATCGTGGCATCGCGTCGTGCGGAAATCGCAGGACAAGGCGCGCTTGGCTAGTTCGGCGATCGCCCCGGCGAGTTCGACGCCGGTCGGACCGCCCCCGACAATGACGAAAGTGAGAAGACGATCCCGCTCCGCGCCATCCTCCTCAAGCTCTGCGCGCTCGAAAGCGAGGAGGATGCGCTCGCGAATATCATTGGCGTTCTCGAGCGTTTTAAGAGCAGGAGCATAGGGCGCCCACTCGTCATGGCCGAAGTAAGAATCCTGCGCGCCCGTCGCCAGGATGAGATAGTCATAAGAGACGGCCCTGTCGCGCAAAATCACCTCCTGATTGACGCGATCGACATTGATCGCCTCGTCAAGGATGACGCTCGTATTGCGATGCTTGCGGACGATCGACCGGATCGGGCTTGCAATCTGGTTCGGTCCGAGCGCGGCCGTAGCTACCTGATAGAGTAAGGGCTGGAACAGGTGATGGTTGCGCCGGTCGATGATTGTAATGTCGGCGTCTGCCTTCGCCAGCGCTTTCGCCGCGGACAGACCGCCGAACCCGGCGCCGACGATGACAATGCTCGGACGGCGCGTTCCATTGGCGGGCGTTATGGCGTTAAGCAAAGCGGCCTCCCTGTCATTTCGGCGCCGGCGCAAGGAATGCGGCGCTTCGGCGCAATAATTCGGCTGACTCCCGGCGCCGCAGGAAGAGCAGCCCCCATCCGCCGATCCAGACCGCGCAGGCGGTGTAAAAAAGCGAGCCGCCATCGCCCGCGACATCGACGCCGAGGGGCGTAAAAAGATGGAAACCGATCGCGCCGGACATGATCGCGACGCAGAGAAGCGCGCCTGCGGGCTGCAAAAAACGATACCGCCGCGCGATCATGGTCGCCAGCAGAATCATGGAAGCGACAAGCTCCGCGCCGCCGATAACATACTGGCTGAAAACGCCGCTTTGCGCGAAAAGCCCGCTTGCGCCGAACCCTTGCGCCCAACGGTCCAGATCCCCGAAGATCACCTGTGTCTTCGGCGCGTTGGTGAACTTGAAGCGCAGCGAGTCGAGAAACACGGCGGCGATGAAAAGCGTGACGCCATGCGCCGCCCAATTCGACAAGCCGCGCCGCCCGTGTCGTGTTTCTTTGTCATGCGCCGGGGTCAGCGCCGCGTCGACTGTTGTGGTTTTCATACGGATCCCTCCTAGTCTTCTTGGTCGTTATTCCGCCGCTTCGCGAGCGCTCTCCCGTTCGGTCGATAAGGATTTCGCGGGATCTTTCATTCCGGCTGGAACCGCGACGCTGCCCATGAATGGCGGCTCGTGGAGGATGACGCCTTCCAGCGGATCGCATTCTCTGCGCCACGGCGCGCGCTCCAACGCCTCCAGCGCCTGCTCGTACCCCGCGCGCCAACGCCTGCGGATGCCGTCTGCGCTAAAGTCCACGTCCTTTGTCTGATCTTCATGGTCGAGACTCGGCGCCAGCAGGCGGACAACGTGCATCCGCGTGAGGCACCCCCATCCGACCATTTCGCGAAACGCGTCGTTGTCGCGCTTGTCTTCAGGAACAAGCGCCGCCAGCTCCTTGATAATATGGCGCAGCCGGTGCGACTGCTTCTGACGCATGATGTGGCTGGCGACCCGGCTTGAATACTGGATGTCTTTCTGCCGGTGCATGACCTGCCAGATAGACTTCGGCTCTGACCCTGCCGGATTCCACATGTGAACGGCGAAGATCAGCGAATTCTTGCGCGGATGATCGTCAAAGACGATTTCTGTCGGCGTGTTGGAAAGGATGCCGCCGTCCCAGTAAAGCTCATCATCGATGCGCACGGCCGGAAACGCCGGCGGCAGCGCGCCTGACGCCATGATGTGCCGAAGGTCCAGCGTCTCCGATTTGCTGTCGAAATAGCGCATCTGGCTTGTGCGAACATGCGCCGCCCCTACGGTGAGGCGCGGGCCTTCATCGTTGATCAGCGAAAAGTCGACGAGCTTGCCGAGCGTCCGCTTTAACGGCGCCGTCGAATAAAACCCGGCCTCGTCGGCGCCAAGCTGAACATGCGGGCCAGCTCGTTCTGGTGTTTCAGGGCGGCGGGGCGCTCGGCGCCTATCAGGCCGGCGTTTACCAGG
>JAVJPA010000317.1:0-7803 GCA_040216495.1 Amphiplicatus sp. | reverse complement strand
ACGACGCCGATGCAGTTTTGCGAACTGCCGCGAGGGCGCCACGCCCGGCGTCACGATATTCTCTATGCGGATTGATGCTCTCCTCGCCCTCGGGGCGGCGACGGCGTCTGCGGGCCGCGCCGGGTAAGCGGAAAACCGGATTCCGCTTTCGCCCGACTTTCCGATATGCCGTGAACGCCTCGAGGGCGTTCAACAATCCTGAGGCGCTCTCGTCGCAGGACGCAAGCCCGCAAAAGAGCCCCCTGCCTCCCGATGCATTCGCGCAACAGATGCGCCGCAATCACTGCGCCCGCGGCACATAAGCGTTACGCCGCCGTCGCAAATCATTCATGTTCGGTCCCCGCGAAGGACGCTCAGCGGGTGCGCGCGTCCCGGTGGATCATTTCAACGTTGGGGTCTTCATCACATGGCGAAAGCATTGCGCGCAAAGCGCTCATTCGGATGGACAATTTCGCTTCTTGGCGGCGCTTCGGCTGCCGCGCTGACCGCCCTCTCACCGGCGCTGGCGCAGGGGCCCGTTCTCGACACCATCACCGTCACCGCCCAGAAACGTGAAGAAAACCAGCAGGATGTGCCAATCTCGGTGGCGACCCTCGCGGCGGACCGGGTGCAGGCGATTCAGGCGGGCGGGGAAGATATTCTCGCCTACGCCGCCCGCGTTCCGAGTCTTTACGCTGAATCCTCCAACGGCCGCCTCGCGCCGCGCTTTTACATCCGCGGCCTCGGCAACGTCGATTTCGATGTCGCCGCCTCGCAGCCGGTCTCGATCATCATGGACGAGGTGGTGCTCGAAAACGTCGTCCTCAAAAGCTCGCCGATCTTCGACGTGGAGCAGGTCGAAGTCTTGCGCGGCCCGCAAGGCACGCTGTTCGGCCGCAACACCCCGGCGGGCGCCGTCAAGTTCACGACCGTGAAACCGACTGACGAATTCGACGCCTTCTTCCAGGTCGCCTACGGCTCCTACAATACGGTGACGGCGCAGGGCGCGCTCGGCGGGCCGATCATTCCGGGCGTCCTGTCCGCGCGCGTGTCGGGCCTTCTCCAGCGCCGCAGCGACTGGGTCGACAACGGTTTCACCGGCGAGGATGACGCCATGGGCGGCTACCGCGAACTCGCGGGCCGCGTCCAGCTTCTCTACACGCCGACCGAAGCGCTGAGCGCGCTCGTCAACTTCCACATCCGCTCCAACGAAGGCACGTCAGCGCTCTTCCGCGCCAACATTCTCGAACAGGGCACGGGCGATCTTGTCGACGGCAATTACGACCGCGACACCGTGTTCTACGACGGCGGCGACAACAACCCGCAGGAGTCGGACGGCTGGGGCGCCTCGGCGAAAATCGATTACGACTTCGGCGGCGCGGTTCTGACTTCCATCACCGCGTTCGAAACGGCGGACTCGCGCTCGCGCGGCGATATCGACGGCGGCTTTGTCGGGCCGAACTCTTTCTTCAGTCCGGCGGCCCCGCCCCCGCCGCCATTTTTCCCGGACACGATCCCCTTCCCGTCCGACACGCAGGACGCCGTCGACGATCTCGACCAATTCACGCAGGAAGTGCGCCTCGCCAGCGACACGGACTCAGCGCTGCGCTGGCAGCTCGGATTCTACTATTTCGACTCAGACCTTCTTGTTTCGACAATTGGCGACGGTTTCCCGCCGCTGACAACGCTGCGCCACCAGAACACGTCATGGGCCGTGTTCGGACAAGCGTCCTACGATCTGACCGATCAGTGGACCCTTACTGGCGGTCTTCGCTATACGGACGATGAGCGGGATTTCGAGGCGGTCGTTCTGCCGCCGGCGGTCACCGTCAACCCGACCAGCGCCGACGATGAGGATCTGAGCTGGGACGTGTCGCTGCTCTACAAGGCGAGCGACAGCCTCAACCTCTACGCCCGCGTCGCGCGAGGCTTCCGCGGCCCGACCATTCAGGGTCGCGACGTCGCCTTCGCCGCGTTCTCCGGCGCGGTCGATCCGCAGACAGTTGCGACCTCTGAAACCATTCTTTCCTACGAGGCAGGCTTCAAGTCGCAGTTCTGGGGGAACCGCGCGCGCATCAACGCCGCCGCTTACTACTACACGGTCGACGACCAGCAATTTTCGATCATCGGCGGCGCAGGCAATCTCAACCAGGTCGTGAACGCCGACGAAGGCATCGGCTGGGGCTTCGAGGCGGATGCGGAATTCGTGCTGTCGGAGCATATCTTCGTCGCCGCCGGCTTCAGCTACAACAACACGGAGATCAACGACGAAACGCTCGCGACCGCGACCTGCGGTTCGGGGCTCTGCACCGTGCTCGATCCGTTAAACGGATTCGGACAGGCGCTGATCGACGGCAACCCTTTCCCGAACGCGCCTGAGCTGACCTTCAACGCGCTCGCAGAAGTCACCTATCCGTTCTGGGGCGGCGAACTGTTCGCCAACACCGACTGGGCGCTGCAGGGCAAGACCAATCTCTTCCTGTACGAATCCGCCGAGTTCCAGACCAGCGGCAACCTCGAAGGGGGCTTGCGTCTCGGCTACCGCGCGGGCGAGGGCCGCTACGAAGCCGCCGTGTTCGCACGCAACATTCTCGACGCGGACAATGTCAAAGGCGCCATCGACTTCAACAACCTCACCGCGTTCGTCAACGAACCGCGCATCATCGGCGTGCAGGTGACGGTCCACAATTAAAGAGCGCGCGAGACGCTCAACGCCTGCAACTTCAAGCCCCGGCCCCGCGGTCGGGGCTTTTGCTTTGCGCAAATCTTTCTGGCGCAAGCGTGCGCGCTGTTGAAAGTTGCGTTGTAATCAAAGACTTTGAGTGATCTCAGGCCGTTTTCGCCAGCGTTTCTACGTAAATCGAATTCTTCGGCGCAGCGAAGAGCTTCATCACCATCGGTTCGAACGCTTCAAGCGGCATCGACTCGTAGGCGGGATCGAAGGCGTTCTGGTCGTACTTGGCGCAGAATTCCGCCGTGCGCTGAAAATGCGGATGGCCGCGGAAATTCTCGCGCATGTCGCGGTCCATGCCGAGGTAGTGAAAGTAATAGTAACCCTGAAAGATGCCGTGCTTCTCGACCATCCAGCAGTTCGCCTCGGAGACGAAGGGCTTGAGCATCGCCGCGGCGATGTCGGGATGATTGTAGGCGCCGAGCGTGTCGCCAATGTCATGCAGGAGCGCGCAGACTACATACTCCTCGTCGCGGCCGTCGCGATGCGCCCGCGTCGCGGTCTGCAGGCAGTGGGTCAGACGGTCGATCGGGAAGCCGCCGCAATCGCCCTTGAGCAGTTTCAGATGCTCGAGGACGCGCTTGCCCCCATTCGCCGCAAAGGGAACGAACTCCTGCGCGATGATCGTCCAGTCTTCCTGCGTGCCCTCGGTCATGGCGCGGAACTGGGCCCGCTTTTCGGGAGCGTCGGCGTGATCAGGCATGATCGTCCTCTTAAAGCGGTTTTGTCCGAGTCTATCCAAGCTGTTCTACGGTCATGCTATCTTCCGCATGACGGCCTCTCAAGGCGCGGCGCTGCGTTTAGGACAGCATGATCTCTCGCATCGCAACATCACTCGCAGGTCTCGTACTGGTCGTTTACGGCCTTATCGCGGCGCTTTCCCCGTTTCTGCCTGCGGGCGTGCCGCTTGTCGTTCTCGGCCTTTTGATGATCGCCCTCGCCAACCCGGCGGCCCGTCCGCTGATCCGGCGGATGCGGACGCGATGGCGCTGGTTCGACCGTTTCGCGGTTGCGCTCGGCGCGCGCGCGCCGAAGAATGTGCGCGCGGTGATCGAGGAAACGACGCCCGCCGCACCCGAGAAAAGCGAGGACCAATGACGCTGCTGTTCGCCTTGTTCCGGTTCGCTGTCGCGGTCTTCGCCGTGCTTATGATCCTAGCCGGCCTCATCATCGCGCCGACGCCGATCCCGTTCGGGTTTGTCTTCATCATCCTCGGCCTGTTGCTGCTCGCAATCGTCGCGCCGTCGATGATCCGATTCCTGCGACGCATGCGCTGGTTCGACCGGGTGATGCACTGGGCCGAAAAACTGCTCCCCGAATGGCTCGCCCGCCGTCTCCGCGACTCTGACGTCGACCATGGCGCCGGCCGCCTCTAAAGCGCGCGGCATGTTGCCCGAATTTTGCACTCCCTTTCTTCCAGGCGGGGCGCCTGCCGGAGACAGGGTTAATGACGATCTCGGTCTGCATTTTCGCCCACAATGAGGAAGCGACCCTGCCGCGCGCTATAGCGGCGCTCGACGAAGCGGCCGCCGGCGCGCCCTATATCGTCCATATTCTGGAAAACGGCTCGATCGATGCGACAGCCCTAGTCGCGCGCGCGCTCGCGGCGGCCGATACGCGAATAACAGCGCACGAAAGCGCGGTCGCCGACAAGACCGCCGCCTGGAACGACTATGTGCACCGCATCGCGCCCGAAGCCGAGATGCACGTCTTCCTCGACGCCGACTCGCGCCCCGCACCCGGCGCGTTCAAAGCGCTCGCTCTCGCTTTCGAGGGATCGCCGAAAGCCTTCGCCGCAGCGGGATTGCCCGCCGCCGGGTCAAGCCGCCTGAAATGGGCGCAGCATCTTTATACGGAGCATTATCTCTCCGGCGATCTTTATGCGCTGCGCGGGGCCGCCGTCGCGCGGCTGCGCGAGCGAAACCTGCGCCTGCCCATGGGCGCGGTCGGGGAAGACGGGATTCTCAGCTACCTCCTGCTGACCGATCTCGTCGGCGGCGAGTATGACGGCTGGCGCGAGCGCATCGCCATTGCGTCCGGCGCTTTTTTCGAGTTCGACCCGCTGCCGATCAGCCTGACCGGCGCCGCGCAATGGCGGCGGCGCAAAACGCGCGCCGCCCGCCGCCGCTTCCAGCATGAATTATTGTTCGCGCGCCTGAAGCGCGACGGCGTCCGGGCGATGCCCGACGACATTCGCGAACTTTACACGGAGGAAGCGCTGGCGCAGCTTCGCCCGCGCCTCGCGCCCGGCCACTTCGTTTTCGATTGCCTCGCGCTGCTCGAAATAGACCCGGCGGCGCAGGAGATGGGCCGCAGCTAGAGCAGCATCGCCGCCGGTTCTTCAATGAACTGCTTGAAGGCGGCGAGGAACTCCGCGCCGACGGCGCCGTCGACAACGCGGTGATCGCAGGTCAAGGTCACGGTCATCATGTTCCGGATGACGATCTGACCGCCCCGCACAACCGCCCGCTCCTCGCCCGCGCCGACAGACATGATCGCGCCATGCGGCTGGTTGACGATGGAGGCGAAGGACGTGATCCCGAACATGCCGAGATTCGAAACGGAGAACGTGCCGCCCTGATATTCTTCAGGCTTGAGCTTCCTGTTGCGGGCGCGTCCGGCGAGGTCTTTCACTTCGGCCGAAATCTGCTTCAGCCCCTTGGTCTCCGCCTTCCACACGATCGGCGTGATAAGCCCGCCCTCAATGGCGACCGCGACGCCGATATCCGCGTGCTTGTGGAACAGCAACGCTTCGTCAGTGTAGGACGCGTTCGCCGCCGGCACTTTCATCAGCGCCATCGCCGACGCCTTGATGACAAAATCGTTGACCGACACCTTGAACGCGCCCGCGCCTTCTTTCGGCGACAGCGCGTTGAGCGCCGCGCGCGCGGCCAGCAAATTGGTCAGCTCGATGTCGATGTTGAGCGGGAAGTGCGGGACTTCATTGTTGAAGCTCTGGGTCAGGCGCTTGGCGATGACCTTCCTCATCCCGTCGAGCTTGACCGCCGTATAGCTCTCCGGCGGATAAAGCCGCGCATCGACGCTCGCCGGCGACGGCGTGAACGCCGGCGCCTTGGCGCCCGCAGGCGCGGCTTTCCCTGTTCCTTCTTTCAGCGCTTTTTCAATATCGCGCTTGACGACTCGGCCATGCGGGCCGGTGCCGGAGAGGGCGGAGAGGTCGATGCCCTCTTCCTTGGCGATGCGCTTGGCGAGGGGCGAGGCGTGGACGCGGCTCTCGCCGTTCTTAGGGGCCGGCGCAGTTTTTGCCTCAGTGGCGGCAGGCGCGGGTTCCGCTTTTTTCTCCGCCTTTTCAGGCTGCGCCTCGGCCGGGGCCTTGCCGTTCTTCTTCGGCGCCTCGTTCTTGCCGATATCCGCCGCGCTTTCCCCGTCGCCGAGCAGGATGGCGATTTCCGCGTTGACCTTCACATTCTCCGTACCCGCCGGAATGATGATCTTGCCGACGACGCCCTCGTCGACCGCCTCGACCTCCATCGTCGCCTTATCGGTCTCGATCTCGGCGATGACGTCGCCGGAAGAGACCTTGTCGCCTTCCTTGACGTTCCATTTGGAAAGAGTGCCTTCCTCCATGGTCGGAGACAGGGCGGGCATGAGGATCGGCGTTGGCATTTATGCGTTTCCGTCAGTGAGGGCCGTAATAGGAGGCGTTGAGTTCGGGATCGGTGAATCTTGTCGGCGTCCATTTCGCGGCGCGGCGGGCGACGCGGGATTGGGCGTCTTCCGCGCCGTACTGCATCGGCGCTTCCTCGATGCCGAGAAAGTCCTTGATGCGGAGGCCGGCGACGTTAAGCGTCGAGCGGATCTCGTCGCTCTCGCCCGTCGCCGCCGCGATGTAGACGCCGCATTCTCGGCAGATGAGGAAATCGGCGGTCTTCAGCGCGAAGCGGTAGCGGCGCATGTCGCGCTCGGCGCCTTCGATGACGACGGCGCCGTCCGGATCGGAAATGTTGATCGCCCCGACCCGGCGGCAGAAGTCGCACTGGCAGGTTCTGACGCCAAGCGCGGCCGGCGTCTTCTGGGTTTCAAAAGACGCTTTCAGCCGCCCGCAGTGACAAGAGCCCGTGTAGATCATCTCACTGCCTGACAAACACCTTGGCGATGATCTTCCACTGGCCGTTGACCTTGGCGAGGGTCAGCGCGTCGTAGAAGCGGTCGGTCGAACGGAACATGACCGTCGCGATGCGTCCGTCGACCACATGCAAGTCGAGGATTTCGCCGTCGCGTTCGGGCGCGCCGGGGTTCGGCTCCTTCGACCAGTTGGCGAGGACCTCGTTCATGTCCTTCCACGATTTCACCGCTTCCGAGCCGTCATCGTTCTTCATCACGCCAACCATCGTCGCATTGTCGGCGTCGAAGGCGCGGTTGAGGCGCTCGATGCTCCCTTCGCCCTGTCCGTGGAAATAGTCGAGCACCGCGGCTTCGATGGCCGCCTTGTCGGCGGCGTCATCGGCGAACGCCGCAGCGGGGATAAGCAGAAGCGCGGCAATCAGGGCTAGCAACCTTGTCATAGCGTCAATCTCCCTAAGCGTTTTCTTCGATTTCCCCGTCCGGTCGTCTCGTTATTCCTTGTACATCACCGCTTTGACCGCCTTCACGATCTTGTCCGCGTTCGGAAGGCTCAAGGCTTCCAGCGCCGCCGCGTAGGGGAGCGGCGCATCCTCCTGCGTCACGCGCGCGGGCGGCGCGTCGAGATAGTCGAAGGCGTGCTGCGTCACCTGCCAGCCGATCTCGGCGCCGACGCCGCACGGCGCCCAGCCTTCCTCGACCGTGACGACGCGGTTGGTTTTCTTCACCGAGGCGATGACGGTCTCGACATCCATCGGGCGCAACGTGCGCAGGTCCACGACCTCCGCCGAGATCCCCTCTTCTTCGAGTTTCGCCGCCGCTTCGAGCGCGAATTTCACGCCGCGCGAATAGGAGACGATGGTGACGTCTGTTCCCTCGCGCTGGATTTTCGCCTTGCCGATGGGAACGACCCAGTCCTCGACGTTCGGGATCTCCATCGTGTCGCCGTAGAGCAGCTCGTGCTCAAGGAAGACGACCGGGTTCGGATCGCGGATCGCGGCCTTGAGCAG
>JAVJPA010000316.1:0-4722 GCA_040216495.1 Amphiplicatus sp. | reverse complement strand
AGTTCCATGTCGTCGCGCCCGACCTGCGCGGCCATGGCGAGAGCGACTGGGCTTCTGACGGCGATTATTCCATGGCCGATTACGTTCTCGATCTCGCGGCGCTGTTCAAACATCTCGGCAAGCAGCCTCAAACCATCGTCGCCCATTCCCTCGGCGGCATGGTCGCGCTGCGCTATGCGGGGCTTTACCCCGAGCGCGTGCGCCGCATCGTCGCCGTCGAGGGGCTCGGCATGTCGCCGCGTATGATCGCCGAACAGGAGGCGAAGCCCGTCAGCGAGCGCTTGCGGGCGTGGGTCGACAAACGCCTCGCCAATACAGAACGCCCGCTCAAGCGCTACCCGGATATCGCCGCGGCGACGGCGCGCATGCGCGAGGCCAACCCCCACCTTTCGGAAGAACAGGCTCATCACCTGACCCTCCACGGCGTCCGCCGTCACGACGATGGATCGCTCAGTTTCGCCTACGATCCGGACGTTTTTTTCTTTCCGGCGACGGACATCTCAAGCGCGGAATTGCGCGCGCTCTGGGCCCGTATCGACTGCCCGGCGCTGCTGCTCTACGGGCGGGACGGGACGGCCTCGAACCCGCTCGAGGACGGCCGCGCCAGCGCCTTCCGCAACGCAGAGGTGCGCTACTTCGACAAGGCCGGCCACTGGCTCCACCACGACCGTTTCGAAATGTTCCTCGCTGCGATTCGCGCGTTTATTCGTTGAGAGTTGCGCGCCGGAGCGGTCTCTCCTCTTGAGAGATAACGGTTCTTTATCAATAGCTTACGGAACGCATTTCCGCCGTTTCGATTCCGCTTTACAGGAGAACAAAAAGGGAATAAAGAACAAATATAGAACGCAATTAACCATACGGAGGCTGACGTGGAAAACGAGACATTGCGGGACGGCGTGGGACTCGGCGTACTCATCCTCCTTATCGGCGCCGCGCAACTCTGGGGGGCGCTTCTCGGCGCATAGGGCGAAACTTGTCGCCGCGTCCGGGGCGGGCGAGGCGCGGGAAGGGTAGGCGTGAGCAAGTTTGTCCATCTCCATCTTCATTCCGCCTATTCGCTCTCCGAGGGCGCGATCAGGATCGGCAAGCTGAAGGATCTCTGCGTCGCGCAGGGCATGCCGGCCGTCGCGATCACCGACACCAACAATCTCTTCGGCGCGCTTGAAGCCTCCGAAACGCTCAGCGCCGGCGGCGTTCAGCCGATCGTCGGATTGCAGCAGGCTTTCGAGGTGGACGTCCTCGCTGCGGCGGAAGGGAAGCGCGCCCGGCCGGCGTCGCTTGTGTTCCTCGCCCAGAACGAGACCGGCTACCGCAACCTGATGAAGCTGACGAGCGCCGCCTTTTTGCGCTCGGTCAGGGATGACGGTCCTTGCGCGGCGCTTTCATGGCTCGACGATCTTGCGGACGGACTGATCTGTCTCACCGGCGGGTATGACGGCGCGCTGGACCGGCTGTTTCGCGCCGGCCGGGAAGCCGAAGCGCGCAGCTTGATGGAGGAGCTGGCGGGACGTTTTCCCGCGCGGCTTTATGTCGAACTGCAACGCCATGAAGGACGCGACTGGCGCGCCAACGAGGCGGGGCTGGTCGACGCCGCTTACGATCTCGGCCTGCCGATCGTTGCGACCAACGAGCCTTACTTTCCCAAGCCCGACGATTTCGAAGCCCATGACGCGCTGCTCTGCATCGCCGACGGCGCCTATGTGCATCAGGAGGACCGGCGGAAGGTCACGCCCGATCATTATTTCAAGTCCGGCGAGGAGATGACGGCGCTGTTCGCCGATCTGCCCGAAGCGATCTCCAACACCATCGATATCGCGCGGCGCTGCGCTTTCCGGCCGCGCACCCGCGACCCGATGCTGCCGCGTTTCGTAGAAGGCGCCATCGAGGAAGAGGCGCTGGAATTGCGGCGGCAGGCGGTGGAGGGGCTTGAACAACGCCTTGCGGGCGGCGCGCTCGCAGCGCCCCTCGAAGCCTATCGCGACCGGCTCGAGACCGAACTCGGCATCATCAACGGGATGGGCTTTCCCGGTTACTTCCTGATCGTCGCCGACTTCATCAAATGGGCGAAGGCGCAAGGGATTCCGGTCGGGCCGGGCAGGGGCTCCGGCGCCGGGTCGCTGGTCGCCTGGGCGCTCACCATCACCGATCTCGACCCGCTTCGGTTCGGCCTGCTGTTCGAGCGCTTTCTCAATCCCGAACGGGTGTCGATGCCCGACTTCGACGTCGACTTCTGTCAGGACCGCCGCGACGAAGTGATCCGTTACGTCCAGCAGAAATACGGCGCGGAGCGCGTCGCGCAGATCATCACCTTCGGCAAGCTTCAGGCGCGCGCCGTGCTGCGCGATGTCGGCCGCGTGCTCGGCATGCCGTTCGGACAGGTCGACCGCCTGTGCAAGCTGGTGCCGAACAATCCGGCGAACCCGGTCACGCTCGCCGAAGCGCTGGAGACGGAGCCGCGCCTGCGCGAAGAGCGCGCCCGCGAGGAGTCGGTCGCGGCGCTATTGGAAAAGGCGCTGAAGCTCGAGGGTCTCTATCGTCACGCCTCGACGCACGCCGCCGGGGTCGTCATTTCCGAAGGCCCGCTCGACGATGTGACGCCGCTCTATCGCGACCCGCGTTCCGACATGCCGGCGACCCAGTTCAACATGAAATGGGTCGAACCCGCGGGCCTCGTGAAATTCGACTTTCTCGGCCTGAAAACCCTCACCGTCATCGACCGCGCCGTCAGGTTCCTCAAACGCGCCGGCGTCGCGCTCGATATCGCGTCGCTGCCGCTCGGCGATGCGAAGACGTTCGAGATGCTGGGCGAGGGCGCGGCGGTCGGCGTGTTCCAGCTTGAAAGCGCCGGCATGCGCGCGACGCTGCGCTCGATGCGGCCCGACAGTCTCGAAGACATTATCGCGCTGGTCTCGCTCTACCGGCCGGGGCCGATGGAGAACATCCCGACCTATATCGAGCGCAAACAGGGTCTTCAGGCGCCGGACTATCTCCACGAGTCGCTCGAAGCCGTCCTGAAGGAGACCTACGGGGTCATCATCTATCAGGAACAGGTGATGCAGATCGCCCAGATCCTGTCCGGCTACTCTCTCGGCGAAGCCGACCTTCTGCGCCGCGCCATGGGCAAGAAGAAAAAAGAGGAGATGGACCTCCAGAGGAAGCGCTTCGTCGACGGCGCGCGCGCCCGCGGGGTCGACCCCTCGAAAGCGTCCTCGATCTTCGACCTGGTGCAGAAATTCGCCGGCTACGGCTTCAACAAATCGCACGCCGCCGCCTACGCGCTGATCGCCTATCAGACGGCGTATCTGAAAGCCAACCATCCGGCCGCGTTCTTCGCCGCCTCCATGTCGCTCGATAAGGCCAACACCGACAAGCTCGCCGTGTTTCTCGACGAGGCCGAAAAGAGCGGCGTCGAAGTGCGCGCGCCCCATATCAACCGTTCGGAGGCGGATTTCTCCGTCGATGCGCAAGGCGCGATCGTCTACGCGCTCTCCGCCGTCAAGAATGTCGGCGAAGCGGCGATGGCCGCCATCGGCGAGGAGCGGGGCCGGCATGGTCCGTACAAGGATCTCTACGATTTCGCCGAGCGCGTCGACCTGAAGGCGATCGGCAAGCGCGCCATTGAAAATCTCGCCAGGGCCGGCGCCTTCGACGGCCTGGGGGCAAATCGGGCGACCGCGCTCGCCGGCGCCGACATCCTGATCCGCTATTCCGCGCAGGCCGCGGAGGACCGCACCAGCGCGCAAGGGGGACTCTTCGATCTCGCCGCCGCGCCGGCGCTGGAGCGTCCCCGCCTGCCGGCGGCTGACGAATGGACGCCGCTCGACCGCCTGAACGAGGAGCGCCGCGCGCTCGGCTTTTATTTCTCCGGCCATCCGCTCGACGATTACGAACGCGAGCTGAAGCGCCTCAACGCGGTGACCCTCGCCGACGCGCGCGAACGGGCCGCCGACGCGCGGGTGATGCTGCAAATGGCGGGCGTCGTCCGCACGGTGAGGATGCGCCGGTCCAAATCCGGCAAGCCCTTCGCGTGGGTCGAACTCTCGGACGCCACGGGCGAATATGAAGTGACCGTCTTTTCCGAACTGCTGTCGAGCGCGCGCGACCTGTTCGAACCGGGAACGCTTCTGCTGCTTTCGGTCACCGCCGAAGACCGCGACGGCGACATCCGCTTCACCGGAGAAGCGGCGCGCCGCCTCGATGCGGCGGCGGCGCAGGCGGCGTCGATGCTGCGCGTCTCCGTCACGTCCGAGGCGGCTCTTGAGGCCGTCAAGCGCCGGCTGGCGGGCGTGAAGCCCGCCTCGCGCCAGGAAGCCGGCCAGGTCGTTCTCGCCCTGCGCCTGCCGGAAACCGGCCGCGAGGTGGAAATCTCGCTCGGAACGCAGGCCGCCTGCACCCCGACCATGCGCGGGGCCTTGAAGGCGGTCGAGGGCGTCGCCGATGTGGAGCTGGTCTAAGGACGGGTAGGGCTTGGGGGCGATCCCTCGGGTTTCGACCCTGCGGCGAGCGGGCGCGGCCGCAAAAGAGGGCCGAAAGCCGGTTTGTGTTGAAAAACCCGCCCGTTCCCCCTATATCGCGCGCCATCTCACACGCAGCGCCATTCCTGAAGTGGCCTCGATGCGGACCCTGAAGGTCTGCGGGCAAGGCGAACGGGCATCCCGCCCAAACGGCGCTGCGGCGGAAAAACTGAAGGAGACTACCGCAATGGCATTGCCAGAATTTTCC
>JAVJPA010000315.1:0-6207 GCA_040216495.1 Amphiplicatus sp. | reverse complement strand
CGCCGACATGCCCGAGGACGGCGCGCCGGAAGACGGCGAGACGCCCGAAGGCGAAAGCGATTTCAGCGACGAGGATATCGAGCAGACGGACGAGGACCCGGACGGCGCGGCCGAGAACGCCAAGATTTCCTCCATCCGTTCGCGCTTCGAAGGCGACAGCGGCGAAGCCTATAAGGCGTACACGACCCAGTTCGATGAAATCGCCGAAGCCTCGGAGCTTTGCGACGCAGAGGAGCTCGGCCGCCTTCGCCGCTCGCTCGACCGGCAGCTTGAAAACTTTCACACGATCGTTTCGCGCCTCGCCAACAAGCTTCAAAGAAAATTGCTGGCGCAGCAGAACCGGAGCTGGGACTTCGACCTCGACGAGGGCGTGCTCGATGCGGCGCGGCTTGCGCGCATCGTCGTCGATCCGATGCAGCCGCTCTCCTTCAAGCAGGAGCGCGAGCAGGAATTCCGCGATACGGTGGTGACGCTGCTGATCGACAATTCCGGCTCGATGCGCGGGCGGCCGATCACCATCGCTGCGATCTGCGCCGACATTCTGGCGCGGACGCTGGAGCGCTGCGGCGTGAAAGTCGAAATTCTCGGCTTCACGACTCGCGCCTGGAAAGGCGGCGAAGCGCGCGAGAAATGGGTGGCTGACGGGCGCCCGCCGAAGCCGGGCCGGCTCAACGACCTCCGGCATGTCGTCTACAAATCCGCCGATGCGCCATGGCGGCGCGCACGCACCGCGCTCGGCCTGATGATGAAAGAGGGCCTGCTGAAAGAAAACATCGACGGGGAGGCGCTCACATGGGCGCACGACCGGCTGATGGGCCGGCCCGAGGCGCGCCGCATCATGATGGTGATCTCCGACGGCGCTCCGGTCGACGACACGACATCGTCGGCGAACGGCGGCGCCTATCTCGAACGGCACTTGCGCGATGTGATCGCGAAGATCGAAAACCGTTCGCCAGTCGAACTTCTCGCCATCGGCATCGGCCATGACGTGACGCGCTATTACCGGCGCGCCGTCACTATCGTCGACGTGGAGCAGCTTGGCGGCGCCATGATCGACAAGCTCGCCGAGCTGTTCGACGAGGAAGCCACCCAAGCGGGACGCCGGGGGCGGGCGGCGTAATGCGGGGATGGGTCGCTCTCGCCGCCGCAGCGCTTGCGGTTTTTTCAAGCGCGCGCGCCGAAGAAGAGTTTCCGGTTCCGCTCAACGCCGACTGGCGCGCCGTCGAGATCGCAAGCGCGCCTTACCAGATCCGCGGCGACGCGGCGCCTGACGCCGCGCTGAAGGCGGGCTCGCTGATCTATCGCGGCGGCGTCGAGCTGACCTCGCCTGATCGCGCCTTCGGCGGGTTTTCCGGCATCCTCGTCAGCGAGAACGGCGCGCGCCTCACTGCCGTTTCGGACCGGGGCCAATGGCTTGAAGCGGCACTCGATTACGACGCGGCCAGACGGCTCGCCGGCGTCCGTGACGGGCGCATGGCGGCGATCACCGACAAGGACGGCGTGGTGCTGGCTGGCTCCATCGCGGATGCGGAAAGCCTCTCGCTATCGGGCGACGGGCGGCTGTTCGTCTCTTTCGAACGAGAACACCGGGTCGACGCCTACCGCATCGACGAGAACGGCATGATCGTCTTCGATTTCCGGTTCGCGGAATTTACAGACGACGCGCCGCCGTACAATGACGGCGTCGAATCCGTGACCGTGCTCGATGACGGCGTGCTTGTCCTGTCAGAAAAGCCGTTCGCGTCCGGCACAAACGGCTATTTCTTCGATCCTGACGGCGAACGCCGGCCCATACGCTTTTCCGACAAGAAAGACTATGCGGTCACGGAAGCCGCGCGGCTCGGCGACGACTTCTACATACTCGAACGCGCCTTTTCCAAGCTCAAAGGCGTGCGCGCGCGGCTGCTGCGCGCGCCCCTTCCGTCAGCGGACGATTTGACGCTGGATGCCGAACTGCTGACGCAATTAAGCGCGCCCTACGTCGTCGACAATATGGAAGGGCTCGATGCGCGGCGCGGGCCGAACGGCGAGACTCTGCTCTACGTTATGTCCGACGATAATCATTCGGATCGGCAGAAGACAATTCTGCTGATGTTCGAGGTTGCGGAGTAGCGCGCCTACTCGCTTTTCGTCGCCTCAATCACGAACGAAACGCCGACTTCGAGTCCCACCCATTCGTCTGTCGAGAACTCGCCCTGCCCGACGCCGTAATCGGTGCGCGCGAGCGTGACGCCGCCTTCCGCGTGCGCCTTGCCGCCGTCAATCGCAAGCGTGAAGGGCAGGACAAGATCGCGCGTGACGTCGCGGATCGTCAGCTTGCCGCGCGCTTCATAGGCGCCCTCGCCCGTCTCGACGACCTCGTTCGATACAAACGTAGCCGAAGGAAACTCCTTCGCCTTGAACCAATCCGAACCGGGCAGCGCCGTGTCGCGCTGTCTGTCGCCGGTTTCTGCGGACGCCGTATCGACGGCGATCGAAATGGATGCGTTGGCGAGATCGGCCGGATCGAACACGATATCGGCGCTGAACGTTTCGAATTCGCCCTCGAACGCCGAGCCGGTCTGAGTCGCCGTGAACGACAGTTTGCTCGCGTCCTTGTCGACAACCCAGGCGCCGGGACTGGCCGCAATGGGCGCCACCTGATTTGACGATTGCGACTGGCCGCAAGCGGCGAGCGTCAATGCGGCAAGGGCGCCGACGAATAAACCTCTCATTCCTTAACTCCGAGGTCGGACAAAAGGCAGCATCCGAGACAGCACATCGTCCCGGTTGAGGAAGTGGTGCTTCAGCGCCGCGCCTACATGCAGCGCCAGAAGGCCGATGATCGAAAATGCTGCGAACTCGTGAAAACCTGAAAGCGATTCAGCGAGCGCTTCCCGGTTCGCCGCGCCCTCGAAGAAAGGCAGGTGCGGCCATGGGATAACGCCGAACAGAACGGTCGGCACATTGAACGGCGCGACCGACACATACGCCCAGCCAAGCAGCGGCGTCACGAACAGCAGGATGTAAAAACCGATATGCGTCGCGCGCGCGGCAATCTTCTCCCAGCCCGCCATGCCTTCGGGCAGCGGCGGAACCTTGTGGGTCAACCGCCAGGCGACGCGCAAGACCGACAGGAGAAGGATCGTCACGCCGAAAGATTTGTGAAGCTGGAAAATCTGGAATTTCAGCGACGCCTGCTCATTCGGAATGCCGACCATATAGAGGCCGCCGCAAAGCTGCCCGATGATAAGGAGCGCGATCAGCCAGTGCAGGATGATCGCGCCCTTTGTGTAGCGGCTTTGGGCCATGGCCGGTCCGTCAGCTTGCGGAGGAAACGAGTTCCGCTTCTATGATCACTTCGACGTCGTCGCTGACATAGGGAACATGCTTATCGACGCCGTAATCCGAACGTTTCACGACGCCCTTGGCTGAGAAGCCGATTTTGTTGCCGTCCTTGATCGCGTCCGCCTTGTTGAACGTAACATCGAGGGTGACCGGCTTGGTGATCCCTTTGATAGTCAAATCGCCGGTGACCTTGCCGGTCGTCGCCCCCGTAGTCTCCACCGATGTGCTGACGAAGGTGATTTCAGGATGATTGGCGACATCGAAGAAGCCTTCGCCCTTCAGGTGGCCGTCGAATTCATCAACGCCGGAGTCGATCGACTCCGCATCGATCACTACGTCGATTGACGAGGCGGCCGGATTTTCGGCGTTCCAGGTCAGCTCGCCCGTCCAGTCGCGCCAGCGCAGGAACGGATGCGAATAGCCCTGATGGAAATAACTGAACGTTATGTAGCGATGCTTGTAATCGGTGACATAGGTTCCGCTCGGCGCGCCGGAGAAATCCGCCTCCCCTGTTTCTGCCGCCGGCGCAGGTTTCGAATCGGCGCTCTGCGCCGCCGTCGCTTCGCTTCCACCCTGTGAGCAACCGAATGCTAGCACCGCAGCTGCAAGCGCGGGAACCATCATCAATCTGCGCATAACACACCCTCCTCATCGCCAGTTTCAAGCACCGGGCAATGTACCCGAACCGTGGGGCCCAACCAACATTAACAAACGCCTGGAGAAGGCGGATCAATCACAATCACGTATGCGTTTCACGCGCCGAACCGGGAGATGAGCGCATCAACGTCCGGGCGCTGACGCTCTTTCGGGTCTTCTTTCGCGGTTCCGATATAGACATAGCCAGCGATTCGCTCGCCCGGCTGGACGCCGAATCCGTCAAGCACGCGATGATCGTAGGCGTACCATTCAGTAATCCACTGCGCAGCGAATCCGTAGGCGCTGGCGGCGAGGAGCATGTTGTAGCAGACAGCGCCGACGGTCAGGATCTGCTCCCATTCCGGCGTCCGGTGCGTCTTGTCGACAGCGGAGACGACAGCGATCACTACAGGCGCGCGCAGGAAGAGTTTTCGCTCGGCGGCGATGCGGCTGTCGCCTGCGCCCGGTTCGTTCGCCTCGAAAATATCGCCGAGGAGTTGGCCGGCTTTCTCGCGCGCCTCGCCTTCAAACAGGATGAAGCGGAACGGGGAGACGCGCCTGTGGTCGGGGACGCGGGCGGCGATTTCGAGGATGGCGCGGAGCGTTTCGGGGTCGGGACCGGGATCGCCGAGAAGGTCGGCGGCGGTCGAACGGCGCAGGCGCAGCATCTTCACCATGTCTGGCGAGGCGTGCGCCGGCGCAAGGGGCTCTCCGAATTCCGGCGCGCGAAACTGCTCCATCCTGTCGTACTCCACTTTTAGACATCAATACCTAGATGGAGTCCGCTATAGCGTGGGTTCGCTGACGATTCCAACCTCTTTCCGGCCAGAAAACCTCGCGGTTTCCTCGCGTGCAAGCGAGCTTTTCCCCTGATGCAGGGTCAAGGCGCCGCAACATTAAACCGCCGGTCGAACTGGTCGTGCGCGAGCAGGAAGCGGCCGAACATCATGGCATCTCCCTCGACCTTGATCGCCCCGGAGACAAGCTTGCCTTGGAATGTCGCCCGGCCGAGCGTGATCTCGTCAAAATCGGCGCGCGTAGACGTAACGCTAGCCGCCGCCTCAGCATAGCCGCCGACACGATGCGAGGCGACGCCGTTCCGCACCGAAACGCCGATGCGCTCGCCTGTGTCTGAGAAGATGAAATTGATTTTCACATCGAACGCCCGCACCGGATTGAGACGCACGGCGAGCGCATCGAAATAGTCCGGGGTCGGAATGGCGCGCACGAAATCGGGGTTGGCGAGATCGTTCGCATCGCCCGCCTCGACGCCCTCCCGAAGCTCCTGCGCCGCGGCGAGATAATAGTTCCGCCAGATAGCGCTCTCAGCCTGAAACCCGAGCTGCTCGTAGGACGCCGCCAGCCAGTCCCGCGCCAGTTGGTTCTTCGGCTCGGCGAAGACGAGGTGGTTGGCGACCGTGGCGCTCCATCGATAGTCGCCCTCGCCGAAAGCTTTCGCCGCGGCGTCAAGCATGGCCTGTGCGCCGCCGGCGAGCGCGACGTAGCGTTTCGCCTGCGCCTCCGGCGGAAGCGGATTGAGATTGGCGGGAACACCGTCCCACCAGCCGAAATACCGCTGATACGTCGCCTTGGCGTTGTGGTTCAGCGTGCCGTAATAGCCGCGCACGGAGAAATCCTCCGTCATGAACGCCGGCTCGCCGATATCTGCCGCGACCTCGTGCAGCGTTGCGCCATTATTGGCGAGCCGCAGGGTCTGGTCATTGATGTAACGGTAGAGGTCGCGGTGATTTTCAAGATAGGCGCGCACCTCGTCCCGGCCCCAGGTCGGCCAGCCGTGCGAGGCGAAAGCGATCTCCGCATCGTCGAACATGTCCAGCGCCTGTCCCAGATATTTGCTCCACGCCAGCGCGTCACGCACCTGCGCGCCTCGGAGGGTAAGAACGTTGTGCATCGAATTGGTCGCAAGCTCCGCCGCGCACAGCGCCTTCATTTGCGGCAGGTAGAACATGAACTCGGACGGCGCTTCGCTTTCGGGCGCGTTGACGAACACGAGCTCGATGCCGTCGATGATGAGACGCTGGCCGGTTTCGCCGACTGTCTCGGTCGGCTCGAGAAAGCCGATGACGCCGGACGAAAGCGCCTTGCCGATGCCGGAATCGACCTGCCCTGTCGGGCCCACGGCAAGGTCGGCGCCGAACTGAAGCGACGCGCGCCGCGACATGGCGTTCCCAGCAAGGACGTTCTCGCTGATGGCGTTCCCGGCGAAGCCTTCGGGCGCGATGA
>JAVJPA010000314.1:0-8442 GCA_040216495.1 Amphiplicatus sp. | reverse complement strand
TGAACGGGCGTGACCTCTAGATAGGCGCTTTTCGCCCGGGACCAAAGAGGCGCCGGGCGGCGGTCCCGGCATCGTGAGGCGCTATTTTAGGCGGCTGCGGCGAAGGCCGGGTAAACTTATCCCCGTGTTTCCGGGCGGCCTTATATTGGACGCACGATAGGTAAGGCGCGCCCTCGGGGCGGCGCCGGAACGAGTGAGAAAGAGAGACCCCATGAGGAATTCGCGGTTAACGGGACAGTCATATCGCGCGAAAGCGGGCTCTAGCCCTTGCCGGGTCTCAAGCAGCCGCATTGCGCCTGGGACCGCTCGCCCATTAGGGGAGAGAGCCGATGGGCGCTGAGCCAGTGAGACCCGTGAAGCCCGCCAAGCCGATGGCGTTCCCGGCGCCCCTCGCGCCCTATGCGGCGAAAGCGGAGGAGACGCGCGGCCGGCTTCACGCCGAACCGGAAAGCGCCTCCCGCACGCCGTTCCAGCGCGACCGGGACCGGGTGGTGCATTCGGTCGGCTTCCGCCGCCTCAAGCACAAGACGCAGGTTTTCGTCTATCACGAGGGCGACCATTACCGGACGCGGCTCACCCATTCGCTCGAGGTCGCCCAAATCTCGCGCTCCCTCGCCCGCACCCTGAAGCTCGACGAGGACCTCGCCGAATGTGTGGCGCTGGCTCACGATCTCGGGCACCCGCCGTTCGGGCACACGGGTGAGGATGTCCTCAAGGAATGCATGCAAGCCTTTGATGGATTTGATCATAATGCCCAGACCTTGAGGCTTTTGACGAAGCTGGAACGCCGCCACGCGGGCTTCGAAGGGCTGAACCTCTGCTGGGAGACGCTGGAAGGCGTGGTCAAGCACAACGGGCCGCTTGAGGGGGCTGGAAAGAAACCTCTGCCCATGGCCATCGCGGAATACGCGAAGGGCCATGACCTCTGGCTCGGGACCCATGCCGGCCTCGAGGCGCAGGTCGCCGCCGTCGCCGACGACATCGCCTACAACAATCACGATGTGGACGACGGTCTCAGGGCCGGCCTTTTCTCCTTCGAGGACGCGCGCGACCTGCCGTTGGTCGGGCCGGCGCTCGCCGCCGTTATCAAGGCCCACCCTGATGCGCCGCGGGACATCCTCATCGCTGAGGCTGTTTCCGCCCTCATCGGCGCCATGATCGAGGACGTTCTCGCCGAGACCAGAACCCGGCTCGCGGCCCTGAAACCCGCCCACGCGGACGATATTCGCCATGCCGGCCGTCAGACGGTCGATTTCTCGCCGCAAATGCAGGAGAAGCTCTCCGGGCTTCGCGCCTTCCTCCATGAGAACATGTACCGCCATTACAAGGTCAATCGCGCCCGCAGCCAGGCCAAGCGCATCGTCCGCGCGCTGTTCGATCTTTTCTTCGCCGAACCGGAGACTTTGCCGCCGGAATGGTCGGGCCGCCTGAAAGGCGGCGACGAAAAGCGCCGGGCGCGCGTCGTCTGCGATTACATCGCCGGCATGACGGACCGTTACGCCATCCGCGACTATCAGCGCCTGTTCGGCGCGGAGGCGGGGCTGTGACAGGGCTTGCCGTTAATATTGAAAATGGCGCCGAAACGGGGAAAGTTGCGCAATTCTCATCAACCCCCACGCGATGTTATGCTTGCGCCGACGGCGCGATTCGCGCATCGACGCAGACTGAGACCGTCGCCCGCGGCTTACCCGGACGCAGCAGCGCCGGCGCGGCCGTCGAAAGGAGACAGACATGAGCGCCCAGCACGCGGAAGCCGAATCCTACGAAGACGAATACGAAGAGTATGACGAGTTCGACGATGAGGAGGATAATGAGCGCGGCCTGTCGGGTCTCGTCGTTCTCCTGATGGGCGTCGTCATGCTCGGCGCTTTCGCGTCGGTTGTGTGGATCGCCTACCAGCAGGGCATCAAGACCGCGAACGCAGATGGCGCCGGCGCGAACCCGCCCTATGTGGCGGCGGACCCCGAACCGCTCAAAATCGAGAACCAGACCGCCGGCGCCGCTGCGGGCAACGACCGCGAAGTCTATGACAGCCTCGACGGCAAGACGGGCGATCCGGTCGAAGTTCTGGCGCAGGGGCCGGAAGAACCGGTGACTCGCAGCAGCGCCGACCCGATTGGAGATATCGCATCTCAGACCGCCGCATCTGCCGGCGTCACTGACGATGCGGTCGCCGACCGCATCGCGACGCTCGCCGCCGAAGACGAAACGTTGAGCGAGCAGCCGGCCCAAAGCGAGCCGGCGGCGCCTGCGCCGTCGCGCCCGGCGACATCCCCGACGCAGACCGCAGCGGCTAAGCCCGCCGTCTCCGCGCCCGCCGCTTCGACCGGCGCCGCCTTGTCCGGCACGCATGTCGTGCAGGTCGGCGCGGTCGGGTCCGACGCGGAAGCGGCGACCATGTGGTCGCGCATGGAAGGCAAGCTCGGCGATTACCTCACCGGCAAGTCGATGGACGTCGAAGTCGCCGACCTCGGCGCCAAGGGCGTGTTCCACCGTGTGCGGATCGGTCCGTTCGCCTCGCGCGACGAGGCGGCGACCTACTGCGAAGGACTGAAGAGCCGCGGCCAGGACTGCCTCGTCAAGGCGAAGTAGCGAGTCTGATGCCGAGCGCGGCGATTTACGATTGTGAAGGGGCGCGCCTGTCGAAAGACGAGCGCGCCTTTTTCCGCGATGCGGACCCTTGGGGTTTCATCCTCTTCGCGCGTCATTGCGAAAGCGCCGAAGCGGTAAAGGCGCATTGCGCCGAGCTGCGCGAGGCGGTCGGACGCGACGCGCCGATCCTGATCGATCAGGAGGGGGGACGCGTCGCCCGGATGAAAGCGCCGGTTTTTCCGGCGCACCCTGCGCCGGCGGTGTTCGGCGCGCTGTGGAAACTCGACCCGAAGAAAGCCAAAGAGGCGGCGCGCCTTAACGCCTTCCTCCTTGGGCGGATGGTTTCCGATCTCGGCGTCACTATCGATTGCGTGCCGATGCTCGACGTTCCCCAGTCCGACGCCGATCCAGTGGTTATTGGCGACCGGGCGCTCGCGGTTCACGCCGACACTATCGCCGCGCTTGGACGCGAAATTATCGAGGGCCTGATCGAGGGCGGCGCTCTGCCCGTTATCAAGCACCTGCCGGGGCATGGGCGAGCGCTCGTCGACAGCCATCATGACCTGCCGCGCGTCGCCGCGTCGAAGCAGGACCTGCGCGATTACGACTTCAAGCCGTTTCAGGCGCTGAAAGACGCGCCCCTCGGCATGACGGCGCACATCATCTATGAATCTTATGATGCAGAACGCCCCGCCACCCTATCGCCGACCGTCATCGCCGACGTCATTCGCGGCGAGATCGGGTTCGACGGGCTGCTGGTCAGCGACGATCTGAAAATGAAGGCGCTCGGCGGGCCGCTCGCCGCGCGCGCCGGCGCGGCGCTGAAAGCAGGCTGCGACCTCGCGCTCTGCTGCAATTATTCGCTCGCGGACAAAGTCGAGACCGCCAAGAGCGTCGGGCCGCTCGAGGGCAGGGCGAAAGCGCGCGCCGAATCGGCGCTGGCGCTATTGAAGCCAGCAAAATCGGGCGACCCCGCCGAGGGCTACCAGCGGCTCGCAGCCCTGATAAAACCGGCGCTGGCCTGAAAACCTTATATGACTTTCAACAACGTCCGGCTTTGCAATAGGCGGAGCCCAGAATCGCCCCTAGAGTGCCGCAATGACTGAGGAAACCCTGATCGCCGAGCCTCCCGCCGAGGCGGAAGAGCCGTTCGACGCGCCGGTTCGCGGCGAACCGTCGCCGGCGGACAGCGCCATCAACGCGCTGATCGTCAATCTTGACGGCTATGAAGGCCCCCTCGACATCCTTTTAGAGCTGGCGCGGACCCAGCGCGTCGACATCCGCAAGATTTCGATGCTGGCGCTGGTCGAGCAATATCTCGCCTTCATCGAAGCGGCGCGGGTGAGGGACCTCGAACTCGCCGCCGATTATCTGGTGATGGCGGCGTGGCTCGCCTTCCTCAAGTCGAAGCTCCTGCTGCCGGTGATCGGCGACTCGGGAGACGAGCCGACCGCGGACGAGATGGCGGCGCGGCTTGCGTTCCAGCTTCAGCGCCTCGAAGCGATGCGCAAGGCGGCGGACGCGCTGCTGCATTCGCCGCAGCTCGGGATCAACGTCTTCCCGCGCGGCGCGCCGGAAGGCGTGCGCGTGCGCCGCAAGTCCGACTGGCAGGCGAGCCTTTTCGAACTGTTGCAGGCCTATACGCGCCAGCGCGTCGCCGCCGTTGACCGCACCTACACGATCACGCCCCCGAAAGTATTTTCAGTCGAGGATGCGCGCGCGCGCCTTGAGCGCATTCTCGGCGCCATCCCCGAATGGACGGAGCTTCGCTCCCTCGTGCCCCATCGCGAGGTCGATGCTCCGGTCGCGTCGGTGACTGCGAGCGCCTTCAACGCCGCGCTCGAATTCGCCAAGAATGGCAAGCTCGACATCCGCCAGCTCGCCCATTTCGAGCCGATCTATGTGCGCCGCCGCGCTGATGGCGAGGCGGCGGAAAGGACCGATTCATGACCGACGCCTTCGACGACGATTCAGGAAGAAATTTCGCCGAGCTGGACGCGCACGAAGTGCAGCGCGCACTTGCAGAGGAATTGACTGCGCCGATGGACCAGACGGAAAGCGCCGATACGGACGAAGCCGAGGCGGATAAAACCGAGGCGGGCGAACAGCGCAACGCGGAGCCCTCCGCCGCGCCGGAAGATCCGGTTTACTCCGCCGCTGAACAGGCGGCGCAGGCGCGGATGGCAGAAGCGCTTCTGTTCGCCGCCGCCGAACCGCTGGACGAGGCGACCATCGCCGCGCGTCTGCCGAACGGCGCCGATGTGCCGGCGTTGCTCGAAGCGCTTGCGCGCCATTACGAAGGGCGCGGCGTCACGCTGTCGAAAGTCGCAGGCAAGTGGCGCTTCGCGACTGCCGCTGACGTCGCCCATGTGCTGGAGACCGAGCGCATCGAGCAGCGGAAGCTCTCCCGCGCGGCGCTCGAAACCCTCGCCATCATCGCTTATCACCAGCCTTGCACCCGCGCCGACATCGAGGATGTGCGCGGCGTCATGGTCTCCAAAGGCTCGCTCGACCAGTTGCTCGAAATCGGCTGGGTGCGCCTCAAGGGCCGTCGCCGTGACGCGCCGGGCCGGCCGGTGCTCTATGCGACGACGCCGGGCTTTCTCGAGCACTTCGGCCTTGAGAGCGTCAATGACCTGCCGGGCCTCGCCGATCTAAGGGCGGCAGGCCTCCTCGACGCCCGCCTGCCGCCCGGCTTCGCGGTGCCGACTCCGGCGGACGCCGGCGACGGCGAAGACGCCGATGATGATGACGATGAGGCCCCCGACTTCGCTCAGGACTTCCTCGACGAGGGAGAGACGGCGGAAGCCGACGATCAGGGAGCGGCATGACGGCGTTTGCGCCTCGCAATCGCGGCCTGTACAACCCACATACCTCCTGAGGACGCCCTCAGGGGCGCTGTTTATTGAAAGAGGCGCACCATGGGCTCAATCGGACCCTGGCAAATCGTGATCGTTCTTTTGCTCGCCGTCCTGCTGTTCGGCGGCGGCGGGAAAATTTCCTCGCTGATGGGCGATTTCGCCAAGGGCATCAAAGCCTTCCGCAAAGGCCTTCAGGACGACGACAAGAAGATCGAGGACCGCGCCGACACGGCCATGGACGTGACGCCGGCGAAGGAAGCCGAAAAGCGTCAATAACCGGCGAGCAGGCCGGCCCAGCGCCGCGCTTTGCGGCGCCCGGTTCGGCGGACGTATGGCGGCATGAACCTCGTTCCTCAATTCGGCTTTTTCGAGCTGGTGATGGTCGCCATTGTGGCGCTCGTCGTCGTCGGCCCGAAGGAATTGCCTCGGCTGATGCGCATGGCCGGGAAGATGTTCGCGCAGGCCCGGCGCATGGCGGCGGAATTCACCTCCGCGTTCGACCAGATGGCGCGCGAATCCGAAATGGAGGAGATGCGAAAGGAGATCGCCGCGCTGAAAGACAATAACCCGCTCGCCGACGCAAAGCGCGAAGTCGATGCGGCGATGCGGCCTGTAGAAAACATGGTGCGCGCGGAGGCGGGCGAATTGCGCGACGCGGTGACGAAGCCCGTCGGACCCGTTCCAGATCCGAATGCGCCGGCGGCGGACAAGCCTGCGTCCGAAAAAACCGATCCTGAACCGGCGCAAACGGGCGGGAAGGCGCCATGAGCGAGAGCAAGAACCGCTCGATCGCAGCGCCGGATATGATCGACGAGGAAGAAGAGCTAAAGGCGTCGTCGGCGCCGCTGCTCGATCATCTCGTCGAACTGCGCGGGCGGCTCATTGTTTCAATCGGCGCCATCGCCGCCGCCTTCTGCGTCTGTTTTTTCTTTTCGAAGCAAATTTTCGATTTTCTGATTATCCCGTTTGTCGATGCGGTCGGCAAAGTCTCGGAAGGGCGCGATCCGACATTGTATTTTGCGCCGCTCGAATTCTTCTTCACCCGCGTGCGCCTCTCGGTCTTCGCCGCCATCGTCATCGCTTTTCCAGTGCTTGCTTATCAGGCATACGCCTTCATCGCGCCTGGCCTCTACAGGCGGGAGAAGAAAGCCGCGGCGCCGTTCCTGATGGCGATGCCGGTGCTGTTCGCGCTCGGGGCCAGCCTCGTCTATTTCGTTATGATGCCGTTCGTGATGCGTTTTGCGGTGGGCTTCGAAGCGCAGGCGGCGGAAGGCTCGCCCGCCAATTACGAATTGCTGACGCGGGTCGGGGATTATCTCTCGCTGGTGACGACGCTGATCCTCGCCTTCGGCTTCGCGTTTCAGTTGCCGGTATTTCTGACGCTGCTGGCGCGCGCGGGCATCATCGACTCAGGGTTCCTCGTCAAGAACCGCCGCATCGCCATTGTCGTCATCTTCATCATCGCCGCGTTTCTGACACCGCCGGATCCGTTCAGCCAGGTCGTTCTCGGCGCCTGCATTATCGCTCTTTATGAGACGTCTGTGATTTCAGTGCGGATGGCCGAAAAGCGGGTGAAAAAGGCGCAGGAAGAGGCTGCGGCGTAGCGCGATCCGTCAAGCGTCGACGGCGGCTTTCGCATTTTCATACGCTTCAAGCGCCGCCAGCCATGTTTCTTCGGCCTTTGCGATGGCTGCCGTCAGGGCCGCGCGCTCTCGTTGCAGTTTCAGGACGCGCGGAACGTTCTTTTCATAGATGCCCGGTTCGGCGAGCGCCTTGTCGAGCCTGACAAGAATGCCGTTTAGCTCGGCGAGGCGCGCTTCGGCGGCGTCCGATTTTTTCTTCAACGGGCTGATAGAGTCGCGCGCCGCCGCGCCGTCCTTGCGAGACGCGATGCGTTCGTCATTTCGTTTAGTGGGCGCTTTCTTTGAGGCGGTCTTGCCGGCGTCGAGGATGAGCGCCCGGTAATCGTCGATATCGCCCTCATAGGGTTCGACCTTGCCGCCCTTCACCAGCCACAGCCGGTCGGCGACCGCTTCGGCGAGGTGCGCGTCGTGAGTGATGAGCAGGACGGCGCCGGCGTAATCGTTCAGCGCTTCGGCCAGCGCCTCGCGCGAGTCGATGTCGAGATGGTTCGTCGGTTCGTCGAGAATGATGATGTGCGGGCCGTGAAAGGTGATGAGGCCGAGGAGCAGGCGCGCCTTCTCGCCGCCTGACAGTTTTTCGACCGTCGTTTCCGCTTTCTCATAGTTGAACCCAAGCTGCGCCGTAACCGACCGCACCTGCGCCTCCGTGGCGTCGGGCATCAGCTCGCGCACATGATCGAGCGCGGACTGTTTGGGCTTCAGTTCGTCGAGCTGGTGCTGGGCGAAATAGGCGATGTCGAGCTTCTTATGCTTGAAGACATTGCCTGCGAGCGGCTTCAGCCGCCCGGCGATGGACTTGACCAAGGTCGACTTGCCTTCCCCGTTCGGCCCGAGAATGGCGATCCGGTCGTCCTGATCGAGCCTCAGATTGGCGCCTTTCAGGATCGGCTTTCCTTCCTCGTAGCCGAGGTCGGCGTCGACAAGGCGCACGATCGGCGGCGCCATTGGCGGGCGCGGGTTCTTGAAATTGAAGGGCGTCGTGCGCTCTTCGAGGGGCGCTGCGACCACCTGCATTTTTTCCAGCGCCTTGATGCGGCTCTGGGCCTGCTTGGCCTTCGACGCCTTGGCGCGGAAGCGGTCGATGAACTCCTGCATGTGCCGGCGCTGGGCTTCTTGCCGCGCGCGGAACGAGACGGCGAGCGCGCGCGCTTCGGCGCGGCGGCGCTCATAGGTGTCGTAGTCGCCTGCGGAGACGGTGAGCTTCTTGTTTTCGAGCGCCAGAATATGCGTCGCCGCGCGGTTCAGAAAATCGCGGTCATGGCTGACGATCAGCACGGTGTAAGGGTATTTTTTGAGATAGGCTTCGAGCCAGATCGCGCCCTCGATGTCGAGATAGTTGGTCGGCT
>JAVJPA010000313.1:0-3637 GCA_040216495.1 Amphiplicatus sp. | reverse complement strand
CTGGCTTGTCGGAATCGACAGCATGGACAGTCGCGGTTTTCGACAAGGGCAGCGAAAACGCCCCCGCGCCGCAGAACAGGTCTAGCGCCCGCCGCGCGCCGATCGCGGCGCCCTCGACGAGCGCGGCCAGCGCCATCTCTCCTTCGAAGCTCGCCTGCAGGAACCCTCCCGCCGGCGGCGATACGGGCGCGCCCGCAAACCGCACAACCGGAGCCGTCAGCGTCAGCAGCGGCTCGCGGCCGATCGACACCCGCACAATCCCCGCCGCGCGCATCGCGGCGCCAAGACTTTGCAAGGCTGCGCCTTCCAGCTCACGCGCGCCCTTTGGCGGAACGACATCGACATCGAGCCCGTTGTCGCACAATGTCACGCTCATATCGAACGACCGCCAGTCGCCCGGAAGCACCGCAGCTAATGCTTTTAAGCCGGGAAGCTCATCGAACAGCGCCGGACGGAGAATGCCGCACGAAACTATTTCGACAATGCGATGGGAGGCGCGAGCGTTAAAGCCGAAGACGACCCCGTCGCCGGTCCGTTTAACGGCGAAGCTCGCCCGCCGCCGCGTGGCCGGTTCGATCCTGACGACTTCGTTGACCCGCGCCTCTTTGAGCCCGGCGCGCGCGAGCGCCTCCATGACGAGATCGCGTTTCCAGCCGAGATAGAAGTCCTGCGAGGCGTGTTGAAGCGCGCAGCCGCCGCAATCCCCGAAATGCCCGCACGACGCATCTACGCGATGGGGGCTCGCCTTGAGAATTTCCTCAACGCGGCCGCGCCCTTCAGAAACCAGCGTCCGCACCCGCTCCCCCGGCAAAGCGTACGGAACAAAAATCTCTGCGCCCTCATTGCGCGCTATTCCGTCGCCCCGGGCGCCGAGCGACGCGATATCAAGCTCAGCCGCCACAGGGCTTGCTTTCGCCGCAACAGGTCGGCGGCGGTTACGCTGTGCGGATCGCGCCAAGAAGAAACTCCCTGTTGCCGTCGCCGCCCGCAATCGGACTTTCGATGGCGCCATCGACGCGCCAGCCGGCGCGCTCAAACCAGACTTTGACTTCCTCCAGCATAGCCGAAACTTCCGTCTCGGAAGCGGCGACAATCCCGCCCTTGCCTATTTTCTCGCGGCCCAGCTCGAATTGAGGCTTCACCAGAACCGCCGCGCGCGCGCCGATAACAGTCAGCGCCATCGCCGGAGGCAAGGCCTTGCGAAGACTGATGAAGCTGAGATCGCAAACGAGAAGCCCGACCGGATCAAGGATAAGCGCGCGCGTCAGATCCTTCGCATGGGTCTTTTCAAGATTGACGACGCGCGGGTCGCTCGCGATGCGCGGATGCAGTTGGCCCGAGCCGACATCTACGGCGTAAATCTTCGCCGCATCGCGTCTCAGCAGCACGTCGCAAAACCCGCCGGTCGAGGCGCCGAGGTCGAGGCAGACAGCGCCGGCCGGATCAATACCAAATGCGTCAAGCGCCGCTTCGAGTTTCACGCCGCCGCGAGAGACGTAAGGATGAACGTCGCCATCGACGGCGATCTCTTCCCCGTCCGCAATCCCCGCCGCAGGCTTCGTTTCAATCGCGCCGTTGACACGCACGAGCCCCGCCTTCACCGCCGCCTGTGCGCGGGCGCGTGTCGGAAAAGCGCCCGTCTCCACAAGGACGACATCCAGACGGCGGGACTTGCCGGAAACAATCGGGGGATTTGTCATGGACCTCCCATAGCAAGATCCGCGAACCGACGCACGCGGCCAGGCGCAACGTATAAAAAAGCCCCGCCGCGGCGGGGCTTTCTCCTCGTTTCAAGGGAGCAAGTTTCAGGCCATGCTGCGACGAGAAGCGAAACTGAGACCGGCCAGTCCGGCGAGCAAGAGCCATGCAGCCGCCGGCAGCGGAACTTCGAAGACGGAAAAGACGAGATCGTTATAATCCCAGTCCGATCCTTGCGACAGATCCTCAAAGCCAACCGTTACTGACCCGTCAGTGTTCTCGTTCAGCAACGCATGGACTGAATTGTCGACATTGTTCGCAGACGGACCGGTGAAGTAAGACAGCCCTGTCGTAAGATTATCCAGCCGGAAATCGATGACCTGACCCGCAGCGAACGAACCGAGATTGACCACCGTTCCGATTGAAGCTGTCTTGTTATTGAAAAGCACTGCGCCGAGATCGGGAGAGACAAGATTGCTTGAATGCCCCGCTGAAACAGAGTCGAAACGCACATAGACGTCTCCACCCTCGCTAATGATTTGGTTCGCCGCATAGTTGATGATTGCGGCGTTTACGCGCCCCCCGAAGAGGACAGCTGCGGCCAAGACGCCGCAAAGCACTACAACACGCCTACTAGACATGGATATCGCTCCTTCAACATAGTTGCGATCCGCCCCATGCCGCGCACAGCGTGCCAGAGTATCTATGAAACTGCAAACAGGGACGCAGTGAAACTATTATTTCGCCTTAGCAATCAGAATGGATGTTATATTATTTATTCTACTGCGTAGGATCCCGCCCACGATTGAAAAGACCAGTCAGGATCTATTCACCCGCCAAGCATCGCCATGGCCCTCGTGATCATCGACGTCATCGCTCTTTGGCGCATTCTTCTGGAGACTCGTGAACTTTTCCGCCAGAGGAATGTTATGAAACAGGGGGCTTCGTTTTCATGGAAAGGAGCTCACATGCCTAAACTCGACGGGAGAAGGATCGCTATTCTCGCCAGCGACGGCTTTGAGGAATCAGAACTGTTTTCGCCCAAGGCGGCGCTGGAGAAAGAAGGCGCGCAGATCGACATCATCTCCGACAAGGAGGGCGAAATATGCGGCTTCAAACACATGGAGAAAGCGAAAACGATCAGGGTTGATAAACAGCTCTTGCACGCCGACATCAACGATTATGACGGCCTTGTTGTTCCCGGCGGCGTCTTCAATCCCGACAAGCTTCGCCGCGACGATCGAGCGATCGCTTTTGTAAGAAGCGCTTTCGCGCGCGAATTGCCAGTCGCTGCGATCTGTCATGGTCCGCAGGTTCTGATTTCAGCCGACGTGGTCAAAGACCGTAAAATGACCGGCTTTGAAGCAATTCAGATCGACCTAAAGAACGCCGGGGCCAAGGTCAGCGATGAAGCGGTGGTCGTGGACCGCGGCCTTGTCACCAGTCGCAGTCCCGACGATCTTGATGCGTTCAACGCAAAAATCATCGAAGAGTTCGCAGAAGGAAAACACAGGGCGCAAGCCAAGGCTGTAGGCGCAGTCTGATCGCCGCGCCTTCGCTAAAAATGAAAAACGCCGCCTTTCGGCGGCGTTTTCCCAATAGGATTATCCGATGCTGTTACGCGCGGGCCTTGCGGCGGCCGGCGAAGCCGAGACCGGCGAGGCCAGAGAGCAGCAACAATGCAGCGCCCGGAACCGGGACTTCAGCGACAGTGATGCTGCCGATCGTGAAGCCGCCGAACGACGGGCCTGTTGCAACAACCTGAAACGTCGTGCCGACAATGCTGGCGAACGCCAGATTGTCGAGCGCGGTGAGGTTGGTGTTAGCGAGCGACAGGATGCCGTCGACGATGAGATTGAAAGTGCCGCACGGGCCTTCGCCGCCTGGCGTGGCGCAGTTCGTGTCGGCGCCGGCGTTGAAATCGATCTCAAGCAGCGAA
>JAVJPA010000312.1:0-13996 GCA_040216495.1 Amphiplicatus sp. | reverse complement strand
GTCTTCGCCTTGAAGGAAGATCGGCACGCACATGGAAAGGCAGATGTCGCGCGCCCTGACGCGCGTATCGACTTCATGCGTGCGCTTCATGGCGCCGATAACGTCGATCACTGCATGGCCTTCGGCGAGAGACCCGCCGGGCGAACTCAGCTCGATGACGATGCGCCCCGCCTCGTCGCGATGCGCGTCGAACGCCTCGGCGAAGCGCTGCGCCATCGGCGCCCGCACCTCGCCGCGCCAGGCGAAAATCAGCCCGTCGGCGTCGCGCTTGACCGTCACGGCGTCGGCGCCGAGGAAAGCGCGCCGGTCGCCGTCCCATGCGAGGAAGGCGATCGCCGCGAACATGGCGAGCGTCGCCGCCAGCATGAGTTTCGAACGCTTTTCGGGAGTCACGTGCGGCGGCCTTCAATCACCAATGGCTGCATATCGGAGCGGCATTCCTACTTTAAAAGTGCCATAAGGGCGACATGAACGTCTCAGACGCCGTCATGGCCCGCATCTCGACCCGCGCCTTCCTCGACAAGCCCGTCGGGGAAGAGACGATCCGCGCGATTCTGGAGGTCGCGAAATTCGCACCGTCCGGCGGCAATCTCCAGCCGTGGAAAGTCCATGTCGTCAACGGCGCGGCGCGCGACCGGCTGGTCGATACGGTGAAACGCGCCGTCGCCGATAATCCGTTTGCGAACGAAGGCGAGATCGCCGTCTATCCGGAAAAGCTCTGGGACCCCTATCGCGCGCGGCGCTTCGAAGTCGGCGAGGCGATGTATGCGCTGCTCGGCATCCCGCGCGAGGACAAACCGGCGCGGCTGATGAACCTTGCGAGAAATTTCGAGTTCTTCGGCGCGCCCGCCGGCCTCTTCTTCTCGCTCGATCGCCGCTTCGATAGGGGCCAATGGGCGCATTTGGGCATGCTGATGCAGACCATCGCGCTCGTCGCCGTCGAAAAGGGTCTCGCGACCTGCATGCAGGAAGCATGGGTCACGCGCGCCAGAACCGTGTCCGAGTTTCTCGGTCTCGGGCCGGACGACCAGCTTTACTGCGGCATGGCGCTCGGCTGGCCTGACCCTCAGGCGCCCGTGAACAAGCTTCGCTCCGAACGTGCGCGGCTGGAAGAGTTTGTGACGTTCGTTAGCGAATAGCCCCAAGGAACCAATCGCCGCCTCGCCGCGTTCCCTTCAATTGAAAGGAGGCCGGTCATGGGCGTATGCGCCACCTGCGGCAACGACTACGACAAATCGTTCGACATCACCAAGGCGGGGAGCACCCTCACCTTCGACAGTTTCGAATGCGCCATTCAGAAGCTCGCGCCGTCCTGCAAGCATTGCGGCTGCCGGATTATCGGGCACGGGCTTGAGGCCGACGGCGCCTTCTATTGCTGCGACCACTGCGCCGAGAAAAGCGGCGTCAGCGGCCTTCGCGACCGCATGTAAACGCGCTTGACGCGGACAGGCGGTTGTTCTCAGGTCGAGCGTATGAAACCCATCGTCTGCGTTGAAACGCAAACCGTCGACGCGCCCGCGGGCGCGGTTTTCGCGGTCGCTTCCGGCCCGGAAGTCCCGGGCCTCTTCATGCGCCACGGCGCCATTCCCGGCGTCATCGGCGTCAGCGGCCATGTCGCCGCCTGGAGCGCGCCGGGCGAGGTTCGCGAGCTCACGCTCAATGACGGCGGCTACGTACGCGAAGAGCTTGTCGCCTTCGCGCTCAACGAGGGGTTCGCCTATAAGGTCACAGGCTTCACCGGCTTATTCGCCGCGCTCGTGCGCGAGGCGCAGGGAAGCTGGCGCTTTCTCGAAACGGCGCCGGGGCGAACGCAGATCGAATGGACTTATTCGTTCGCGCCCGCATCGCCGCTCGCCGCGCCGGCCAGCCGATTGATTGTCAGAGCACTATGGCCCGGCTATATGCGGGCGGCGCTTATGCGCATCAAGGAAGCCGCCGAAACAAAGCCGAGCACATGAAAATCGCCACTTTCAACGTGAACTCAATCGGCGTGCGCCTGCCGCGCGTTCTGGATTGGATCGACCGCGCCAGGCCCGACGTCGTCGTTCTGCAGGAGATCAAGTGCGTCGACGAGAAATTTCCGGCGGCAGAATTCGAGGATCGCGGCTATAATGTCGCCGTACACGGACAGAAAACCTATAACGGCGTCGCCATTCTCTCGAAATTTCCGATGGAGGATGTGCTGAAAGGCTTGCCGCATTACGGCGTCGACGGCGCGGATGCGGACGACCACTCGCGCTACATAGAGGCGGTGGTTTCGCCGGATGAAGGCGCGCCGGTGCGCGTCTGCGGGATTTACCTCCCCAACGGCAACCCTGCGCCGGGGCCGAAATACGATTACAAGCTGTCATGGATGAAGCGCCTCAAGGCGCGCGTCGAGGAGCTGCTTGAATGGGAAGAAGCCTTCGTCGTCGCGGGCGACTATAACGTCATTCCGCAGGCGGAAGATGTGCACGATCCGAAAGCCTGGGCGACCGACGCGCTGTTTCTCCCCCAGACCCGCGCCGCCTACCGCGAAATCCTCAATCTCGGCCTCACTGACGCCATCCGCCAGATCAATCCTGCGGGAGTCTGCTACACCTACTGGGATTTCCAGCGCGGCGCGTGGGAGAAGGACTGGGGCATCCGCATCGACCACCTGCTGTTAAGCCCGCAGGCCGCCGACCGCTTGAAGGACGCCGGCGTCGACCGCGCGGAGCGGGGCAAGGAAAAGCCCTCCGACCATGTGCCGGTGTGGGTTGAGCTAGGTTAGCCCGCCCTACAACTGCTGCCAGCCCGATTTCTTCTCGACAAACCCGCGCGTAATCGTCTCCTCGCCTGACTTCACGACGCTGGAAAGCAGCTCGTTGCGAGCCCATTTTTCGGTCACGACGTAGCGCACCCGCGCCTCGACCATGACGGTCCTCCCAAGCGGCGTGTCCGCCGGCTTGGTGTAGTCGACGATCTTTACGAGTTCAGCGCGCCCGTAGCAGAGCTTGCCGTCCTCGATCATCTTCTCGGCTTTTTTCGTCGGGATCATTTCAAACCCGCCGCCGCCCTGCGGCATGCTGGCGAACATGCCGTTGCCGAGCAGACCGTATTTCCAGTCCTGCGTGCTGTAGGCGATGTACGGCCGCGAGCCGAGCCGAAGGCAGAGCGGATTCTCGGCCAGTTCTTTCTTGAGCCCGTCTTTCAAACTCGATTCGATCCCGCCGCACCCGGCGAGCGAAAACGCCAGAACGAAGGCTGCCAGCAGCTTTTTCATCAACTCCCCCTCTAAAGCGCCCCAGCCAGAGTCGCCTCGCGCCACGGTAGCCGCGCCCTCCGCAGGCGGCAAGCGCTTGCCTCCGTCCCGCCGCGATGAAATACACGCGCCATGAACTGGTCCCCCGAACAGGACGCCGCGCTCGTCGCCGTCGACCGCTGGCTGAAGGCGCCGTCGCAACAAGTGTTCCGCCTGTTCGGCTACGCCGGCGCCGGCAAGACGACGCTCGCGCGCCATCTCGCCGAAAACGCCGGCGGCGAAGTCGCCTTCGCCGCGTTCACCGGCAAGGCCGCTCATGTGATGCGCCAGAAGGGCTGCACGGGCGCCTCGACCATTCACGCGCTGATCTATCGCCCCGCCCATGACGACGAAACGTCGGAGGGCGATCTTGTCTTCACCCTCCGCCACGACGCCCCCGCCTCGACCGCCGATCTCATTATTATCGACGAGTGTTCGATGGTCGACGAGGATCTCGGGCGCGACCTTCTCTCCTTCGGCAAGCCCGTCCTGGTGCTCGGCGATCCAGCGCAGTTGCCGCCCGTCAAGGGCGGCGGCTTCTTCACCGAGGCCGAGCCCGATTTCATGCTGACCGAGATACACCGTCAGGCGGCGGACAATCCCATCATCCGTCTTTCCATGGACATCCGCGAAGGGCGCGAGCCGGAAGGGATCGAGAGCGACAAGCTCCGCCTGATCTCGCGGCGTGACATTTCCAGCGAAGATATTCTCGCCGCCGACCAGGTGCTTGTCGGCACGAACCGCACGCGACGGCGTTACAATGAGCGCATCCGGGTGTTGAAGAACCACACCGAAGACACGCCAGAAGCCGGCGAGAAACTCGTCTGCCTCAGGAACAACAAACAGAAAGGACTCCTGAACGGCGGCATTTGGACCGTCACGCTGAAAAAAGCCGCCAAGGCAGGCCGCGCGCGCATGGTCGTGGCGCCGGAAGACGGCGGAAAAAGCGTCAACATCGCCGTGCCGAAAGAATTCTTCACCGACGGGCCGGAAACCGTTCCCTTCCCCATCCGCCGCGGCGCCGACGAGTTCGACTATGGCTACGCCCTCACCGTCCACAAGGCGCAGGGCTCGCAATGGGATAATATCGTCCTGTTCGACGAAAGCTTCGCCTTCCGCGAACATCGCGCCCGATGGCTTTACACCGGCGTCACGCGCGCGGCGGAGCGGCTGACGCTGGTGCGCTAGGCGCCGCTGCGCACATGCTGAACTGAAAAAGCCGTATTTAGCCTCCCTTCCGCGCGCTTCAGCAGCACGTCGATCAGGTCGAACACCGCATCTAGCTCCTTGAGGATCGTCTCAACTCGGTCCCCGCCTTCCAGCGGTTTGAACATAGAGCCCATGTTGAGGCGGTCGCCTGTTTCGATGGCGATGATGAGCTTGCCGTCCTTGAACGCGGCGCGCAGTTTCTTGCCGCCGTAAAGCCGCTCAAGCTCCTGAAAGCGTTCGAGCACGATGGGGTCGAGCAAATCGCGCGCCTCGACCTGATCGGTCGACCACGCCTCGTAGGCTTTCTCGAATTGCGGCGAGGCGAGCCCGACACGGCTGAACGCCCTGCCCGGTTTCGTCAGCGCATTGAACACGCCTTGATCGCGCTTGAGAACAGTGACGCCTAGAAAGCGCTTTGGGTAATCGATCAGGAATAACTGCCCGTGAAAGACGGTCCGCGTGCTGCTGTTCTTGCCTGACGACTTGTATTTCAGGTGCGCTTCGCAGAGCGTGAACGGCGCGCCGGCATAGACGCCTTCGACCTCGTCCTCCCACGCCTCGCGGTTATGCGCCGGCAAGAGGCCGACCGACTTGAACATTTCATAATAGGCGGGCCGGTCGAACTTCAGCCGGTACGCAAAACCGAGTTTTGCGCATACCCGTTCGATCAGCCCGTGCGCAATGTCGGTGCGCGTGCGATTGAGAAGCCAGGTTGCGCCGGCGAAGCCGATCATGCCGAGAATGAACGCGACTTGGAGGTTCGCCGGCCCGAACGGCGCGAAAAATCCGACAGCGACGGCGAGGGCGCCGATCGAGCCGACCAGAATAAAATAATTGGTGACGGCGGCCTGTCGCGGGGCTTCCTTCTCCTTGAGATATGGGGAGATTTCGGCCTCAAAATAAGCGGGAAAACCCTCGAATTCCGGACGACCCGACGGCGGCACGATGCTCATTCTCTCTCCCCTTCAAGGCGCGGCGCAGACGCTCCGGCCCGCTCATGAACCCCACATTAACAATAATCGGCCAGATTTGGTTAAGAGGGAATTAGAGGAAATGACCGGAATGGCGTCCCAACCGAAAGCGCCGGATGCGCCGGCGGCTTCAACGCCGCCTGAAATCACGCGCGAGCAGTTTCGGGAAATGGCCTCGCAGATTCCAATTCTGTATCTGACGATCATTATCGGCGCCGCGCTTGGCGCCTTCTATCTCGCTCTCGAAACGCGCTCCTATTACGTCGCTATTATCGCGCCCATGATTGTCGTTCCGGCTATTCGCCAGCGCCATTGGCGCCGGCTCGACATCGATGCGATGACGGACGCCGACATACGCGCACAGATCGCCCGCACCTTCTGGGTCACCGTCTTTCTCGGCTTGTACGCGACATTCTGCTGCCTGCAGTTTTTCGCTGACACAACGGAATCTGACAGGTTTCTGCTATCCGCGTGGCTCGGCATCCTGGGCATCTCGGGCGCCATCGCCACCGGCGCCATACCGCGTATCGCAAGAGCCGTCATCGCCTCGACAATCGTTCCGCTCAACGTCGTTCTGATCTTTCAAGGAGACGTCAACTCCTCTGCGTTTGGGTGCCTGATGATCATCATCGGCGGCTTGATGATCGCCTTCTCTACGCGGCAAAGCGCTTTCATCCGCGACTTGACCATGCAGCGCATGCAGCGCGAAGCCGCGCGCCGTAAAATGGATGAGGCGCTGCGCGATTTCATGGAAATGGCGTCCGACTGGGCGTGGGAAACTGACGCCGAGCACATGCTTACCTACATCTCGCCGCATATCGTCAATCTGGTCGGCGAGCCGCCGCACCGCCTGGTCGGCCGCCACATGAGCGCTGTGTTCAACGAACGCTTCCATATGGGGCGGGAAGATTTGCGCGCGGTCCTGCGCGAAGCGCTCGTCAAACGGCGCAACCTGCGCGAGTTCGAATATCAAGTGCGCGACCACAAGGGCGACACGCGCTCGATCGCCACAACCATGCGGCACCTCTACGATCCCGACACGGGCGCTTATGCAGGCGTGCGCGGTTGGACCTCCGACATCACAGAAACCGTCGAGGCGCGAAAAGCGCTGGAAGCCAGCGAAAAGCGCTTCCGCGATTTCGCCGAATCCGCATCCGACTGGACATGGGAGACGGACGAGAATCTCGTCTACACCTACTTCTCCGACCGCGCCGAAGAAGTCACCGGCGCATCGCGCAACGATTATATCGGTTCGCGCATGGGCTCATCCATCGGCAGCGCCGATCCTGACGCCCGTCGCCGTCATGAGGAAGCGCTCGCCCGCCGCGAGCCGTTCCGTGATCTTGTCAGCTCCCTGTCGACAAAGACTGGCGGCGTCACCTGGATCAGCCGCAGCGGCGCGCCGGTCTACGACGCTGACGGAAAGTTTGTCGGTTACCGCGGCGTCGGAAGAGACGTCACGCCGGAGATAGCCGCGCGCGAGGAAGCAGAGCAGGCGCGCCGCGCGCTTCAGGAGTCGAACGCCCGGCTCGAACAGATGGTGGAAGAGCGCACGCAGGCTTTGCGCGATCGCACCGCTCTTCTTGACGAAGTTTTCGAAACCATGGCGGAAGGCCTTCTGGTTCTCGACGACGACCTGAACATCGTGGCCAGAAACTCCAAAGCCTGGCGCATGTCAGGCTTGCCGGAGTCGTTCTGGGAAGTCGGCGCGAGCATTGTGCCGACCCTCGAACTCGGCATCCGCCATCGCATGTACGATGCGGCGTCGGTCGATGAATTTGTCAGCGAAATGAGGAAGGCCATGGCTGTCGGCCAGGTCGCCCGCGTCACGCGCCGGCAAGCCGACGGCACCATCATCCGCGAGGACGCGCGCCCGCGCGCCAATGGCGGCATCGTCATGACCTACGGCGACATCACCGAACTGACGCGCCGCCAACAGGAGCTGGAAGAGCTCTCTGATGCGCTTCGCACGGCGAAGGAGACCGCCGAAGCGGCGAGCCGCGCCAAATCTGACTTCCTCGCCAATATGAGCCATGAAATCCGCACGCCGATGAACGGCGTCGTCGGCATGGCGTCGCTGCTGCTCGACACGCCATTAACGCCGCGCCAGCGCGAAATGGCGCAGGTGATCGTTTCCTCGGGCGACAACCTTCTGAAGATCATCAACGATGTTCTCGATTTCTCCCGTCTCGAAGCGGGAAAGCTCAAAATCGTCTCGGAGCCGTTCGACCTCAGATCTGCGATCGAGGATGTGGCGACGCTGCTCAACCTGCGCATCCAGGAAAAGGGCCTTGAGCTTTTCGTGCGCTACCAGCCAGATCTCGGCGAGCGCTTCATCGGCGATGCGGGACGGTTGCGCCAGGTCGTCACCAACCTGCTCGGCAACGCCGTCAAGTTTACGGACGAAGGGCATATCGTCGTCGACATCAGCGGACGGCGACGCGGCGAGATCGCCGAAATCGACATCGCGGTCAAGGACACCGGCTGCGGCATCCCGGAAGACAAGCTTCTGGCGATCTTCGAGGAGTTCGAACAGGTCGATACGTCCGCTGCGCGCCGCTTCGACGGCGCCGGCCTTGGCCTCGCCATCTCCAAAGGCATTGTCGACGCAATGGACGGCGTCATCGGCGCCGAAAGCGAAATCGGCGTCGGTTCTACTTTCCGCGTGCGCCTGTCGCTGCCCGTCGATGAAGCGGCCCAACTGGAAAGAGACCAGTTCGCGACGCCGTTCGACAATATCAGGGCGCTGATCGTCGACGATATCGCTGTCAACCGCACGATCCTCAGCGAGCAGCTCGCCGCGTGGGGCATGACGTCAACTGTCGCAGAAGACGGACCGGCCGCCCTCGCCGCGGCGCACGAAGCCGCCCAGCGCGGCGCGCCTTTTCAGATCGCCATTCTCGACTTCCAGATGCCCGGCATGAGCGGCGCGGATTTGGCGCGAGCGATGCGGAGCGATCCGGCCCTTTCGACTGTTCCGCTCATCCTGCTCACGTCCGCGGGCAAGAAGGGCGACCCGAAAGGTCTCGAAGGCGATCTCTTTGACGCCTATCTCGTCAAGCCCGCCCGCGCCTCGATGCTGCTCGATGCGATCGCGTCGTGCCTCAAACAAAAATCGGTCGAGCAGGCGAAAATGGCGGCGGCGGCGATGGCGAAAGCCGAACCCGATAAGGGTCCGCTGCCGGGCGCAGGGATCGACGTGATGGTCGCCGAAGACAATACGGGCAACCAAATGGTCATCCGCTCCATGCTCGAAAAGCTCGGCGCCGCCGTCCGCGTCGCCGCTGACGGACGCGCTGTGGTGGATGAATATGATGAGACGCAGCCGGATATCATCCTGATGGACATCTCCATGCCTGATGTCGACGGCGTGCAGGCGACGGCGATGATCCGCGCGCGCGAAGAGAAATCTGGGCGCCGCACGCCGATTATCGGCGTCACCGCCCATGCGCTGCGCGAAGACAGGCAGCGCTGCCTCGACGCCGGCATGGACGATTACCTGCCGAAACCGGTGCGTCAGGACGCGCTTGAAGAAAAGCTGAAACGCTGGGGACCTGCGCGGGAGAACAAGGCGGCAGGTTAAGATGCGCCTCTAACTCACTCCGCGCCGACGCCCGCAAGCAGCGGCTCGCTCGCAAGTTTTTCATTCGACGTCTGCCGCCGCCACAACGCCGCATACAGACCATCGCGCGCGATCAGGTCATCATGCCGGCCCTGTTCGGCGATACGGCCTTCATCGAGCACAAGGATGATGTCGGCGCCGGCGATGGTGGAGAGACGATGCGCGACGGCGATGGTCGTGCGCCCTTTCGCGGCTTCTGCAAGCGCTTCCTGCACTTCCTGTTCGGTTTCGGAATCAAGCGACGAGGTCGCTTCGTCCAGCACCAGGATCCACGGGTCGAGAAGGATGGCGCGGGCGACGCCGACGCGCTGCTTCTCGCCGCCGGACAGTTTCAGGCCGCGCTCGCCGACCTTGGTGTCGAGCCCTTTCGGCAGGCCCTCGATAAACTCGCCGAGCTGCGCGCGGCGCGCCGCGTCCATGATCTCCGCATCGCTCGCATCGGGCTTGGCGTAAGCGAGATTGAAGCGCAGCGTGTCGTTGAACAGGACCACTTCCTGCGGGACCAGCCCGAGCGCCGTGCGCAGCGACGTCTGTTTTACCTGCTTCAAGTCCTGCCCGTCGATCAAAATCCTGCCCGACGCCGGATCGTAGAACCGGAACAGCAGTTTCAGGATTGTCGACTTGCCCGCGCCGCTCGGCCCCGCAAGCCCGATAAAGGCGCCGCCCGGAACGGTGAAATCGACGCCCTGAAGCCCGCTTTGTCGGCCGTCATGCACGAAGGAGACGTTCTCGAATCGTATCTCTCCGTTCTTAGGCGCAATAGCGCGCGCGTCAGGCGCGTCCTCGATCTCGGGTTTGAGATCCAGAAGGTCGAACAGCTTCTCGATGTCGACCGCGCCCTGCTTGATCTCGCGCCAGGCGAACCCGAGAATGTTGAGCGGGCGGTAAATGTTCGTGAGCATGAGAATGACGGCGGTGATATCGCCGGCCTGCATCGCGCCGTCGCGCACCGCGAAGCTTGAAATCAGGACGGCGGCGAGCAGGCCGCCGGCCATCACAAGCTCCTGCCCGGCGTTGAGCAGCGACAGCGACTGCATCGTTTTCACATAGCGGTCGTTGTAGGTTTGCATGGCGCCGTCATAACGCCCCGCCTCCCGCATTTCCGCGCCGAACGCCTTGACCGTCTCGAAATTGGTCAGCGTGTCCATCGAAATGGCGCGCAATTCAGTGTCCGCCTCGTTCATTGAGCGGCGCAGGCTGTTGCGCCATTCGGTGACGATCACGGTGAAGATCGTATAGACGACGATGGTGCCGACGGCGGCGAGCGCGATCTTCCACGAATAGAGCGTCGCCATCACGACGGCGGCGAGCGCCAGCTCCACCAGCGTCGGGCCGATGTTGAACGCGAGGAAGCGCAGCATGAACTCCATCGCCCCGGCGCCGCGCTCGATGATGCGGTTCAACGCGCCGGCGCGGCGCGTCACATGGAATTGCAACGACTGCGACTGCGCATGGGCGAACGCCTCAACGGCGATCAGCCGGTTCGCGTCCTGCGTCACGCGCGTGAAGAACGCGTCTCGAATTTGCGGCAGACCGTTGGAGAGGAACCGCGAGGCGGCGAAGAGGAGGAAGAAGGTGACGAAAGACGTCCCGGCCGCGGCCGCACCTTCGCCCGCCGCCACCTTGTTGATCCCGTCGCCTAGCCACACCGGAGAAATCACGGCGAGGCCCTTCGACGCGAGCGTAATCAATAGCGCCCCGGCCATGCGCGGCCGCCAGCGCTTCATCTCCGGCCGCCACAAGACGCCAGTCATGCGCGCGAAGGATCGCGTGAAGCTCTGGGGCTTGGTTTCCAGTTCGTCGAAAGCGGGCGCTGTCATTGGCGACAAGATGGGACGGCCCGGCGCGGATTACCAGATGGGCGCTCTACGCCGTCCCGTATATCCGGTCCCCCGCATCGCCGAGGCCGGGCAGGATGTAGCCCTTCTCGTTCAGCCCCCGGTCGAGCGCGGCGGTGAACACCGGCACGTCCGGATGGTCCGCCGCAAGACAGGCGACGCCTTCAGGCGCCGCTAGAAGACACATGAATTTGATCCGCTTCGCCCCCGCCCTCTTCAACCGTGTAAGGGCGGCGGACGCCGAATGACCCGTCGCCAGCATCGGATCGACGACAATAACCTGCCGCTCGCCGAGCTCGGCGGGAACCTTGAAATAATACTCGATGGCTTCGAGCGTTTTCGGGTCGCGGTAGAGCCCCACATGGCCGACCCGCGCGCTGGGAACAAGATCGAGCATCCCGTCGAGCAGCCCGTTGCCCGCCCTGAGGATCGACACGAAGCAGAGCTTCTTGCCTTCAAGGGACGGAAACATCCCCTTCTCCAGCGGCGTTTCTATCTCGGTCTCCCCGAGGTCGAGATCCTTCGTCACTTCATAGGCAAGCAGAAGCGACACCTCCCGGAGGACTTGGCGAAACTGGCCGGTGGTCGTCGCCTTGTCCCGCAGCACGGTCAGCTTATGCTTGACGAGGGGATGGTCGATGATGGTCAGCGTCTCGCTCATGGGCGGCTCCTTCCCTCGCCGTCTTTATGGCATCGTACGGAGAGAACTCAAATGTCCGAGCCGTCGCCGGAAGACTTTCGTTTCGCCGAACTCGCCTTTCAGGAGGCCAAGGCGAGTTTCGACGGCGGCGGCCTGCCCATAGGCTCGGCGCTGGCGCGCGGCGCAACGCTTATCGCTTCGGGCCATAATCAGCGGGTCCAGAAGGGCGACCCCATCGCGCACGGGGAAATGGACTGCCTGAGAAAAGCCGGCCGGCAAAAGTCCTATCGCGACATGACGCTCTACACGTCGCTGTCGCCCTGCATGATGTGCTCGGGGACTATCGTGCAGTTCAAGATTCCGCGCGTCGTCATCAACGACACGAAGAATTTTGGCGGCAATGAAGCGTTCCTGCGGTCGCGCGGCGTCGAGGTGATCGACCTTGCGCACCCTGACTCCATCGACCTGATGGCGCGGTTTATCCGCGAGAACCCGGCGTTGTGGGATGAGGATATTATGGAGTGAGCGCCTTGTGGGCGGCGATCTCCTCATCGCTCAGACGCAGAAAGCGGGCGGCGTTGTTGTAGAAGATGTCGCGCTTTTGCTGTTTCGTCAACGGCGCTTTTTCTATCGCCAAGATGGCGTTTTCGATTATGCCCGGCCACATCATCTGGTCCGACCCGAACAGGATGCGATCGCCGAACCCCGTTCGCACGAGCCGCGACAGAAAATCGTAAAACTGCTCGCGCGGCATGATCGCCGGAAGGACGCCGATCTCCACATAAAGCTGAGGATATTGCTCCATCATGGCGATCATATGATCCGCAAACGGATAGCCGGCATGGATGACGTAGACCCGCAGTTTCGGGTGCTTTACGAGAACCTCTTCAAGCAACAGTGGGTCGCCAAGGGCGATGCGGGCGCGCCCGCCGAAAAGATAGGCCGACCCCGGCGGCATCGAGCCCATGTGAATCCCGACAGGAAAATCTTTCTCTTCCGCAAGCGCCCAATAAGCGGCGAACTCGGGCGCATCGGGGCCGAAGCCGCTGTATTGATTCGTCACCTCGGCGAGGACTTCAAATCCTCCCGCTTCATATTCGGCGCGTAACTCCTCCACACTCGCAGTTGACGCCAGACCGAGACGGAAGTGCCGCGCCGCGATGATTCTCTCCGGCGCCGCCTCCTTCCATTTGCGCACCATATCAGGCGAACCGCCGGCGACGGCGATGATGTTGCGTTTCTCCATAACGGCGAGCGTCTCACGCATGAGCGCGTCATCGGACGCGGACGCAGGCGCCCACTTCTCGCAAGTCGGATTCTGCATATGCTGTCCCCACGCCTCCGGCCAGGAAACGCCCTTGCCCGGATCGAACGCGCGGATTTCTTCCGGCAGGCACATCTTCTGTCCCGGAGGTCCATAGTCGGCGACCCGATCCGCGTGGATGTGCATGTCGATAATGGGTTCAGCCGCTATTGCGGCGTTAATCAGAGTAAAGAATGCGCCGATAGTTGCGGTGAAGCGAATCATGTGTTTCCCCCACTTCCGCCCTAACCTATTATGCAGCCTACAGAATGAGGCGCATGAGTCTAGAGATCGCCGCGGATCAACTTCATCACCCCGGAAAAATCGAGCCCGTCCTTCCCCGCCGCTTCCATCAAAGCGTAAAGTGCTTCGGACTGCGCGCCGAGCGGCGTCGCGGCTTTCGCCTTGTGAGCGGCTTCCTGCGCGAGGCGCATGTCCTTCAGCATCATCGCAGCGGCGAAGCCCGGTGCGTAATCGCGGCTCGACGGCGCTGAAGGCACAGGGCCGGGCGCGGGGCAATAGCTCGTCATCGACCAGCTTTGTCCGGACGCGGTTTTTGAAATGTCGAAGAAGGTCTGCGCGTCGAGGCCGAGCTTTTCGGCGAGATTGAACGCCTCGCAGGTGGCGATCATCGTGATGCCGAGCAGCATGTTGTTGGCGATCTTGGCCGCCTGCCCGTTGCCGGCGGCGCCGGCATGGAAAATATTCTTGCCCATTTTTTCGAGGATCGGCTGCGCGCGCTCAAACGCTTCCCTCTCGCCGCCGACCATGAAAGTGAGCGTGCCCGCCGTCGCGCCCCCGACGCCGCCGGAGACCGGCGCGTCGACCATCTGGAATCCTTTTTCCGACGCAGTCTTGATCACAGCGCGGGCCGAATCCACGTCGATGGTCGAACTGTCGATAAACAGCGCGCCCTTCCTGGCGTTTGGAATAACGCCGTAATTCTCCGTATACACCGACCGCACATGCGCGCCTGCGGGCAGCATGGTGACGACGACATCCGCGTCCCTCACCGTATCGGCGACCGTCTTGCCGCGCCGGCAGCCTGCCTCGACCGCGCGGTCGATGGCGCCGATGGAAAGGTCGGTCGCGGTTACGTCGTGGCCGGCCTTGGCGAGATTGGCGGCCATCGGCCCGCCCATATTGCCGAG
>JAVJPA010000311.1:0-10420 GCA_040216495.1 Amphiplicatus sp. | reverse complement strand
GGGCCGAAGCGGAACAGCGACAGCCAGATCGGCGACCAGACGAGGATCGCGGCCCGGATGGCGAGCGTGACCCAAGCCTGTTTGACGAAGCCGTACTCGCCGATGAGCCCCGCGCCCGGCGGGCCGAAAAAGATCAGCGCGCAGATAATGGAGCAGGCGAGGTAATTGGTGAGCGCCATGCGCCCGGCGGCGGCGAACGGCGCGAGCAGCAGCTTCAATCCTCCAAGGCTCGCCGCCCACATGATCAGCGCGGCATAACCGAACGCCTGCGGCAGGCTTCCCCAGAAAATCGCGCCCTGCGCCGGGGTCAGCGCCAGACCGTCGAAATTATGGACGTAAAACTGTCCGACGCCCCAGTGCGTTGCGGCGACGCCGATCGCGGCGGCGATGACGCCTGTGACCAGATAGCGCGCGCCGCTCCAGCCCAGCGTGAAGAACCCTGACTTGTAGAGCGCCATGCCGATCATCATCACGCCGATGGTGCGCGGGCCGAGGGCGAGGGTCTGGATCATCAGGAACATGGCGGCGTCGCCGGCCCCGGCGACGATGCGTTCGGCGAGCGGGAGCTGATAGATCGCGACCGTCTTGGCGAGTTCTTCGGGCGGCGGCGTCCACATCTTGGAGAGGAACTTCGCGGCTTCTTCCGGAGAGGCGCCTTCAAGATAAAAATGCTGCCCTAAGAACATCGTAAAATTGAGCGCGATGATGACGAGCCCGACGATGACAAGCGTCGCCGGCTTCCAGCGCCGCGCCAGCACGACGATCAGGCCCGCGAAAGCATAAGGGAACAGGATGTCGCCGAACCACAGGACGAAGGCGTGCAGAAGGCCGAAGATCGCGAGCCATAGCATCCGGCGGTAATGCAGGCCGAAACGCGGGCTGGGCTTTTCCTCGCCGACCATCAGGATGATCCCGGCGCCGAACAGCGCCGAGAAAATAGTGATGAACTTGAACTGGAAGAACACCGAGACAAAGCGCCAGACCCACCCCTCACGGGCGAAAACGTCTGGCAGCAAGGTCGGGTTCTGAAAGACGGAAAAAGGCTGGGCGAAGGTCTGGATGTTGATGGCGAGAATGCCGAGAACGGCGACGCCTCGTAAAATGTCGAGACTGTCGTAACGCTCCGCGCGCGGGGCTTGCTGCATTAGGGCCTCCCTCTTCAGGGGGAGGAAACCACAAATCGCCCCCGCAGGAAATGCGCCGCGCTTCAAGAACAAACCGGCGCGGCCTCAGTAAATCCACTGCTCCTTGAAGCCCAATCCTTTTGCAGAGCCGAAGGCGACGCGCTTGCCGGACTTCTTGATGTCGAACGCGGCTTTCTCGTAGGCGTTGTAGTCAGGCGCCTCGACCGTATCGACGGCCATGAACCGCCCCGTCGCGCCGTCCTTGCGGATTTCGAGATCGATATAGCCGTGATGCTCGCCGGAGAGGTAACGGACATACTTGTTCTCTTTCGCCGTCAGCATCGCATACTCGGCGCCCTTGCCGCCGAGAAAGTCCTTGCGATAGGGCGAAGGCGACGTCACTGAATTGACGCCAAGCTCGACGCCCATCGGCGTTCCGTCGCGCGAGGCGAGGTCGTTCGCCCACCATGTGTGCGTGTCGCCGGTGACGACGATCAGCCCTTCGGCGCCCGCCGCTTTCGTCGTGTCGTAAAAACGCTCGCGCGCGGCCGGATAACCGTCCCACGCGTCGAGATTGACGGGAAGTCCGAGCGCGGAGAACTGCACGAAGGCGCGCGCCTGATCCCATTGCTTCTCAAGCTCGGCGATATCTTCTTCGCTGACATGCGGGGTGAGATCGGGGGCGATGACGTTCGCCATGATGATCTGGTTGGCGATCAGCCGCCACGGCTGGCCGCTGTCGACCGACTGGCGCAGGGTGCGGTCGAGAAAATCGAGCTGCGTTTGCCCGAGCATTTCGCGCGAGGGGTCCCAGAGGATTTCGTCGCGGAAACGGGCGATGTCTTCCGGCGTCTTCAGCGTCGGGACGATTTCGTCGTACTCGAACTGTTTGGCGCGCGCCATCAGCCGCGTTTCGATCGCCGCGACGGTGAGGAGGTCGCCGTAGGAATAGGCGCGGAACAGCCCTTCCAGCGGCGCGCCGGGCGCCGGATCGCGCACCGGCATCCATTCGTAATAAGCCTGTAACGCCGCGCGCAGGCGAGCGTTCCAGTCGCCTTCGGTCGCCGGGTCGTGGTTCTGCGCGCCGCCGTCATAGGTATTATTCGCCGTCTCGTGATCGTCCCAGATGGCGATCATCGGGTGCGCGGCGTGCATCGCCAGAGAGGCGGGATCGGCCTTGTACTGAGCATGTCGCCGCCGGTAGTCGGCGAGCGTCAGTATCTCGTGCGCCGGCTCGTGTTCGCGGCCGAGCTTCGCGCCGATCTGGCCGCCATATCCCTCGCGCCCGTACTCGTAGAGATAGTCGCCGAGATGGATGACGGCGTCGATATCGTCACGCCGCGCAATCTGGTCGTAGACGTTGAAATAGCCGAAAGGGTAGTTGGAGCAGGAAACGACGGCGAAACGCGCGGCGTCGAGACGGCCTTCAGGCAGCGTCTTCGTGCGGCCGACCGGCGAATGAACGCCGCCGGTCTCAAACCGGTAGTAGTACCGCCCGCCCGGCGCGAGGTTGCCCGCGACGATTTTCACGGTCCAGTCGTAGGCGGCGGTCGTGGATTTCTCGCCTTCCGCGACGATAGTGGAAAACTCGGGATCGACGGCGACCTGCCAGCGCGCCGTCAACTCGGCGGGCGCCGAGGACAGCATCTCATGATGGAGCCGCGTCCAGATGACGACGCTTGTCGCATCCGGGTCGCCGCTGGCGACGCCGTGGCGGAAAATGCCTTCAGGCGCATCGGTTATGGCGGAATAAGGCGTCATTGTCGGCGCGGTCGAACAGGCGGCCGCTCCCCCGAGCAGCGCCGTCTGCAGCGCCCGTCTTCTGGTGATGAAGCTCATGAATCCCCTCGACAATCCTAGGGCGCGCCGCCCTGATTCTGCGACGAACCGACTTTAATCGGCGGCAAAATGGTCTAGGCTTATGACAGTCTTATGCACGGCCCGCTTTCTGCGCGCCATCAGCTTCGGGGCGAACATACTATGAAACGCAGCATCCTGGCGGCGACGGCGCTGCTTGCGCTTGGCGCATGCGCAAAACGCGGCGGCGAGGCCGCCTCCACAGCCGAGCCGGGCGCGGAAACCGGGACGGCGGCGGAGGAGAAAAAGGCGGAAGACGCTATCGTCCATCCGCCGCTCGATCCCTATCCCTCTACCTATCGGCCCTATGCGTCGGGAACGACGCTGATCACCGGCGCGACGCTGTTCACCGGAACCGGCGAGCGCATCGAGAATGGCGCGGTGCTGATCGCGGACGGCAAGATCGCCGCGGTCGGCGGGGCCGGCGCAATCACAGTTCCTGAAGGGACGGCGACCATCGACGCCGCCGGCAAATTCGTGACGCCCGGCGTCATCGACATCCATTCCCATCTCGGCGTCTACCCGAGCCCCTCGATGTCTTCGACCTCCGACGGCAATGAAGCGACCAGCCCGAACACGGCGCAGGTCTGGGCCGAACATTCGGTGTGGCCGCAGGATCCGGGCTTCACGCGCGCGCTCGCCGGCGGCGTCACGACGCTGCAAGTGCTGCCCGGCTCCGCCAATCTTTTCGGCGGGCGCTCGGCTGTTCTGAAAAACGTCCCGGCGCGGACGGTTCAGGCCATGAAGTTTCCGGGCGCGCCTTACGGCATGAAAATGGCCTGCGGCGAAAACCCGAAGCGCGTTTATGAAAGCTCCGGCCCGTCGACGCGTATGGCCAACATGGCGCAGTATCGCGCCGCCTGGATCGACGCCGCCGAGTACAAGAAGAAGTGGGACGATTACTGGGAAGCGGCGGAAAAATTCGCCCGGGAAAATGGCGACAAGAAAGACGGCGACGAGGAGAAGAAAGCGCCGGAAGCGCCCAAGCGCGATCTGAAACTCGAAACGCTCGCCGGCGTTCTAAATGGCGACGTCATCGTCAACATGCACTGCTACCGCGCCGACGAAATGGCGCAGATCATCGATATGTCGAAAGAGTTCGGCTACAAGGTCGCGACCTTCCATCACGGCGTCGAGGCGTACAAGGTCGCCGACCTTCTCGCCGAAAACGGAACCTGCGCCGCCGTGTGGGCCGACTGGTGGGGCTTCAAGCTTGAAGCCTATGACAGCGTCCGTGAAAATGCGGCGCTGATCCACGCGCAGCCCGGCGGTTGCGCCATCATCCATTCCGACAGCGAAGTCGGCATCCAGCGGCTCAATCAGGAGACCGCCAAGGCGATGGCGGACGGCAACAAGATCGGTCTCGGCATTACGGAGGAAGTCGCCGTGTCGTGGTTCACCTCGAATCCGGCGAAGGCGATGGGCATTCTCGACAGGACCGGCACGCTGGAGGCGGGCAAAATGGCCGACGTCGTTCTCTGGAGCGCCAATCCGTTCTCGGTTTATGCGCAGGCGGAGAAAGTCTATATCGACGGCGCGCTGATGTACGACCGCGACGATCCGGCGCGCTCGCCGCGCACCGATTTCGAAATCGGCCAGCAGGGCAACGACTTTACGGGCGGAGCGGGACAATGATCGGCAACTTCAAACTCGGACTTCTCGCGCTCGCAGGCGCGTTCGCCGCGGTCCCGGCGTCGGCGCAGGTCATCGCCGTGCAGAATGCGCGCGTCTATACGATGGGCGCCGCCGGCGTCATCGAGAATGGCGACGTCATCGTGAGAAACGGCGTCATCTCGGCCGTCGGCGTCGATTTGCCCGCGCCCGAAGGCGCGAGCGTCATCGATGCGGCGGGCCGCGTTGTTACGCCCGGCCTCTTTGCGCCCACATCGCAGCTCGGCCTTGTCGAGATCGGCGCCGACGACGAGTCGAACGACGCTTCGCCGAAAGGCGATTTCACCCTGTCTGCCGCGCTCGATGCGGTCGACGCCTACAACCCGAACTCGACCGTGATCGCCATCGCCCGCGCCGGCGGCGTGACGCGCGCCCTCGCCGCGCCCTCTCCCGGCGGCAAGCTGTTCGGCGGCAAGGCGGCGGTCGTCGATCTGTCGGGCCGCATCGGCTCGGTGACGAAGCCGCAGGCCGCGCAGACGGTCGTCATGGGCTATGGCGGCGCGTCGCGCGAAGGCGACACGCGCATGGGCGCCTGGGCGGTCCTGCGCGAATATCTCGACGCCGCGATCTCCTACGCCGCCAATCCGCGCGACTATGTGATGCGCCCGCAGGACTCGCGCTTTTCAATCAGCGATCTCAAGGCGCTCGGCCCGGTGGTCGCCGGCCAGCAGCCGCTGATCGTGCGCGTCAACGGCGCGTCGGACATCCGCAATCTGCTCCGTCTCAAGAACGATTACCGGCTGAACGTCATCATTCATGGCGGCGCGGAAGCATGGCGCGCGGGACGCGAAATCGCGGCGGCGAACGTGCCGGTCATTATCGATGCGACCGCGAACCTGCCGTACCAGTTCGAGGATCTCGGCTCGACTCTCGCCAACGCCGCCCGGCTTCAGGCCGCCGGCGTCCGTATCGCCATCGATGCGCCGGACACGCACAATCTGCGCCTGCTGCCGCAGATGGCGGGCAACGCCGTCGCCAACGGGCTGCCCTATGAGGCGGCGCTCGCGGCGATCACCATCAACCCGGCGACCATGTATGGGGTTCAGGACAGGCTCGGCTCGCTCGAAGTCGGCAAGGCCGCGGACCTTGTCATCTGGGACGGGGATCCGCTTGAAGTGACGACGCGCCCGGTTCAGGTGCTGATCGACGGGCGGGCCATGTCGCTTGAAAACCGCCAGACAAGGCTGCGCGACCGTTACAAAGACCTGTCGCGGGGCGATCTGCCGCATGCGTACCGCGGAGGGCAGTAGCAGTCTCTGCTGCTTTAGCAGACGATGCTGCTGCTTGAGTGGCTGATTGTTCCAATCTGAGCGTTGGGCGCGGTTGTAAACGGCCAAAATATTGCAGGCGCACACTTGCATGATGCGGCCGCATCGTGCAGGTTCGCGCCCATCGACGGGGAGCGATCTCCGGGCGAGGGCGAATAGCGCCCAGCCAGCAACGACCTGACGGACATGACCGAGCAGATGCTGAAATTCATCTCGCGGGACCGCGAGACGCCGGAAAAGCGCGCCGCCGAGGCGCGCCGGGCGGATTTTGGCGAAATTTACGCGCGGTTTTCAGCCGAGCGCGCCGCCGAGCAGTCATCGCGCTGTTCGCAATGCGGCGTGCCCTTCTGTCAGAACCATTGCCCGCTCGGCAACGACATTCCCGACTGGCTCCGCCTCGTCGCCGAAGGGCGCATGCAGGAGGCGTACGAAGTCTCCTCCGCGACCAACAACATGCCGGAAGTATGCGGGCGCATCTGTCCGCAGGACCGCCTTTGCGAAGGCGCCTGCGTCATCGAACAGTCGGGGCACGGAACGGTGACCATCGGGTCGGTCGAGCAGTACATCACCGAGACCGCTTTCGAGAACGGCTGGGTGAAACCGATCGTCCCGGCGCAGGAGCTGTCGCGCTCGGTCGGGATCATCGGCGCAGGGCCCGCGGGGCTCGCCGCCGCCGAAGAGCTGCGCAAGGAAGGCGTGCAGGTCACGGTCTACGATCGCTACGACCGCGCCGGCGGCCTCCTCATCTACGGCATCCCGAATTTCAAGCTCGAAAAGTCCGTCGTCGAACGCCGCGTCGAACGCCTGAAAGCGTCGGGCGTCGTCTTCGCGCTCAACTTCGAAGTCGGACGCGACGCGAGTCTCGCCGAGCTGCGCGAGCGTCATGATGCGATCCTGATCGCCGTCGGCGTCTACAAGGCGCGCGAGCTTCCATGCCCCGGATCGACCGAGGCCCATGTCGCCGCCGCGCTCGACTATCTTGTCGCTTCCAACCGCAAGGGTCTCGGCGACGAGGTCGAGGCGTACGATTCAGGCGTTCTCAACGCCGAAGGCAAGCGCGTCGTCGTCATCGGCGGCGGCGACACGGCGATGGACTGCGTCAGGACCGCGGTGCGTCAGGGCGCTTCCTCCGTGCGCTGCCTTTACCGCCGCGACCGCGCCAACATGCCGGGCTCGCAGCGCGAAGTGTCGAACGCCGAGGAAGAAGGCGTCGTCTTCGAATGGCTCGCCGCGCCGAAAGCGGTGATGGCTGGCGGCGTGCGCGCGGTGCGGATGCGTCTCGGCGCTGCGGACGCCTCGGGGCGCCAGGCGCCAGAAGAAGCGCCCGGCAGCGAGTACGATCTCGGCGCCGATCTCGTCATCAAGGCGCTCGGCTTCGAGCCGGAAGACGCGCACAGAATGTTCGGCGAGCAATCGCTCGCCGTGACGCGGCGGGGCACGCTGCGCGTTGATCCCGACACCCTTGAGACCAATCTCAAGGGCGTCTACGCCGCGGGCGATATCGTCCGCGGGGCCTCGCTCGTCGTATGGGCGATTCGCGACGGGCGCGTCGCGGCGAGCGCGATTATGGCGCGTCTCGCCGAAGAGACGACGACCGCCGCCCGCGCCATGGCCGCCGCGGAATAACCGGAAAATGGCGATGCCCCGTAAATACCCCACGCCAGAAGTGTCGCAAGAGAGGCGGCCCGACGCAGGCAGATTGAGGAAACGATGAGCCAGTTGACCTTCGAACAGCAGCTTGAGGCCCGCCGCCGCGCCGAAGAGGCCGGCATCTGGTCGCCTGCCGAAGAACATGACGCCTGCGGCGTGGGGCTCATTGCGGCGCTCGACGGCAAGCCGCGGCGCGAAGTCGTCGAGATGGCGATCCGCTCCTTGAAGGCGGTGTGGCACCGCGGCGCCGTCGACGCCGACGGCAAGACCGGCGACGGCGCGGGCGTCCGTCTCACGCTGCCGCAGGACCTCTTCAAGGCGTTCGTCACCCGCACCGGCCACGAGCCGGCCCGCTCCGACGTCTGCGTCGGCCAGATGTTCCTTCCCCGGACGGATTTCGGCGCGCAGGATCTGGCGCGCTCCATCGTCGAGACGGAAATCCTGCGCGCCGGCTTCATCCTTTACGGCTGGCGGCAGGTGCCGGTCGACGCCGAAGTGCTCGGCCAGAAAGCCAATGCGACGCGCCCCGAGATCGAGCAGGTCCTGTTTCACGACCCGGCGGGCCGCGAACGCGAGGAGATGGCGCGCGCGCTCTATATCGTCCGCCGGCGGATCGAAAAGAGGGCTCTCGACGTCAACCTGCCGGGCTTTTACATCTGCTCCTTCTCGAGCGACGACGTCATCTACAAGGGCATGTTCCTCGCGCAGGACATCGACGCCTTCTACCCGGACCTCAAGGATTCGCGTTTCGTCTCGCGCATGGCGATCTTTCACCAGCGCTATTCGACCAACACCTTCCCCGAATGGCGCCTCGCCCAGCCCTTCCGCATGCTCGCCCACAATGGCGAGATCAACACGCTGAAGGGCAACGTCAACTGGATGAAGAGCCATGAGATCCGCATGGCGTCGGAGGCCTTCGGCGCCGAGGGCGAGGATGTGAAGCCGATCATCCAGCCGGGATCCTCGGACTCGGGCTGTCTCGACCAGGTGTTCGAAGTCTTGGCGCGCGCCGGGCGCTCCGGCCCGATGGTCAAGTCGCTGCTCATTCCCGAAGCGTGGTCGAAGCGCGAGGCGCAGGTGCCCAAGCGTTGGCGCGCGCTTTACGACTATTGCAACGCCGTGATGGAGCCGTGGGACGGCCCCGCGGCGATCGCCGCCTATGACGGCCGCTGGGCGATCGCCGGTCTCGACCGCAACGGCCTGCGCCCCCTTCGCTACGCCATCACCGAGGACGGCGTGCTCGCCGTCGGATCGGAAGCCGGCATGTGCCCGCTCGGCGACCATGTGGTGACGAAGCGCGGCGCGCTCGAACCGGGCGCGATGATCGCGTTCGATTTCGAGGAATGTAAATTCTACACCCACGCCGAAATTCTCGACATGCTCGCGTCGAGGCATCCTTACGAGAAATGGACGGACAATATCCTCGAGCTCGAGGACAAGATCGGTCCGGGTCCGGAGGACCGGCTCTTCTCGACGGAGGAAGTCCTCCGCCGGCAGACCGCCGCCGGTTACACGCTTGAAGAACTCGACATCGTGCTGAAGCCGATGGCGGAAGAGGGGAAGGAAGCGGTCGGCTCCATGGGCGACGACACGCCGCTCGCCGTGCTCTCCAATCAATATCGCCCGCTGTCGCACTATTTCCGTCAGAAGTTCAGTCAGGTGACGAACCCGCCGATCGACCCGTTGCGCGAATCCCGGGTGATGAGCCTCAAGACGCGCTTCAAGAACCTCGGCAACATCCTCGTTTCCGAAGAAGCCCAGACCGACGTTTACGTGCTTGAAAGCCCGTTTTTGTCGAACGGCATGTTCGAGCGCTTCAAGGCTTATGCGCCTGACGCCGCCGAGATCGACTGCACCTATTCGGCGCCGAAGGAGCCGGGTTCTGGCGTGGCGTTGCACGCCGCGCTCGACCGCATCCGCGAGCAGGCAGAAATGGCTGTGCGCGCCGGCGCGCAGCACGTCATTCTTTCCGACGTCGGACAAAATGAGCAGCGCGTCGCCGTGCCGATGATTCTAGCCGCCGGCGGCGTGCACGCCCACCTGACCAAGGCGGGCCTGCGAACCTTCTGCTCGATCACGGTGCGCTCGGGCGAATGCATCGATCCGCATTACATGGCGGTGCTGGTCGGCGTCGGCGCGACGACCGTGAACCCGTACCTCGCCTGCGAGGCGGTCGCTCTCGCCCATGAAAAGGGGCTTTACGGGTCGTTGCCGCTCGGCAAGGCGATCTATAATTACAAGAAGGCCATCGAGGCGGGGCTGTTGAAGATCCTGTCGAAGAGCGGCATCTCCGTCATCTCCGCCTATCGCGGCGGATGCAATTTCGAGGCGCTCGGCCTCTCTCGCGCGCTCGTCGCGGAATTCTTCCCCGGCATGCAGTCGCGCATTTCCGGCATCGGCCTTCCGGGACTTGAGAAGAAAACCGCGGAGCTTCATGCGCGCGCCTTCGGTCCGGCGACGCCGGCGCTGCCGGTCGGCGGATTCTACCGCCAGCGCCGCAAGGGCGAACGCCATGCGTTCGAGGCGGCGCTCATTCATGACCTCCAGCAGGCGGTGCGCGAGGAGGATTACGAGGCGTACAAACGATATTCCGCCGCGCTCAAGGACCAGAAGCCGACGCAGCTTCGCGAGCTTTTGAAAGTGCAGGCGATGGGGCCGGCGTTGCGGCTCGACGACGTCGAATCGATCAACGCCATCCGCCAGCGCTTCGTCACCCCCGGCATGTCGCTCGGCGCCCTGTCGCCCGAAGCGCACGGCGCCTTGAACATCGCCATGAACCGCATCGGCGCGAAATCGGTGTCGGGCGAGGGCGGAGAGGACCGTGCGCGATACCAGCCGCTGCCGAACGGC
>JAVJPA010000310.1:0-3254 GCA_040216495.1 Amphiplicatus sp. | reverse complement strand
CGCCGACGAACTTCGAGAATTTCGACCAGCATTTGCTGCTCGAAGAAGCGTTCGAAGACGAGTTCATGCTCGGCGATGTCACCATCGCATGGGATCTCGGCTTCGCGACGGTCACGTCGATCACCAGCTATACGGACCGCGAGATTCTCGTCAGCCGAGACGCCAGCGCCCTGACGGGATCGGTGTCGGTCGATCTCGGCTTTCCTTTGGAGGGCGTGCTCCTGCCGTCGAACCTTCGCGACACGACGGACCTTCAGCAGATCACCGAAGAAGCGCGGATCAGCTCCAATGGCGACGGGCCGTTCCAGTGGCTGATCGGGGCGTTCTATTCGACCACCGACCGCGACTATGCGCAGTTGCTGCCGACGCCGGGCTATGACTTCTACACGGATCTCGTTCTCGGCGCTGGCACTTCGGACGCCGTCGCCAACGGCTTCGGCCCGGATTCGCCTTATAACGCCGTGCTGCCTTACGACATCCGTCAGTACGCAATCTTCGGCGAAGCGACGCTCGACATCACCGACCGGCTGCACGCCACAGCCGGCGTGCGCTACTACGACTTCAAGGAAGAACGGCGGTTCACCTCCGGCGGCCTGTTCGCCAACGGCGATGATGAGCTGGATACGACGTCCTCGGACGGTTTCTCGCCGCGCTTTCTGCTGAGCTACGACGTTTCGGATGAGGTCACTGTCAACGCGCAGGCCTCAAAGGGCTTCCGTCTCGGCGGCGCCAACGACCCGCTGAACATAACGCTCTGCGGGCCGGACGACGCCGCCACTTTCGGCGGTTATCCTGAGTATGAGGATGAAACGCTCTGGAACTACGAAGCGGGCGTGAAAGTGAGAACCGCCGGCGTCACCTTCAACGTGGCCGGGTTCTACACCGACATTTCCAACCTGCATGTCACGCTCGACGCCGGCTCGTGTTCGTCCCGCGTCGTCTTCAACGTGCCCGAAGCGCACACGATGGGCGTCGAATGGGAGCTTGAAGCCGAACTGATGCAGGGCTTCGACGTGTCGATCGCCGGCAGCCTGCTGCAGGCCGAATTCGATTCCACCGTCATGGACATTAATGGCGGCGTGCTCGGCGGGATCGAGGAGGGCAACCGGCTCGCTTCGGTGCCCGAATTCCAGATCGCCGCGACCGCGCAATATTCGTTCCCGGTCGCGGGCGGCGAAGGCTATATAGCGGCGACGTTCCAGCATGTGGGCGACCGCTTCACCCAGCCGAGCGATCAGGTCGGCAATCCGAGAAGCTTCGTGTCCGGCCTGCCCTTCGGCGGCGCCACCGGCGCGGACGCGACAGTGCTCGACCTGACCTTGCCGAGCTATGAGCTCGTCAACTTCAACGCCGGCGTGACGTTCGAGAATCTGGATGTGGTTTTCTACGTCAACAATGCGCTGAACGAAGAGGCGCTGTTCTCGTTCGACCGCGAACGCGGCGGACGCGCGCGGCTTGGCTATCACGTCAACCAACCGCGCACGTTCGGCGTAACGGCGCGGGTAAGGTTCTAAGGGGGCGCCAGACTGGCCGACGGCGGCCCTTCGGGGCCGCCGTTTTCTGTTAGTGCGCGCGCGACCACACTAAAGCTTCAGCGTCATGACGATCACGTCGGCCGGCGCGTTCCAGTACATCTCGTCGGAACGGCTCGCCACGACAAACCCTAGTCGCTCATACATGCTCATGGACGTATTGAGGCCGGCCGTCGTCTCCAGAAAGACCTCGCGCCAGCCCTGCTCGCGGGCGTAATCGAGCGCGGCGCCCACAAGCGTCCTGCCGAGACCCAGTCCGCGCGCAGACGGGGACGCCAGCACCCAGCGCAGTTGCCCGCGCCCGTTCTCGCGTTCGATCATGGCCGTGCAGGCGACGAGTTCGTCGCCGCGCTCGGCCAGGAAGACCCGTCCCCTGGCTTTGTTGTCGATCACGAAGTCGGCGACGGTGCGCGCCACATAGGCTTCGAAGGCGAGCCCGAAATGTCCGTTCTCGCCCTCATAGGCCGTCCCGTGCAGCGAGATCAGGCGTCCGAGGTCGCCCGGGCGCAGGTCGGTGCGGATGGTGACGCCATCATTCTGTTCCATGAGGGCAATGTGACGGCGGCGACGCTGTTTTTCAACGTTGGCGCCGGGTCGGTCCGGCGCGGAAAAGCGGCGGCCTGTCTCTCTTGCAGACGCCGTTGGTCCGCAGCCGGCATATAGCGAGAGGGGCCGGCCCGTTCTCCCGTTGTCAGACGGGGCGGATTGCATTATGAGCGTTCGCGCCGTTCGGCGGGGGGCTGATTGCTTTTTAACTCATTGACATTCGTCGTGTTTTTCGCGGCGGTCGTTGCGCTTCATTCGTCGCCGCTCCCGTGGCGGGCGAAAAAGCTCAGCCTGCTCATCGCGAGCTATATTTTCTACGGGGCCTGGAGCCCGCCTTTCGTCCTGCTGCTCATGATTTCGACGGCGGTCGACTGGAAGGCGGCGCAATGGATTCACCGCTCGACCGGGGAAGGCCGCCGCCGGCTTTTTCTGATGCTGTCGCTCGCGACCAATCTCGGCATTCTTGGATACTTCAAGTATGGCGGGTTCCTGCTCGAGAACTTCACCATGCTGATGAACTCCGTCGGCGTCGCCTATCAGGCGCCGGAATGGAGCATCGTGCTGCCGGTCGGGATCTCCTTCTACACGTTCCAGACAATGGCGTATTCGCTCGATATTTATCTTCGCCGCGCCGCGCCGAGCAAGTCGCTGCTCGATTTTTCGCTGTTCGTCAGTTTCTTCCCGCAACTTGTCGCAGGCCCCATCGTCCGCCCGTCGCAGCTCGTGCCGCAATTCGCCGAGCCGAAACAGGCGACCGCGCAACAATTCTATTGGGGCCTCGCCCTGATGACGATCGGCCTCTTTGAAAAGGTCGTGCTTGCGGATTCTTTCCTCGCGCCTGCCGCCGACGGCGCGTTCGGCGCATCTGGCGCGTTGCATCCGCTCGATGCGTGGACCGGCGTGCTCGCATTTTCGGGGCAAATCTTTTTCGACTTCTCGGGCTATTCGACGACCGCCATCGGCGCCGCGCTCTGTCTCGGTTTCGCGCTGCCCAACAACTTCCTTTATCCCTACGCCGCCATCGGGTTTTCGGATTTCTGGCGGCGCTGGCACATCTCGCTATCCACGTGGCTGCGGGACTATCTCTACATTCCGCTCGGCGGCAATAAAAAGGGCCGCTTGCGCACCTACGCCAATCTGATGATCACCATGCTGCTCGGCGGCCTGTGGCACGGC
>JAVJPA010000309.1:0-17149 GCA_040216495.1 Amphiplicatus sp. | reverse complement strand
GCCGCCGCCGCCGCTTCCGCCGCCCCGTCCCGGCCGCCGAAGAAGAAGACGCGCAGCCTGCGCCCTCGAAATCCGGGACGCGCGCGCAGCGCCTCGAAGACGTCCGATCCCGCCGCCCGGCCGCCGATCGGAGCGCCGAGCGCCCGGGCGATGGCGACGACCGGCGCGCCGTCCGCGAGGCTGAGGTCGGCGTCGACGATCTGGCGCCGCGCCTCGGGATCGCGCAAGGCGCGGGCGAGCCAGTTGAGATTGGGCGTGACAAAGGAAAGCCGCCGACCGTCCCGGGCCGCCGCTTCGACCGCCGACGCTGCGCCTGCGATGTCCGTCATATCGACGGGCATGCCGAGCACGCTCCACACGCGCCGGTCGAAGTCGTCCCGCGGCAGGGCGACAAGCGCCCCGGCCTCAGCGGATGCGGCGTCTCGGATCGGGGCGGTAATCGATGGCGGCATAGGCGCTTGCTGCTCTCCTCGCGCGGCGCGGCCTCTGAGTTGGCCTGTCGCGTGCTGTTAGTAGGTTCTTCACCCTCTGGGTGCAACGCAACGAGCAATTCCCGCGCCAGCGGGCGCGCCTCGCCCGAGAGAAGGTTAATGACCGTATAATTAATGGAAGAAATCGCGGCGCCATTCTATTGACGCATAGAGTATATATTGCGCTGCGGAAGCAGGGATGCCGCAAGGCTTGCCCTTGCGGAGAACGAGTGTCTAGGTTGCGCTGTCTAAGTTGATCTGGACTTCGCGGCGCGCAACTTGCAGGCGCAATTTCGCGCCGCCGTCAAAGGCGCGCTAATCTGGATCGCCCTCTGGAGGGCGCGGCGGACTGCCGCCTGAATCGTGTTTGGACCAGCGCCCCAAGGCGCAGCGGGGAAGACCATGGGCGACGAATTTACGCTGGAAGACGTGCTGATCATTCTTCGGCGGCGCTTCCTGTTGTTCCTTATCCCGGCGCTCGCGCTCTTCGCCATCGGCGCGACCGTGGTGCTGCTGCTGCCGGCGCAGTACACGGCGCAAGGCACGATTCTGGTCGAGTCGGCCCAGATTCCCGACGACTATGTCCGCTCCACCATCAACGCCTATGCGCAGGAGCGCATCCAGACCATCAAACAGCGGGTGATGACCCGCGACCGCCTGCTCTCCGTTTCCGACAAGTTCAACGTCTTCCCCCGGGACAAAGGCTACACCGACAGCGACCGGGTCACGCTGATGCGCGAACGGCTCAAGGTTTCGCTGATCAAGGCGGAAGGCTCGCGCAACAACGGCCAGCGCGACGGCACCATCGCCTTCACCGTCTCCTACACCGATCCGTCGGCTGACGCCGCGTACAGGGTCGCGAACGAGTTCATGACGCTGTTCCTCAGCGAGGACGTCCGCACGCGGACGGCCGGCGCCTCTAACACGACCGAATTCTTCAAACAGGAAACCGCCCGCCTCGCGGCCTCCGTCGACGCCATCGAAGAATCGATCGCCAAGTTCAAGGCGGAAAACGCCGACGCGCTGCCCGAGCATCTCGACATGCACCTGTCGGCGCTGGAGCGGACCAATCGCGATCTGGCCTCCTCGGAAGCGGAGATATCTTCTCTCAACGAGGAGCTGCGCTTTCTCGAAACCCAGTTGATGAGCCACCTCGCCGGCGCGACGACCGCAGACGGCCCGGCCAAGGAGCTCACCGCCCTCAAGGCCGAGCTCGTCAGGCTCCGCACCGTCTACACGGACGCGCACCCGAGCGTGAAAGGCGTGAAAGACCAGATCGCCGCGCTCGAACGCGAGCTTGCGCCGAACAAGGAAATGCAGGATTTGCAAAGGCAGGTCGCCGCAGCCGAGGTCGACCTGCGAAAGGCCGAGCGCGACCTGCAGCCGGATGATCCGGCTCTGGCGCAGATGCGCGCTGACGCGGCGGCGCTGCAAAAGAAACTTGGCGATCGCATCGCCGCCAAGGCGAGCGCGACCGGCGGCGATTTTCTCTCCGCGCAAATCCAGGGCCGCATCGCCGTCGCCAACAATCGCCGCAACCTGCTCGAAGGCCAGATCGACCAGGCCCGGGCGACCGCCAGCGATCTTGAGCGCCGCATCGCGAAGACGCCGCAGGTCGAGCGCGGCCTGCAGGCGCTGACCCGCAACCAGGAAAACATGTTCAAGGAGTATCAGGCGATCCTCGCCAAACAGCAGGACGCCCAGCTCGCCGAGAATCTCGAAGACAATCAGAAGGCGGAGAAATTCTCCATTCTGGAATCGGCGATGCGTCCCGACAAAAGCTCGAGCCCGGATCGGCCCAAGATGATCGTGCTCGTGCTGTTCGTCGCTCTCGCCGCCGGCGGGGCCTGCGCGATCGGCGCGGAATTCCTGTTCCAGACCGTGCGGGGCCGCAATCACCTGACCAACCTGATCGAGGCGCACCCGATCGCCGTCATTCCCTATATCAGCGACGGCGAACAGCGCTTCCGCATGCCGGCGTTCCGCGGACGCGGCGCCAAGGCGTCAGCCGCGGCCGCCGCCGCCGCCGCGCTCGTGGCCACGACAGGAGGCTCGCTCGAACCGCCCGCTTATGAAGACAATATCAATGTCGGCGACGCATAACCGGCCGATGATCGGAACCAGGCCCCATGGACCACATTAGAGAAGCCGTCACCCGCGCCCGCGGCGCCAACCAGAAGCTGCTTGTCGGCAAGCGCGAACCGGCGGAGCCGCGCGCGCGCTTCCGCCACGAAGCGCCGCCGGGCTTCGATGCGTTCCCGCAGGTGCGTTGCGATTTCGACAGTTTCGCCCGCCACCGCATCATCTCGAACGAACAGGATCCCGTGCTTAGCGCCTATCGCGTGCTCCGCACGCGCGTGCTGCAAAAGATGGAAACCGAAGGCTGGCGCACGCTCGCAGTGGTGTCGGCGGCGTCCGGCGCCGGCAAGACCGTGACGGCGATCAACCTCGCCATCGCCATGGGCGCCAAGCAGGGCTCGCGCGTCGCTCTCGTCGATCTCGACTTCTACCGCCCGAGCGTCGCGAAGTATCTCGGCGTCAGGGAAATCCCGTCCGTGGTCGATTTCTTCGAAGGCAAGAAAGACCTGCGCGACGTAGTGGTCCGCCCGGATCTTCCAGACATGCTGCTGATCGGCAACGAGCGCGTCTCGCGCCGCGGCGCGGAACACCTGACTTCGAGCCGGGTCAACGAGCTTTTCGACCGCACGCTGAACGAATTCGGGGCGAAGGTGATGATCTTCGACATTTCGCCGCTGCTCGGCTGCGACGACGCGATCGCGTTCCTGCCGAAAGTCGACTGCGTTCTCGTCATCGCCGCCAGCGGCCAGACCAAGGTCACCGACCTGAAAGAGGCCCGGCGCCTCCTCGGCAAGACGCCGGTGATCGGCACGGTCCTCAACAAGGCCCGCACCTCGGTGCAGAACAATTATTATTACTAGAGCGCATTCCGAATGCGGGAACCGTTTTCGGAACAAATGCGCGACAAAACAAAAATCTAGAGCGCCGGACGCTCGCAGGCCGCCGCCCGCGCGAGAAAAAAGGCCCTTTCGCGCTCGTTGCGCGTAAGCCCGGCCGCGCGTTCGAACTCGATTTTCGCTTCCGCCATTCGTCCGGCGCGAAACAGGAAATCGCCTTTCGCGGCCGGGAGGGGCGCGTAGTTGCGCAGGACCGCTTCCTCCGCAATCTCGCCGACGAGCTTCAGGCCCGCCTCCGGGCCGAAGGCCATGCTGTGCGCCACCGCCCGATTGAGATCGACGACCGGCGACGGCAGAACGGCGCGGAGCAAGTCGTAGAGCGCCGCGATCCTCTTCCAGTCAGTCTCTTCGGCGCTGCGCGCTCTTGCATGACAAGCGGCGAGCGCCGCTTGCAGCGCATAAGGGCCGCCCGCGCCGCCAAGCGCTTCGGCGCGCTCGAGAGCGGCGAAGCCGCGGCGGATCAGGAGCCGGTCCCATCGCGCGCGGTTTTGCTCCGTAAGGGGAATGAATGACCCGTCCGGCGCCGCGCGCGCGGCAAGACGCGACGCCTGAATCTCCATCAGGGCGAGAAGGCCGAAAACCTCCGGTTCGTCGGGCGCGAGTCCTGCGAGAATGCGGCCGAGACGTTGGGCCTCGGCGCAAAGCGAAGGACGGATCAGGTCTTCGCCGGCGGTCGCCGCATAGCCTTCGTTGAAGATCAGGTAGACGACCTCCAGCACCGAGGCGAGGCGCGCCTCCCGCTCCCCGCCGCGCGGAACCTCGAAGGCGAGACCCGCCTCGCCGATGGTCTTCTTGGCGCGGACGATCCGCTGCGCGATGGTCGTTTCGCTGGCGAGGAAGGCGCGGGCGATTTCGTCCGTGGTCAGACCGCCGATGAGGCGCAGGGTCAGCGCCGCGCGCGCGTCCGGCGACAGGGCCGGATGGCAGGCGGTGAAGATCAGCCCTAAAAGCTCGTCGCCGATCTCGTCATCCATCGCCGCCTCGGTATCGGGCGCGCTCGTATCTTCTTCGGCTTCCAGATCGCGGGCGATCTCGGCGTGCTTTCTCGCCAGCATTTTGTCGCGGCGGAAACCGTCGATGGCGCGGCGCTTGGCGAAGGCTGTCAGCCACGCGCCAGGCTTTTTTGGAACGCCCGTCTTCGGCCATTCGGCGAGCGCGGCGACGAGCGCGTCCTGCGCCAGTTCTTCCGCGCGATCGATATCCCGCACCAGCCGGGCGAGGCTCGCGATGAGACGCGCCCGTTCGATGCGGAAGACCGTTTCGATCGCCTGATGGATTTCGCTCGTCGCCATCCCGCTCGCTTAAGCGGGGAGAGAGCCGCAAGGCAAGCGGCCCCTTTGTCAGCCGGCCGGCGCCTTGCCGGCGAATACCGCCAATTGAGCGTCGAAGGCGCGTTTGAAGGCGGGCCGCGCTTCGCCGCGCGCGACATAGGCCGCAAGGTTCGGATGCTCGTCCAGCATTCCCGAACTTTTCAGCCTTTGCAGCACATGGACCATCATCAGATCCCCGGCGCTGAACGCGCCGTCGAGCCAGTCGGCGTCGCCAAGGCGAAGGGAAAGCTGGCTCAGCCTGACACGGACGCGATCCTCGACGAGCGGCATGCGCTCAGCGGACCAGGGCTTGTCCGCCTCAACGAGCCTGGCGGTTGCGAGGTCAAGGATCGGCGGCTCCACCGTGTTGACGGCAGCGAACATCCACATGATCGCGCGCGCCCGGGCGTTCGCCTCGTCCGGCAAGAGGCCCGCATGACGCTCGGCGATATGGAACACGATCGCCCCGGTTTCGAACAGGGCGAGACCGTTTTCTTCGTAAGTCGGAATCTGCCCGAAGGGATTAAGCGCCAGATGGGCGGGCTCCTTCATCGCCTTGAACGAAACAAGGCGAACCTCGTAGGGCTGGCCCGTTTCCTCCAGCGCCCAGCGAACGCGCGTATCGCGCGCCAGTCCCTTGCCGCGATCGGGCGAACTTTCAAACGCGGTGATGGTGATGGTCATTCCAATTCATCCTTGCTGTGAGGATGCAGCCGAAGAAGACGGCGGCGCCGTCTCCCTGGCGTGCGAGGCGCTACTTCTTGGCGAGCTTCTCGTCGATGAGGGGGACTTCGATGCCCCATTCAGCGAAATCTTCGAGCTCGTAGAGCGGGCGAATCTCGATCTCGCTCGGCCCCGGCATCGGATTGGGGCAGCGCTTCACCCATTCGACGGCTTCGGCCATGTCCTTGACCTCCCAGAGCCAGTAGCCGGCGACAAGCTCGCGGGTTTCGGCGAACGGTCCGTCGATGACGGTGCGCTTCGCCCCGTCGAACGCCACCCGCTTGGCCTTCGAGGTGGGCTTGAGGCCGTCGCCGCCGAGCATGACGCCGGCGTTGACCAGTTCCTCGTTGAACTTGTCCATGGCTTCAAAAGCCCCGGGAGCGGGCGGCGCGCCCGCTTCGCTGTCCTCGGTCGCCTTCACCAGCACCATCACGCGCATTGTCGTTCTCCTCTGATTTTCGAAGGCCCCGCTGGCCTTCCTGCTAACACGGCGAACGGGACCGGGCGGAATCGACATCGCCGAGAAACTTTTTGAAAAAACATTCAGGCCGGTAAGGGCCGGCCAGTCCTAAAAATTTCCGCCCCGCCTTCTTGCGACTCTTTCAAGGGCTCCCATGTGCAAGGCTGCCGGGCGGGCTCTCGGTCGATTCAATCGATTTTTACTCATTGAAGCGTACTGTAAACCGACTAGTGTAATGAATGCTGAGGGATTTGTTCAGTCCTTCGGTCACGGTGCAGCACCAAACGTCCGGCGGGTTCGGGCGGGAGCCGGCGATGAAACTTTCGACCTCCGTCAAAACCGCGCTGGCGATCCTTGCGCTGACGCTAGGCTACTTCGCCGTCCGCACGCTTTTTAGCGGCGGCGCGGAAGAAGCCGCCGCCGAAACCGGTCCCGCTCTGTTTACGGTGATCGCCGAACCCGTCGCGCCCTCCGAATGGCGCGACGAGGTGACGGTCAGCGGGCGCACCAAGGCGCTGCGCAAGGTCGAGGTGCGCGCCGAGACCGCGGGCTCGGTCGCGGAGACGCCGGGTCAGCCCGGAACGTTCGTCGCCGCCGGCACGGTGCTCTGTAAGCTGAACATCGATGCGCGCCAGTCGAGCCTCGCCGAAGCGCGCGCCTCGCTCGCCAAGGCCGATCTCGATTACAACGCCGCGCTCGAACTCGCCAAGGACGGCTTCCGCTCCGACACTTCCGTCGCGGCGATGAAAGCCTCGCGCGATCTTGCGGCGGCGAGCGTCGAGCGGGCGAAGGTCGATCTCGAAAAAACCGCCATCGTCGCGCCCTTCGACGGCGTTTTCGACGAGCGCGTCGCGGAGGTCGGCGACTATCTGAAAGTCGGCGATCCGTGCGGCAAGGTCATCGCGCGCGAACCGTTTCTCGTCGTCGGCGCCGTCGCTGAAAAAGACGTGGCGAAAATTTCCGCCGGCGACCGCGGCGTCGCGCGCCTTGCGACCGGCGAACAGGTCGACGGCGCCGTGCGCCTTATCGCCAAGTCCGCCGACGCCTCTACGCGCACCTTCGAAGTCGAGCTTGAAGTCCCGAACCCCGACGGCGCGCTGCGCGACGGCGTGACCGCTGAATTCGTCATTCACGCGGCGCGGCGCGACGCTCACCGCGCCCCGCGTTCGGCGCTGACCCTCGACGATAAAGGCGTGCTCGGCGTCAGGACGGTCGACAAGGACGGCATCGTCGCGTTCAGGCGCGTCAGCGTGCTCGGCGAGGACGCGAACGGCGTCTGGGTCTCTGGCCTTGAAGGGACCGTCAATCTCATCACGCGCGGCCAGGAATATGTGAAGCCCGGCCAGAAAGTCGCGGTGACGGAGGCGGAGGCGAAAGGATGAGCAGCCTGATCGACGCCGCTTTTTCGAACGTCCGCGTCGTCCTGACGGCGCTGTTCGTCATGGTCGTCTTCGGCCTCGCGTCGTTCAAGACCATTCCGCGCGAAGCCGATCCCGACATCCCCGCCCCGTTCGTTCTGGTGACGCTGCCGCTGCCCGGCATCTCGCCCGAAGACGGCGAGCGATTGCTGGTGCGCCCGACCGAGCTTGAGATGCAGACCATCGAGGGTCTCAAGCAGATGGACTCCGTCGCCTATGACGGCGCGGCGCAGATGATCCTCGAATTCGTCACCACCATCGATGTCGACAAGGCGGTGCTCGACGTGCGCGAAGCGGTCGACCGCGCCAAGGCGGAGTATCCCGACAACGCCGAAGAGCCGATCGTCACCGAGTTCAACATCCAGAACCAGTTTCCGATCCTGTCGGTCATTCTCCATGGCGAGGCGCCCGAACGCGCGCTTTATCAGACCGCGAAGACGCTTCAGGACAAGCTCGAGGGCCTGCCCGGCGTTCTCGAAGCGCGCCTGACCGGAGCGCGCGAGGAGCTGCTCGAAGTCATCATCGATCCCGAAACCCTCGAAAGCTACGGCCTCACCGAGCTTGAAGTCGTCAACGCCATCACCGCCAACAACCGCCTCGTCACCGCCGGCTCGATCAGCCTCGGCGACGGCCGATTCACCGTGAAAGTGCCGGGTCTCGTCAAGACCGGCCGGGACCTGATGGCGATCCCGCTGCGCGCCAACGGCGACCGCGTCGTCACTATCGCCGACGTCGCGGAAGTGCGTCGCACCTTCAAGGACCGCGACGGCTACGCGCTTTTCAACGGCGCGCCGGCGATAGGCATCGAACTGACCAAACGCGCCGGCGCCAATATCGTCGAAACCATCGAAGGCGCGCGCGCGGCGACCGAAGCGAGCGCGGCGTACTGGCCGGGATCGATCACGCACACCTTCCTCAACGACCAGTCGGTGTTCGTCAGCGACAATCTCGAAGGGCTGACCGCCTCGGTCCTGACGGCGGTGCTGCTCGTCATGATCGTCATCGTCGGCGCGCTCGGCATCAGGTCCGCGAACATGATCGGGATCTCGATCCCGTCGACCTTCCTCATCAGCTTCCTGCTGCTGAACGTGATGGGCTACACGCTGAACATGATGGTGATGTTCGCGCTGGTGCTCGCCGTCGGCATGCTGGTCGACGGCGCCATCGTCGTCATCGAATACGCCGACCGGCGCATGGCCGAAGGCGCGACCCGCAACGACGCCTATCGCGAGGCGTCCAAGCGCATGTTCTGGCCGGTCGCCACCTCGACCGCGACGACGCTCGCCGCCTTCGTGCCGTTCCTGTTCTGGCAGGACATCGCCGGCGAGTTCATGAAGTTCATCCCGATCACGCTGATCTTCGTCCTGTCGTCGTCGCTCGTCGTCGCGCTGATTTTCCTGCCCGTGATCGGGTCGATGATGGGCTATCCCGACTGGCTGAAAAACCGCCTCGGCGTCAAAGGCAAGACGGGCGAAGTGCGCGCCTATGAAATCGATGAAGTCGATCCGACGTCGCTTCAGGGGCCGATCGGCGGCTATGCGCGGTTTCTGACGGGGTTGATCCAGCGCCCGGTTCTCTCGCTCGCCGCCGCGTTCGCCGTGATCGCGCTGTGCATCGGCAGTTTCATGGTCGCCTCGCCCGACATGGAGTTTTTCATCCGCTCGGATTCGGAAGAGATCAACGTGCTGGTGCGCGGGCGCGGCAATCTCTCCGAAGAGCAGAAGATCGACATCGTCAAGGAAGTCGCAGGCCGCGTCGCGGACCATCCGGCGATCGAACATCTTTACCTGCAAACAGGACCGAGCCTCAGCCGCAACCGGGAGCTGCCCGCCGACACGATCGGACAAGTGGCGATCGATCTCGTTTATTATTCCGAACGCGACCATTCCCGCCTCATTGTCGATGAGTTCCGCGATCTCGTGCAAAGCGTGCCGGGCGTCATCGTCGAGGTCAGGCAGCGCGAGGGCGGGCCGCCCGTCGGCAAGGACGCGCAGGTCGAAATCACCGCGCAGAATTTCGACGACATGGTCGCCGCCGCGAAAAAGGCGCGCGACTTCATCGACACGAAAACTCTTGTCGTCAACGGACGGGAAGTTCCCGCCTACATGGATCAGGAGGACTCGCTCCCGCTTCCCGGCATTGAATGGACGATGGAAGTCGACCGCGCGCTTGCGGGCCGTTACGGGCTCAGCGTGCAGCAGGCGGGCGGGGCGTTGCAGTTCGTCACCAGCGGGCTTCTGGTGGACAAATACCGGCCCGATGATTCCGACGATGAGGTCGACATCCGCGTGCGCTACCCGGAAGACAAGCGCTCGATCCTCGGCCTCGACGCGGTGCGCGTGCAGACGCCGCAAGGCGCCGTGCCGCTGTCCAACTTCGTCACCCGCGAACCGAAGCCGCAAGTCGACCGCATCACGCGCCGCAACGGCGAGCGCATTATCGAAGTCAAAGGCAACGGCAATACGCGCGTTCCGGGACACGAAGTCAGCCAGGATCAGGCGATTTCGCAGATGAAGCAGTGGCTCGAATCGGGCGCGCTCGGCGAGAACGTCTCGTGGATCATGCGCGGCGCCGATGAAGACACCGCAGACGCCGCGGCGTTTTTCAGCGCCGCCATGTCGGCGGCGATGTTCATGATCGCCATGATCCTGCTTTTAGAGTTCAACAATTTCTATCACGCCGCCCTGACGCTCTCGGCCGTGGTGCTTTCAGTCTTCGGCGTGCTGCTCGGCATCGCCCTCAGCGGGCAGTATCTCTCGATCATCATGACCGGCACCGGCATCGTCGCGCTCGCCGGCATCGTCGTGAACAACAATATCGTCCTCATAGACACTTTCCAGCATCTCAGAAAGAAAGGGCTCGGCGTCGAGGAAGCGGCGATCAGAACCGCCTCGCAGCGCATCCGCCCAGTGCTGCTCACTACCGTGACGACCATTCTCGGCCTCCTCCCGATGGTGTTCGAGATCAATGTGGATTTCGCGGCCGGCACGATCACCCGCGGCTCGACCTCGTCGGACTGGTGGGTGCTGCTCGCCTCCGCCGTCGCCTACGGCCTCGCTTTCTCGACCCTGACGACCCTGATCCTGACGCCGGTGCTGCTCGCCGCGCCGACGGTCTTGAGCAAGCGCCTGCCCTGGGTGAAAGCCAAGCTCAACGCCGCCAAGGACAGCCGCAAATGGCGCGACGCGCTGCCCTACCGCCCAGCCGGGGCGGCGGAAGATCGTCCGCACGCGGCGGAATGATCGAGCTTACCGGCCGCCCTCCGGCTCATCGCCGGGCACTTCGAAAATCTGGCCCGGATAGATGAGATCCGGGTCGCGGATCTGGTCGGCGTTGGCTTCGTAAATGATCGTGTACTGGGCGCCGCTGCCGTAGGCGCGCCGGGCGATGCGCCAGAGGCTGTTGCCGGGCTGGACGACGACCCTGCCGTCGCGGAGCTGAATCTGGTCGGGGCGCGCGCGCTCGAAGGGCAGTTCGATGGCGTAGGCGGGACGCCGCCCCGTCTCGTCGAGCTGCACCACAGTCAGCGTGTAGATTCCCGGCGCGATCTGCTGGCTCGGCGCCATCACCCAGCGTCCGTCCGCGTCCGACGTCGTCTGGTCGAGCGGCTGGCGGTCGATAAACACCTGCACGATGCGCTCCGGCTCAGCGCCGCCTGAAAAGATAACGGCGCCGGAATCGTCGTAATCGATCGTGTCGAGCGAGAGCGGACCGAGCGAGCCGTCGGCGTCGCGCGGCTCCTGCAAGACTTCGGTCGCCCCGCCGGGCGTGGTTCGCAGCACCAGCGGCCGGTCGCCGGGGCGCTCCGGCACGTAAATCACGATCGTCTCTTCCGACCGGATGGTCTGGCCGTCCGCCGTCGTCATGGACAGGCTCAGTTCGACAGGCCCCGCGTCGAGCGGCGTGTCGGTCGTCATCACCCACGAGCCGTCGCTTTCCGCCGCGGCTTTCGCCAGTTCGTCGCCGTTGGCGAAGACCGTGACTTCGGCGCCCGGTTTGGCGCGGCCGGCGATCACCGCATAGCCGGTGCGGTCGACGCGCACGATGTCGAAGCTCGGCAGCGCGGGCGGTTTCGTTTCCGCGGCGTCAGGGGTCCCCGGCTCGGCGGGCGCGGCCTCGGACGGCGTCTCCGGCCCGCTGGGCCTGAAGCGCTCCGCCGCCTTAAACGCGACGAACGCGAGCACGATCAGCAGGATGAAAATGATGACGACGCGCATGACGGCTCCCGCTTTCCCGATAGTGTTCTTCAGCCCGAATTTACTTTACCGAGAGGGGTGAGCCGGTACAATGGCGAGCAACCAAGAAGAACAGCCAAGTCTATGAAATCCTTACTTGTTTACTGCGGATCTCGGTTCGGCAACGATCCGGAAAACCTCCGCGTCGCGAAAATCATCGGCGAAGAGGCCGCAAGGCGCGGCTGCCGCATCGTCTATGGCGGCGGCAAAATGGGCCTGATGGGCGCGACCGCGGGCGCGGCGCGCGACGCCGGCGGCAAAGTGTTCGGCGTCATCCCGGAATTTCTCGTCTCCATCGAAGGCGTGCTCGAAGGCGTCGATCACAAGATCGTCGACACGATGCACGAGCGCAAAATGCTGATGTTCGAGGAATGCGACGCCATCGTCGCCCTTCCCGGCGGCATCGGCACGCTCGAAGAACTGATCGAGACGCTTTCATGGGCGCGCCTTGCGCTGCATCGCAAGCCGATCATGGCGCTCAACACAAAAGGCTATTGGGAGCCCTTGCGCGTGCTGCTCCAGCATCTCGTCGACACCGGTTTCGCGTCGCCCGAGCTGATGGGCGACCTCTTGTTCGTCGATACGCCGGAAGAAGTGTTCGACATCGTCCTGAAGCCGGCCGTCCGCGCGGTCGGATAAGAGGACAGCTCCGTACAGGAACAAATCCGCTAGGCGCGGCGCCCCTCAAGCCGGGCGCGCGCCTTCGCGGCGCCGATCAGGGGAAAGAGCTGCGCCATTTCCGGTCCGTGCGCCTGCCCTGTCAGGGCGTGCCGCAGCGGCATGAACAGCGCCTTGCCCTTGGCCCCGGTCGCCTCTTTCACGGCGGCGGTGAACGAAGACCAGCTATTTTCGTCGAGCGGGTCAGCCGGCACATGTTTCGCCGCTTCCGCCGCGAACGCCTTGTCGTCGATCGCCGGATCGATCTCGCCTTCGATGACCTCGCGCCAGACAGAGACATCGGCGAGCTTCGTCACATTGCTTTTGACCGCTTCCCACAGCGTTTGCGAAACGCCGAGCGCGGAGAGGCGCTCAGCGAGCGCGGCGTAAGGCGTTTCGTGCAGGAGTTTCGCATTGAGCGCGAGCAGCTCCGCCTCGTCGAAGCGGGCCGGGGCGCGGCCGACCTTCTCGAAGTCGAACGTCGCCGCGAGCGCCATGATGTCGGGCTGCGGCGCGACGGGCTCCGACGTCCCGAGCTTGGCGAGCAGGCTGGTGATCGACGCGGGCTCCAGCCCGTCGGCGCGCATCGCTTCGATAGAAAGCGAGCCGAGCCGTTTCGAAAGCCCCTGCCCGTCGGCGCCGATCAGCAGCGAATGGTGCGCGAAGGCGGGAACGGCGCCTTTCCCTTCCGCGTCGATCAGCGCCCGCATGATCTCGATCTGCACGGCGGCGTTGGTGACATGGTCCTCGCCGCGGATGACATGGGTGATCCCCGTGTCGATATCGTCGATGCAGGAAGGGAGCGTGTACAGATACATGCCGTCTTCGCGTATCAGCACCGGATCGGAGACGCTCGTCGTGTCGACGCCGGTTTCGCCGCGGATCAGGTCTGTCCATGTCACCGGCGTCTGCGACAGCCTGAACCGCCAGTGGGGCGTTCTTCCTTCCGCCTCGAAAGCTTTCTTCTGATCGTCCGTAAGCTGAAGGGCGGCGCGGTCATAGACCGGCGGCAGGCCGCGCGCGCGCTGGAGTTTCCTCTTGCGGTCAAGCTCCTCGGCGGTCTCATAGCAGGGATAGAGCAGCCCCTTCGCCCGGAACAGGTCGGAGACGGCGTCGTAGCGGGCGAACCGCTCGGACTGCTTGAACGTCTCGTCCCAGGCGAGCCCGAGCCAGGCGAGATCGGTCCGGATGCCGTCCTCATAGACCTTGGTCGAACGCTCCTGGTCCGTGTCGTCGATCCGGAGGATGAACTTTCCGCCCCGGCTCTTCGCGAACAGCCAGTTCCACAGGGCGGCGCGGACATTGCCCACATGCAGCTTGCCGGTGGGCGACGGGGCGAAACGGACGGTGACGGTCATCGGGCGGCCTTGGACGGAAATGCCAGGGGAAAGCGCAGGCTGTTACGCTTTCCCCCGCAGGCCGTCAAATGGCCGGGCGCGTCTTAGTTCGGAACCACCGTCAGCGTCAGCTTCGAGGGATGCTCGGCCGTGTGATGGACGGCGTTGCGGGCGACGCGGGGCTCTTTCTGGGCCGGCACATGCTCCTCGGTGTTGAGGTTCCTCGAATAGCGCGGGAAGTTCGAGGACGTCACTTCGAGGCGGATGCGGTGACCCGGGGCGAAATAGTTCGCCGTGACCATCGGCTGGATCGTCACCTCGTAGACTTCGCCCTCCTTCATGAAGACCGGGGGCTTGTCGTAGCCTTCGCGCCAGCGCACCCGCTGGGCCGTATCGTCGATATTGTAGGCGGTCCCGTCAGGGAACACGTCGACGAGTTTCACCATGAAATCGGTGTCCGGCGCGTCCGACGAGACGTACAGCGTCAGCTTCACGGGGCCGGCCACATGCACGCCCTTCTCCAGCGGCGCGCTGGTGTAGACGAGCACGTCGTTGCGCGACTCCACGGAACGCTGATCGAAAACGCCGGGCTTCACCGCATCGCCGAGGCAGCAGACGCCGCCGCCGACGCTCGGCACTGGGTTCATCGGATCGTACACGAACGAATCCTTCTCCGCGCCGCTTTCAACCGGCTGGGCCGCCAGAACGCCGTCGCCGTAAAGGCTGTTCGCGCCTTCCGTCGAGTCGAGATAGAAATTCAGCTCGCTCGCCCCCTTCGGCGGCCATGCATCCGCCTTGCGCCAGGCGTCGGCGCCCATTTCGTAATACTGCACTTTCGGCGTCGAGCGCTCGAACCCGTTGCGCTCGCCTTTTACGTAACGGTCGAGGAAATCGAACACCATGTCGTAATAGTCGAGCGCGGCGTCGGGGAAAGTCCGGTCGCCCGCTTCGCCGACGCTGTCGGCGAAGAACCGGCAATGCAAGTTCGGGCCGACCGCCATGAACTGCGCGTTCGCCGCTTCCCGATCTTCTGTATTCGTGCGGGCGTGATTGAAGAGGGCGATGTTGGGCGCGAGCCCCACATCGTACCAGGAGAACAGCCACAGGGCCGGCGCGTCGATATTCTCGTCGTCGTGGAAGAGTCCGCCCGCTCGCCATTCCGGATCGCCGGGCGTGCGCGCCATCATTTTTTCGAACGCCTCGCTGGAGCCGCCCACGGATTGCATCAGATTCATCAGCGGCAAGGCTTTCAAGGCCTTCGACCACTGCACTTCCTTCGCCTTGTAAATCATCGGGTAGAGGCTTGCGACGCGCTCGCGCTCTTCAGGACTCAGGTCGCCGGACGGCAGAAGGCGCGCCGAAGGCGGAATGTAGTCGTAGAGCCATGTCGAAAACAAAAGCTGTTCGGCGCCGCCCTTGTACCAGTTGCCCTGCTCCCAGTACTCGCCGATCTTGCCCATGCCGGCGCCCGACCCCATCGGCACCATGGCGGCGAGCGCCGGATGGTTTTGCGCCGCAAGAGAAAGCTGCCATTCCGCGGTCGAGGAGCAGCCGATCAGGCCGACCTTGCCGGTCGACCATTCCTGCTCCTCGATCCAGTCCAGCATGTCGACGCCGTCCGTCTGAGGATGACCGAGAATTTCCCAATCGCCTTCAGAGTAATACTTGCCGCGCTCGTTCTGGAGGATCACCGCGTAACCGCGGCGCAGAAACTTCGCGAGCCAGTTCAATTCGTAGCGCCCCAGCGGGTTGTAGTTGTAGGGCGACTTGATGAGGATCGCCGGCGCTTTCCCTTTGCGATTCTTCGGCAGATAGATGTCGGTCGAAAGGCCTACTCCGTCGCGCATCGGCACGAGGACGTTTTTCGTCACGTCGGCCAGTTCTTCGACCTCGCGCGCGAGCGCCTTGTCGGTGCGGTCCCGGTCGGGGTCCGGCGCCTGAGCGAGCGCGAAAGAGGAAAAGAGCGCAAAGGCGAGAAATGCGAGCGAAGCTCGAATCATGGCGGGCCCCTCATGACGAACGATTTCTGACGCCCGGACTATGAGGAGACGCGGCGAACGTTACAAACCTAATCCGCAGGATCGCGCGAACCCGGCGTTTTCCGGCATGAAGTCGCGCGGGCGCCTACTCCGCCGCCATTTTCCGGCGCTTGAGCGCGAGAATCTCCTTCGGCTCCACCTCGACGAAGAGCGCCCGCCAGCGCGGCCAGTCGGAGAGAATCGCGGCGGCCCGCGCCGATTTCGTTTCCTCCGCGTGCCGACGAATGAGCGCGAGGCATTCCTCCTCGCCATCTCCCTCGTCGAAGCCGCGCCAGACCACGCTGTCCTCGTTGACGAGGTCGGCGAAGACGCCCCTATCGTCGAGGACGTAGGCGCGCCCACCGGTCATGCCGGCGGCGAAATTGTCCCCGACGTCGCCGAGAATGACGACGGTCCCGCCGGTCATGTACTCGCAACCGTTGGCCGAGCAGCCCTCGACCACGGCCGTCGCGCCGGAGTTCCTCACCGCGAACCGTCCGCCCGCGCGGCCAGCGGCGAAGAGATAGCCCGAGGTCGCGCCATAAAGGCAGGTGTTGCCGATGATCGCGTCTTCATGGGCGCGCGCGCGCATCGCGGCCGGGGGGCGCACGACGATGGTCGCGCCGGAAAGGCCCTTGCCGACATAATCGTTAGCGTCGCCATCGACTTCGAGGCGCAGGCCCGTCGCCGAGAACGCCCCGAGCGACTGGCCGGCCGAGCCCTTGAGCCGCACGGTGAGGTGGCCTTCGGTGAGCCCTTCCGGACCGAACTTGCGGACGATGGCGGATGACGTGCGCGCGCCGATGGTGCGGTGCGTGTTCCTCACGGCATAGGTGAGCTGCATTTTCTCGCCGCGCTCGAACACGGCCGACGCGTCGCGCAGGATCTCCTCGTCAAGCGACGGGAACGGTTCGACGCGGCCCGTTCGAGTCGAGCGCTGCGCCCGCCCGCCCGCATCGACGCGGGTGAGAATCGGGTTGAGGTCGAGATCGTCGAGATCGGCGGCGCCGCGATGCACCTGGTCGAGCAGGTCGGTGCGGCCGATCACGTCTTCGAGCGACGCGGCGCCGATGGACGCCAGAATCTCGCGCGTCTCCTCGGCGATGAACGACATCAGCGTCACTACGTGATCCGGCGCGCCGCGGAAACGCTGGCGCAGATCCTCGTCCTGCGTGCACACGCCGACAGGGCAGGTGTTGGAATGGCACTGGCGCACCATCAGGCAGCCGAGCGCGATGAGCGACGCCGTGCCGACGCCGAACTCCTCCGCGCCGAGCATCGCCGCCATGACGACGTCGCGGCCCGAACGGATGCCGCCGTCGGTGCGGAGCGTCACCTTCTCGCGCAGATTGTTCATGGTCAGCACCTGATGGGCCTCGGAAAGTCCGATCTCCCACGGGCTCCCGGCGAACTTGATCGAGGTCAGCGGCGAGGCGCCGGTGCCGCCGACATTGCCGGAAATGAGGATGACGTCCGCCTTGGCCTTGGCGACGCCCGCCGCGATGGTGCCGACGCCGGCGGTCGAGACCAGCTTCACGCAGACGCG
>JAVJPA010000308.1:0-6980 GCA_040216495.1 Amphiplicatus sp. | reverse complement strand
ACCGCCGCCGCTTCCGTCGGCAGGCCGGCGTAGCGCGCGCCGGCGAAGGGCGTCGCCATCTTGAACAGGGGAAAGTTTCCGGACGTGAGGTTCCCCGACGCGCCGCGCACGCCGTCGACAAAAGCGACCCATGTTTCCGATCCGTATACGGAGAGGCTGAGGCCGGCGAGCGCCAGCGCGCCGGCGGCGGCGACGGCGAACGCGCGCCAGCATCCCCCTGCGAGATAGGCGATCGGGATGAGCAGGCCGAGTTGCGGTTTCACGGTCAGCAGCGCGGCGGCGAGTCCCGCCGCTATCGGGCGCTTGTCGGGGAATAGCGCGGCGACCGCGAGCAGCGCCGCCGTGAGAAATCCGTTCTGACCGGTGATGACCGCCTGAAAGGCGGGGGGCGACGCGACGATGACGAACAGGAACAGCCGGTTCAGACCCGCGCTGCGTAGGGCGGCCAGAAAGCCGAGCGCCGTCGCCCCGGTCCACAGCGCATAGCCCGGCGCATAGGCGATGAAAGCGAGCGGAAAGAGGAGGAGGAAATAGGTCGGCGGATATTGCCAGGTAAGCCCGTAGCGCTCGCGTTCGGGACCGACTTCGTGCAGCAGCGCCTCGAACGCGGCCGGATCGTAGATCGCGGCGGCCTCGCCCGCCGCGGCCGCATGGCTCGCCGCGTAAAAGGCGACATAGTCGCCCCCGACGACGGCCCCGGCGGGCAGGATCAAGTCTTTCGACGCCGCGAACTGCATCACCGAAACCGTGACGGCGATGGCGAGCAGCATGGCGCACAGCCCGACCACGCGCAGGCGCGTCAGCCGGTAGCGCGAGAAGTCCACCGTCGCGAAAGGCAGGCGTCCATACATGGTTAGGAATTTACTTCTATACGCTGAAGAAAGGATTAGCGCCGCACCGTCGGCGGGAGCATTTCGCATGGGTGGCAAACAGGCGCCGGTCAGTCCCCGCGACAGGACGCGCCCGGACCTTCTGTCGATCGTCTGTCCCGCTTACAACGAAGAGGCGGGCCTCGCCGATTTTCATCGCGCCGTGCGCAAGGCGATGATCGCGCTGGACCAGCCCTTTGAAGTCGTCTTCGTCAACGACGGCAGTTCAGACGCGACGCTCGACATGATGCGCAAGCTGCGCGCGCGTCATCCCAACACCGCCATCGTCGATCTCAGCCGCAATTTCGGCAAGGAGATCGCGCTTACCGCCGGGCTCGACGCCGCGCGCGGCGACGCAGTCGTCGTCATCGATGCGGATTTGCAGGACCCGCCGGAATTGATCGGCACCCTGATCGACGGCTGGCGCGAGGGGTATGACGTCGTTTACGCCCAGCGCCGCGCCCGCAACGGCGAAAGCTGGCTGAAGAAATCGACCGCGGGTCTTTTCTACCGTCTGATGCGCAAGGCGGGACCGGTCGGCCTGCCGGAAAATGTCGGCGATTTCCGCCTGATGAGCCGCAAGGCGGTCGACGCCGTCTGCGCGCTGCGCGAGCGGCATCGTTTCATGAAGGGCGTCTTCGCCTGGGTCGGCTTTCCGACCAAGGCGGTCGTCTACGACCGCGCGCCGCGCTCGTCGGGCTCGACCAAGTGGAGCTACTGGAAGCTCTGGAATCTCTCCATCGAGGGCGTCACCTCGTCGACGCTTGCGCCGCTGAAAATATCGACCTATCTCGGCTTCACGGTCGCCGTCACCGCGTTTCTGCTCGGCGTTTTCTTCATCATGAAGAAGCTGATTTTCGGCGACCCGGTGCAGGGCTATTCCTCGCTCGTGGTCATCGTCCTGTTTCTCGGCGGCGTGCAACTGTCCGTACTCGGCGTGATCGGCGAATATCTCGGGCGCGTGTTCAACGAAACCAAGAACCGTCCGCTCTATTTCGTCAATGACTTCGATCGCGCCGAAGGGGGAGAAGCGGGCGCAGGCGATGCGGCCGATGCGGAAAGGAGCGTCGCGTGAACGAGGCTTTCCGCCGGCATGGCGGACGCATGGCGCTGTTCGGCGGCGTCGGCCTTTTCAACACGCTGACCGACTTTCTCGTTTTCGCGGCGCTGGTCGCCGGCGGCCTCGCGCCGGCCTTCGCCAATGTCGCGTCGTTCTTCGTCGCCAATGCGCAGAGCTATGCGGTCAATGCGCGGGTGACGTTTCGCGAGAAAGGAACGCCGGCGCGGTTGTCCGTAGGCGGCTATGCGAAATTCGCCGCCGCGCACCTGGTCTCGCTCGTCGTCTCGACCGCGATCGTGTTCGTTTTCGCGGAGAAGATCGGCCCTTACGCCGCCAAGGGGGGCGCGCTGGTTGTCACCTTCGTCTGGAATTACACGATGGCGGCTCTGTTCGTGTTCCGCCCGGGGGCCCCGAAAGCGGGCGGCGAGGGTCGCGAATCGGCCTAGCGTTCACGAATGGTTCTCGAAAAACTCACCGCCGCCGGCCTCTCGCCGGATGGTCCGGCCTTCTGGCTGCTCCTCGCCGCGCTGCTGCTGGCGGGGATCGCCTTTGGGCTCGCCCATCGCCGGCGGACCGCGGCGGAGCGTTTCCGCGCCGAACTTGAGGCGGCGCGCATCGCGCTCGCCGCGGCGGAAGCGCGGCATGGGGAACTCGACAGCCTCAAGGATGATCTCGAATTCTCGCGCAGCGAACGCGCCAGCCTCGAAGCGAGCGTGGCCGCGACGCGCGCGACCCTCGCCGAACGCGAGCGGGCGCTTGCCGACATCAAGACGCGCATGGATGCGGAGTTCAAGGCGGCGACCGCCGAGCTTCTAAAGGGCGCCCACGAGATTTTTCTTCAGCGCGCGAATGAAACCTTCGCGCATCATCGCGAAGTCGCCGGAAACGAAGCGGAGAAACGCCGCGCCGCGCTCGACGATCTCTTAAAGCCCGTAAGCGAAACTCTCGTGCGCTACCAGAAGGGCCTCGACGAGTTGCGCAAGGAGCAGACGGAATCGCGCGGCGCGCTCGCGAGTCAGATCGGCGAGCTGGCGAAGTCGACCCACGACGTGCGCGCCGAAGCGCAAAAGCTGGCGACGGCGTTGCGCGCCGGCCCGAAGACGCGGGGGCGCTGGGGCGAGGAGCAACTGAGAAATGTCGTCGAGATCGCCGGCATGGCGGCCTATGTGGATTTTGTCGAGCAGGCGAGCCACGACGACGGCGAACGCCGCAAGCAGCCGGACATGGTCGTGCGCCTTCCGGGCGGGCGCGTCGTCGCCGTCGATTCCAAGGTCTCGCTCGGGGCTTATCTGGACGCGGTCGAAGCGGAGACGGATGACGCCCGCGCGGCGCATCTTGCGCGGCATGCGGACGATCTGTGGAAGCATGTGAAAAGCCTGTCGGCCAAGGAATACGCGGCGTCATTGCGGGACTCTCTCGACTATGTGGTGATGTTCGTGCCCGGCGAGAATTATTTCTCCGCGGCGCTGGAGGCGCGCCCGCAACTTTATCAGGACGCGTTCGACCGCAAGATCCTCATCGCATCGCCGACGATTCTGATCGCCATGCTGAAGTCAGCCGCGCTCAACTGGCGTCAGGAGAAAATGACGGAAAGCGCGCAGGCCGTCGCCGCCATGGCCAAGGATTTGTACGACAGCTTGCAGGTCATGAGCCGCAATCTCTCGGGCCTCGGGAGCGCCCTGTCTTCGGCGATGAAAAAGTACAACGCAACGGTCGGCGGGTTCGAGTCGCGCGTTCTGTCGCGGGCGCGCAAGTTCGCCGAGTACGAACTGCCGGGCGTAGAGAGCGATATCGAGGCGCTCGGACCGCTTGAGGAAGCGCCGCGCCTGCTGCGCGACGAGCGCGATCTGTTTCTGTCGAAAGACGACGAAGGCGAATCGGCGGCGTAAGCCTACCGCAGCGGAAACGGCTGGCGGTCCGCCGGCGGCGGATCGTCCGTATCGGGATCGCTCTCTTCGTTCGGCGTATCGCCGGCATCATCGCTTTCTTTCGGCGCGGCGCTCAAGATGCGCCGCGAGCCGCGGCCGAGGATGTCGTCGGCGAGGGTGCGGTGGCTTTTCGAAATGGATTCGGCGCGGCGGAACACCTGATCGGTGCTGGAGAGCACGTCGCGCACGTCGTGATGGGCGCGGCCGAAATCCTCTTCAAGCTTGATGACGCGGCGCCGCAGCGCATCGACTTCGGCGAAGACGTGCTGCGCTTCGGTGTGAATAAGCTCGGCGCTTTCGCGCGCCTGCGCATCGCGCATCACCGCGCGCACCGTGTGCAACGTCGCCATCAGCGTCGTCGGCGAGACGATCCAGACCCGCGCCCGGTAACTGTCCTGCACGATGTCGGGGAAGCGCTCGTGCAGCGTCGCGTACATGCTTTCCGAGGGCAGGAACATCAGCGCCGACTCGGCCGTTTCCTCCGGCACGATCAGCCGTTCGGCGATGTCGACCACATGGCGGAGCGCGGCGCGGCGGAATTCGTTTTCGGCGCGGGTCTTGTCGGCGCCGTCGGCGGCGTAGAGCGCCTGGAACGCTTCCACGGGGAAGCGCGCGTCGACGGCGATGGGGCCGGGCGGATAGGGCAGGCGGATGAGGCAGTCGGCCTTGCGGTTGTTGGCGAGCGAAGCGCGCAGCTCGAATGCGTCGGGCGGCAGCGAATTCTTGACGAGATCGGCGAGCTGCACCGTCGCGGCGCCCGGCCCATAGGCGCGCTCGCCCATGGCGCGTTTCAGCGCCGAGATGTCTTTCCTCAGCGCCGAGACTTCCTCCGCAGCGCCGGCGAACGTGTCGATGCGGTTCGAAAGGGCGGCGATGGTGGCGTTGATCGACTCGCGGTGATCGGCGATGCGGCGCGACACCATCTCGGCCATCGCCGAAACATTTTCACGAGCGCCGCCGTTCGGCGCTGCGCCTTCGTCCAGCGTCTGCGCGAGCCCGACGAGACGGGTCTCAAGACGCTCGTTGATTTCGCCGAGCCGCTGGTCGAGATCGCGGCTGAGGGCCGTGAGCGCAGCGGCGACGCCGGCGTCGGACGGCGCGGAGCGTTCTTCAAGACTTGAAGACAGGGCTGCGAACCGCCGGTCGACTTCCTCGCCGACCTGACGCTTGAGCGCGTCATTGTCGCCCGCGAGTTCTTCGGCCCATCGCGCCAGTTCGCGTTCGCGCTGTTCGAGCGCGGCGGCTTTTTTGCGGGTTTCAAACTCGGCGGCGCGTTCAGCCTCAAAGCGCGCGCGTTCCGCCGCGGCGGCTTCCTCGGCTTCCCGGCGCCGCGCCTCGTCGCGGGCTCTCGCTTCCGCTTCGCGCGCGCTTTCCTGTTCGGCGGCGAGGCGGCGCTGTTCCGCCGCGGCGAACGCCTGCTCGCGCCGGGCCGTTTCTTCCTCTTCGAGACGGCGCGCTTCCTCTTCCGCGAGGCGGCGCTGCGCGAGGCGTCGTTCCTCGATCTCGGCGAAAGCGCGTTGGCGTTCCGCTTCCTGTTCGCGCCGGGACTCGGCGTCATTGTCGTTCTGCGGCTCCTCACCGCTGCGCCGGCGTTCGCTGGCGAGCGGGTGGGTTTTCATCTTCACCAGCGACGCGGCCCCGGGCTCCGAATAAGGCGTCGACTGAGACGGCTCCTTCCGGGCGAACAGGCCGGCGAAGGCGCCGGGCTTTGCAGCCGGCTCCGCGCGGGCCGGACGTTCAATGACGATTTCGGCTTCTTCTTCTGCCGCGGCGGAAAGATCGCCCTGATGAGCTTTGGGATGCGCGGCCGGCGGCGCTGGCCGTGAGGCGCCGGACTGTTTCGGCGGCTCGTCGTCGAAGGTGATTTCAGCGTCCTCGCCGGCGGGTTCGAAAAAGTCCGTCTTCGGCGCTTTTTTCTCTTTCGATCGGGACGGGCGGCCGACGGGAGGCGCGCCGCGCCCATCCGTCGATGCGGCGCGCGTGAGGCGCGTCCTGATGAGAACGAAAAAGACGAGAAAAAACACCGCCAGAACCGCGCCGACGCCAGTCCATAAAAGCGAGGCGGGACCGGAAATCAGCGGCCCGTGCGCGGCGGGGCTTTCGGTCAGGGCCTGCGTCTGGCCGACGCCGGAAGCCGCCGGCGCATCCTGCCGCGCTGAAAGAAGCGCGAAAACGCCCGCCTCGTCCGCGCCCAGATCGGCAACCCCAAGGGTCATCTCAGCCCCCAACCCACACTCTTTACCCCGCAACCGCGCGACTTTAGGGGAAAAAAGCCGGTCATGCGAGAGCAGGACCGCTTGTTACGGCGCCGCTTGACGAGGGCCGGACCGCGCCATACCTGACGGTCATGGCGATACGAGAGATTTTGGTCGCGCCGGACCCGCGCCTGCGCGAGGTCTCAAAGCCCGTCGACAAGGTCGACGACGGGTTGCGCGCCCTCATGGATGACATGCTGGAGACGATGTACGACGCGCCGGGCATCGGCCTCGCTGCGATCCAGATAGGCGTGCCTTTGCGCGTCATCGTCATGGACCTCGCCAGCGAGGACGAGGAGAAGCAGCCGCGCTATTTCGTCAACCCGGAAATCCTCGATCCGTCCGACGATACAAGCCTTTATCAGGAAGGCTGTCTCTCCGTTCCCGACTTCTACGAAGACGTGGAGCGCCCGGCGACATGCCGCATCAAATATCTTGATTACAACGGCGAGGAGAAAATCGAGGACGCCGAAGGGCTGCTCGCCACCTGCATCCAGCACGAGATGGACCATCTCGAGGGCGTCCTCTTTATCGACCATCTCTCGCGCCTGAAGCGCGACCGCATCCTCAAGAAGCTGAAAAAAGAACAGCGCCTCGCCGCCGCCGAATAGGCCGGCTCCCATTGCGAACGAGACCGGAGGCAAGCCCATGCGCCTCGCCTTTATGGGGACTCCGGAGTTTTCCGTTCCCTCCTTAAGCGAACTTCTGGCGAGCGGCCATGACATCGCCGCGGTCTATACGCGCGGCGCCCAGCCGTCGGGGCGCGGCCAGAAACTGCGTCCGTCGCCGGTGCAGGAATTCGCCGAGGCGCACGGGCTCGCCGTCCGCACGCCGAAAAATTTCAAGGCGGAAGAAGACCGCGCCGCCT
>JAVJPA010000307.1:0-3531 GCA_040216495.1 Amphiplicatus sp. | reverse complement strand
AACGGACGACGAAAAGACAGATACCGAAACGCCGGAGGAATAATGCCCAAAGCCGTATGGAACGGCGAGATCATCGCTGAAACCGAGGATTTCGAAATCGTCGAAGGCAATGTCTACTTTCCGCCGGAAACCGTGCGGGCGGAATTTTTACAATCTTCCGACCATCACACCCATTGCGGCTGGAAAGGCGACGCCAGCTATTATCATCTCGTCGTCAATGGCGAGAAGAATGAGAACGCCGCGTGGCATTACCCCGAGCCCTATGACAAGGCGGCGCATATCAAAGGATATATCGCCTTCTGGAAAGGCGTCGAGGTAGAAGATTGACGCGGCGCCTATCCGGGATCCTTATTACCCGGCTGCCATAGCTGGATCGGGTTGCCCTCTGGATCGCGGAGCTTGGCGAACCAGCCGTTCGGATACTCCTCCGAATCGACCTCGACTTCGATCCCGTTCGCGCGCAACTGCGCCGCCATCGCCTTAAGATCGCGCACTCGAAAATTGATCATCCATTGCTGACGCCAGTCGCCGAAATAGTCCGTATCCTGCTTGAATGGCGCGAAAACGGTCGTTCCTGCTTCGGTGAGCCAAGGCGTCGTATCATAGTCCTGTGGAACTGGCGTGATCCCGAGATTATCCGCGTACCATTTGGCGAGCGCTTTCGTATCCTTCGCCCGGAAGAAAAATCCCCCGATGCCGGTGACTTTTTCCATGTCATCTTCTCCCTTGCCGCGCTTCCGAGTGAACCAGAGCGAAACGCGGATGGGAAGCCGCATGAAGCGGATTATCCCTTGCCCTTCGTCGCCGTCTTGTTGGGCTCCGCATGCTTTTCGATGAATTCGATGATCTTCCCCGCCACATCGACGCCGGTGGCTTTCTCGACGCCTTCAAGGCCCGGAGAGGAATTCACTTCCATCACGACAGGTCCATGGTTGGAGCGCAACATGTCGACGCCGCAGACATTAAGCCCCATGGCTTTCGCCGCCGAGATTGCGGTCGAACGCTCGGCGGGCGTGATCGAAACCTTGTCCGCCCATCCGCCGCGATGAAGGTTCGAGCGGAATTCGCCTTCCCTGCCCTTGCGGCGCATTGAAGCGACGACCTTGCCGCCGACGACGAGGCAGCGGATGTCTTCGCCCTTGGCCTCCTTGATATACTCCTGCACAAGGATGTTCACATTGGCGCCGCCGAACGCCTGAATAATCGACTCCGCCGCAAGATCGGTTTCGCCGAGTACGACGCCGATGCCCTGCGTTCCCTCGAGCAACTTGATGACAACCGGCGCACCGCCGATCAGTTCGAGGATTTCGTGCGGCTGGCTGGTTTTGTGTGCGAACACGGTGACCGGCAGGCCGACGCCTTTCCTAGCGAGAAGCTGCATAGACCGCAGCTTGTCGCGCGAGCGCGTGATAGCGACGGACTCATTCACCGGATACACGCCCATGACTTCGAACTGCCTGAGTACGGCGGCGCCGTAGAAGGTCACCGAGGCGCCGATGCGCGGGATGACCGCGTCATACTTCGGCAAGTCCCTACCCTGGTAGCGAACCGAAGCGCGCAGCGAGGTTATGTTGATGTAGCATTTGAGGTGGTCAATCACTTCGATCTCATGGCCGCGCGCCTGCGCCGCCTCAACGAGGCGGGCGTGCGAATAAAGGGCTGGATTGCGGCACATCAGCGCCAGTTTCATAGTATTCTCCGAGTGAGGCGTTATCTTCCAAGTAGGAAAGACGCGCCCGGATCAATGATGAATTTTTTGCGAACGGCGTCGCGGCCGAGCAGGAGGCGAAAGCCCATTTCGTCGCGCCGCGCAAGAGAAAGCTGGATTTTCCATTCCCTTCCGCCGAGGCGCAACATCGTCTCGATAATATTTCGCACTTCTTCTGAACCGTTCGACGAGCGGATCTTACGCCGCGCCACGACCGGTGCGCTGCATTTAATTTCCGGCGTTCTCTTCTTCTGCACAGGATGCAGAAAAAAATCCGCCCACAGAACGCCATCGCGCATTTCGGTTTTGATCCTGTAAGCGTGCACAGCGGACGTTTTGGCGCCGGTGTCGATCTTGGCCTTGATGCGGTCGGCGCCGAGGTCCGGGAACGCCGCCCACTCGCGCCACCCGATCAATGCCGGAGGCGCCTTTTTTGTGGTCTTAACCCGCTTTTTCAAGGCGGGTTTAAATGTGGAGCGCGTGTCCAAGGGTCCTGAGGCTCGCTTCGTGGAACGCCTCGCTCTGCGTCGGGTGAGCATGGATCGTTCCGGCGATATCCTCAAGCCGCGCGCCCATTTCCATGGCGAGCGCGAAGGAGGCCGACAGTTCCGCGACGCCCTTGCCAACGGCCTGAACCCCGAGGATCAGATGATTGTCGGCGCGCGCTGTGACGCGGATGAATCCGTCTTCGCCCTCCATGGTCATCGCCCGCCCGTTCGCGGAAAATGGAAACAGCTGCGTTTTGACTTCGTTCCCTTCGGCCTTCGCCTCTTCCGGCGACAGGCCGACCGAGACGATTTCCGGGTCAGTGAAACAGACGGCTGCGATAGCCTTCTTGTCCCAGCGGCGCGGATGGCCGGCGACGATCTCGGCGACCATCTCGCCCTGCGCCATGGCGCGATGCGCCAGCATCGGTTCGCCGGTGACGTCGCCGATTGCGTAAACGCCAGCCATGGACGTGCGGCACTGATCGTCGATCTTGATGTGCCTCCCATTCATATTCAGCACAAGCTCTTCGCGGCCCCATCCCTCCGTCAGCGGCTTCCTGCCGACAGTGACGAGAACCTTGTCGGCGGCGAGCGTCTCTTCCTTGCCGTCGCCGGTCTCGATCAGAAGCCCTTTGCCGCCCTTGCCGAGCCCTTTGGCTTTTGCGCCAAGATGAGTTTCGACACTTAGCGCCTTCAGTCGTTTGGCGACAGGGCGGGTCAGTTCGTTGTCGTAAAGCGGCAGGATGCGGTCCAGCGCCTCAACGACGGCGACTTTCGAGCCGAGCTTAGCGAAGGCGATTCCAAGCTCAAGCCCGATATAGCCGGCGCCGACGACAGCGAGGGATTTCGGCGGCGCGCTGAGCGACAGCGCTTCCGTCGAGGAAATCACATCGCCACCGAACGGCATGAACGGCAGCTCGACGGGAACCGAGCCCGTGGCGATGATGACGGTCTCGGCGCGGATGATCTGCACGCCGTCGTCCGTTTTCACTTCGACGGTCTTGCCGTCAATGAATTTCGCCCAGCCTTTAACGTGCTTAACCTTGGCTTTTTTGAGGAGACCGCCGACGCCGGTCGTGAGGCGTTTGACGATGCCGTCTTTCCACACAACAGTCTTGGCGAGATCGAGCTTCGGTTTGCCTGCGGAAATGCCGATCGCGGCGCCGTTCGCGAAATGCGTCGCCTTCTCGAACTCGTCGGCGGCGTGGATCATCGCCTTCGACGGGATGCAGCCGACATTGAGGCACGTTCCGCCATTGGATTGCGCCTCGATGATCACCGTATCGAGCCCGAGCTGTCCGGCGCGGATCGCCGCGACGTAGCCGCCCGGCCCGG
>JAVJPA010000306.1:0-1773 GCA_040216495.1 Amphiplicatus sp. | reverse complement strand
CGAGATCGCCGAGGTCGGCGATCTTCATGGCGGCGAGATCGGCGCCGCTCTCAATGTCGTAAACCGAAAAGCGCCGCGCCGTCTCACGCAGGATTTTCGGCGCAAGGTCGCACCGGCCTGGAGTCAACGATTTTTCGCTCTGCGGCGCGCCGATGAAGGCGACGTCGCCCTTCGGCGCGGCGATGAACAGGTCGGCGATCGAGCGCCAGCCGCGGCATTCGGAAGCATTGGGCAAGGCTGGAGCTCCTTCTTCGGTTGCGGCCAGAGGCGAGGCGGAGTATAAACCTGTATATACAGCTTGTCATCACCGAGAAAACACGGCCAGCTCATGTGGGATACCCTGTTTATCGACGCTGACCTCGCGACCATGAGGTCAGGTCCGACCCCTTACGGGGCGGTCAGGGACGGCGCGCTCGGAATCAAGGACGGCCGCATCGCCTATGCCGGCCCTGCCGCGGCCTTGCCGGCAAAGCCGGAAGCGCTCGCGCGGCGGGTCGAAAGGCTGAAGGGCGCATGGCTCACGCCGGGGCTTGTCGATTGCCACACCCATCTCGTTTTCGCCGGCGAGCGTTCGAACGAATTTGAAATGCGCCTTGAAGGCGCGAGCTATGAAACCATCGCGAAAGAAGGCGGCGGCATCGCCTCGACGGTGAAAGCGACCAGAGCCGCCTCGCTCGATACGCTTGTCGAGGCGACGCGTCCGCGCCTGCAAGCGATGGCGGCGGGCGGCGTCACCACGGTCGAGATAAAGTCAGGCTACGGACTGGACCAAGAAAACGAACTCAAAATGCTGGAAGCGGCGACGCTGTTGGGGCGTGAAAGCGGCGTTCGCGTCAGGCGCACCTTTCTCGCCATGCACGCGCTGCCCGCGGAATACGCGTCCGACCGGTCCGAGTATGTGCGTCTAGTATGCGAGGAGATGCTGCCGGAAGGCGCACGGCGAGGATTGATCGATGCGGTAGACGCTTTCTGCGAAGGGATCGGCTTTACGCCAGGCGAAGTGCGCCGGCTTTTCGACGCTGCAGCCGCGCTCGGCTTGCCAATGAAACTTCACGCAGAGCAGCTTTCCGACCTTGGCGGCGCAGGACTTGCTGCGGAATATCGGGCGCTGTCGGCAGATCATCTGGAATACATTAACGAAGGCGACGTCGAAGCCATGGCGACGAGCGGCTCTGTCGCCGTATTGTTGCCGGGCGCGTTTTATTTCCTGAAAGAAACAAGGAAGCCGCCGGTCGGGCTTTTTCGCAAACATGGCGTTGCCATGGCGATCGCGAGCGATTGCAATCCGGGCACGTCGCCAATGGTCGCGCCGTCGCTCGTTATGAATATGGCGTGCACTCTCTTTGGACTCACGCCGGAAGAAGCGCTCGCAGGCATGACTCGCAACGCGGCGGCTGCGCTTGGGCTCTCCGGCGAAATCGGAACGCTCGAAGCGGGTAAGGCGGCGGATGTCGTCATCTGGCGGGTCAGCCGCCCGGCGGAGATAGCCTATTGGGTCGGCGCTGCAGCGCCAGAGCGCGTTTTCGCATCGGGGCGCGAGTTGGTCATATGACGGCGCAACCGCTCTATAAAAAAGTTAAATCGCACATTGTCGAGCGTATTGAGAATGGCAGCTTGCCGATGAACGCGCGCGCGCCTTCGGAAGCGGACATTGTCGAATCTTTCGGCGTTTCGCGCATGACCGCAAACCGCGCGCTCAACGAACTCGCGAAGGAAGGGCTGCTGGTGCGCATAGCCGGTAGCGGCACTTTTGTCGCCGATCGCCGCGCGCGC
>JAVJPA010000305.1:0-12834 GCA_040216495.1 Amphiplicatus sp. | reverse complement strand
ATCCCGGCCCGCGCCAGCCTCGATGAAGGCGCGCTCGCCGTGTACTTTCTGGAGGCCGAAGGCGGCGCAAGTTTCACGGCGCGGCTGATGGAGTTCCTGACCGGCGGGGTCGATCAGTCGCCGCGGGTCGAGATTGCGGATTGCAAACGGTGCGCAGTTTCGCTGCGCGATGAGCCCGTGATCTACGCGATCGACGGCGAGCCGCAGGAATCGGCCGGGGAAGTCGTCATGGAGATTCTGCCCGGCGCATTGAAGGTTCTCGCCCCCGCCTTTTCAGACTACTGATCGAAGGCCGCATTTTTTAGTGGAAAGTTGCAAGTTTTTCGGCTTATTACGCCGAAATGACCTTAAAGGCGCAACTTCATCGCGACGACAGCCTCGTGCCCGGCCTCGACAACCAGACGCTGGATTCGATCCTCGCCCGGGAGGCGTCAGCCTGGGAGGCTGTTCTCAGAACGCCGTTTCTGCGCGCCGAGAAACTTTCGGCGATGACGGGGTGCGACCTGTGGATCAAGTATGAAAACCTGCAACACACAGGCGCGTTCAAGGAGCGCGGCGCGCTCTCAAAGCTGCTGAACCTTTCGCCCGAAGAACGAGCCCGCGGCGTCGTCGCAGCGTCCGCCGGCAATCATGCGCAGGGCCTCGCCCGTCACGCGACCCTGCTCGGGGTCTCCGCCACAATCGTCATGCCGCTGATGACGCCCTATGTGAAGGTCGAGCAGACGGAGCGGCTTGGCGCCCGCGTCATTCTGCGCGGGGACGATTTCGACGACGCGAACGCCCATGCTCAAAAAATCTGCGCTGACGAAGGACAGATTTATGTCCATCCGTTCGACGATCCTTATGTGATCGCCGGTCAGGGCACGATCGCCGCCGAGATGCTCGACGACCAGCCCGATCTCGACATTATCCTCGCCCCTATCGGCGGCGGCGGGCTTCTCTCGGGCATCGCGACGGCGGCGCGACGGCGCGGCTCCTCCTGCTCAGTCGTCGGCGTGCAGGCGCAGCTCTACCCGTCGATGTTCAATGCGCTGCGCGGGGAGAGCCGCCCGGTAGGCGGCTCCACCCTCGCCGAAGGCATCGCCGTGCGCGAACCCGGCGCGATCACGCGGCGAATCGTCGACGCTCTTGTGGACGACATACTGCTGGTGGACGAGCGCGCGCTGGAACGCGCGCTCAGCCTTTATCTCAATGTGCAGAAAGTTCTCGCCGAAGGCGCCGGCGCTGCGGGGCTCGCGGCGATCCTTGAGTATCCTGAACGCTTCAAAGGCAAAAAAGTCGGAACGGTCATCTGCGGCGGCAATATCGACACGCGCCTCCTCTCCTCGATCCTGATGCGCGATCTCGTGCGTCAGGGCCGCATCGCGCGCCTCCGGATCGAATTGATAGACGTGCCGGGACAGTTGACGAAAGTCTCCGAGATCATCGCCGGCGCCGGCGCCAACGTTATCGACGTGGCGTATCACAAGATCTTCTCAGACCTGCCGGCGAAACAGACCTATATCGACATTTCCGTAGAAACCTTCGACCGGCCGCATCTCGACCGCGTCGTTGCGGAGCTGAAGCGCGGCGGGCTCAATGTAGAGTTCGCCGCATACTGAGCTCCTCGTGATCGTAAGGACATGCAGGCTTGAGACTCGCGATAGCCTCCCTTCTGCTGCTGATCGCTTCCCCGGCGAGCGGGGAGCCTGTCGTAGGCGCTGACTGCGCCCTCAACGGATTTGCGCTTCGCGGAAACGTGCAGGTCGTCGAAAGCTTTCCCGATATCACGGTGCAGATCGTGCAGAGCTTCCCGGACCTCAAGGTCAAGCGCGTCGAGAATTTCCCCGACGATTGCGGCGAGTGGCGGTTTGTCGAAAGCTTTCCTGATTTCAAGATCCAGATCGTCAGCAGTTTCCCCGATCTCAAGATCGAATATGTCGATAGCTTTCCGGGCCTTCCCTAACCTGCCCGGCCCGCCCATATTGCTCCCGTCCCCTCAGGAGAACGATGGTGAGCGATCTCGCGCCCAATATGAATTACCGGCTGTCGCCGCATGAGATCGCGGAGCTGCGCCCCTATGGCGAGGTCCGCCGGCACGAGAAAGGCGACCTGCTGTTCGACGAGGGAGACCGGGAAGTCGACTTGTGCATCGTCCTGTCCGGCCAACTCGATGTTTATCTCTTTGAGGATGGCGAGAGGCGGCGCGTCGGCTGGCTGGAGCCTTCGCAATTCACGGGCGACGTATCGATGATCACCGGCCAGTCGTCGCTGGTGCGCGGCGAGATGCAGGTCGAAGGCGAGGTGCTGCACGTTTCGCAAAAATCCTTGCAACGGCTGCTTGTCGAGCGATCGGAGCTTTCGGACGCTTTCGTCACTACCTTCATTGCTCGGCGCGCCTGGGCGCGTGCGTCGGGCCGCGCGTCGGTCGTCATTATCGGTTTCGCCTTTGACCGCGCCGCCTTCGCCATCCGCGATCTCCTGAGCCGGCACTCTGTGCCCCATATTTGGGTCGAGGCGGACGCAGACCCGAAAGCGGCGACGATCCTTGAGCGGCTTCAACTGACGGCGGCGGACACGCCCGTGCTGGTGACCGGGTCGAAGACCTTTCTCAAACGTCCCTCGCTCGGCGAGGTAAGCAAGGCGCTGGGCCTCGACCTTCTTCCCGACGGCGCGTGCGCGGATATCATCATCATCGGCGCGGGCCCGGCAGGGCTTGCTTCTTCCGTTTACGCGGCCTCGGAGGGTCTTTCCGTCGTCGCCATCGACGCCGTAGCGCCGGGCGGACAAGCAGGGTCAAGCTCGAAGATCGAGAATTACCTCGGCTTTCCCTCAGGCGTGTCAGGCCGCGAACTCGCCGAGCGTGCGAGCGTACAGGCGCAGAAATTCGGCGCGCGCATCGCGGCGCCGGCTTCTGTTGAAACTCTTGAAAAGCTTGAAGGCGATTACTGCGTGACGCTGGTCGACGGCCGCAAGCTGATGGCGCGCTCTGTCGTCGTCGCGTCGGGCGCCGAGTACCGCAAGCTCCCGATCGACAATATCGAACAGTATGAAGGCAGCGGCATCTATTACGGCGCGACCGCCATGGAAGCGCAGCTCTGCAAGGGCTCGAAAATCGCCATTGTAGGCGCGGGCAATTCGGCAGGACAGGGTGCGGTTTTTCTCTCAAGTCTCTGCGAGGAAGTGCACCTTCTCTACCGTCGCCCGAGCATTCGCGACACCATGTCTGAATATCTCGTGCGCCGTCTTGAAGAAACGCCCAACATTTTCCTGCACGGCTCGTCTTCCGTGTCGCAGCTCGAAGGCGACGGCAAGCGGCTGCGGCGCATCTGCATCAAATCCGGCGACGAGGAGGAATGGTGCGACGCGCCGTTTCTCTTCCTCTTCATCGGCGCCAAACCCTGCACCGACTGGCTCGATCCTCTGGTGGCGCGAGACGAAGACGGCTTTCTCAGAACCGGCCACGACATCCACAATATCGAACTGGTGCGCGCCGGCTGGCCGCTCGACCGCATGCCGACCTTGTATGAAACGAACTGGCCGCGGGTTTACGCGGTCGGCGACGTGCGCTCGGGCTCGGTAAAACGCGTCGCAGCCGGCGTCGGCGAAGGCTCGGGCGTCGTCGCCTATATCCACCGGGCGCTGGCGGAAGCGAGCGGACCTACTGAGCGGTGATGCCGCCGTCGATCTTGAACTCCGCCGCGGTGACAAAGCGGCTTTCGTCAGACGCGAGATAAAGCACGGCGTAGCCGACATCCTCCGGTTCGCCGAGGCGGCGCAACGGGATCTGGCGGCACAGCTTTTCCTCGCCCTTGTCGCCCCCGCCGCCAAGAGCGATCAGCGGTTCGACAATGGGCGTCCGGGTGAAAACGGGGTGCACGGAGTTGCAGCGGATGTCATATCCCTGCTTCGCGCAATGCAGCGCCGTTGACTTCGACATCATCCAGACCGCCGCTTTCGCCGTATTGTAGGCGATCATGTCGCCATGAGCGATGAGGCCGGCCACCGAGGAAATATTGATGATCGATGCGGGCTGCGATTTTATGAGATAGGGCATCGCAAGTTGCGTGCCGACAAAAATAGAATCGACGTCGATGTCGAAGGTGCGCCGCCAGCCTTCCAGCGTTTCGCTCTCAACGCTGCCCCAACTGCCGACGCCGGCGTTGTTCACAAGGACACTGATCCCGTCCATGGCGCGGTCGGCTTCGGCGAGCGCCGATTCCCAGTGTTCCTTCCGCGTCACATCATGAACGGCGGAGAAAGCGGCGCCCGGATGCTTCTTGTCGATCTCGACGGCGACGCGCGCCGCGCCTTCGGCGTTGACGTCGGTGAGAAATACTTTGGCGCCCTCCTCCGCGAGCATGCGCGCGAAGCACGCGCCGAGCCCCTGCGCTGCGCCGGTGATGAAGGCTTTTTTGCCCGCGACCCGTCCCATTATCGCCTCCTCTTCTCTTTGAGACAGATGCTAGGCGCGGAAGGCGGCGGCGAACAGGCGCGAAAGCAGTTGCGCGCAGCGCTACGTTGGGCGCGTCATGAGGAGCCTCAGTCCGAGCGCGCCGAAGGCGGTCGCAGCGACGGCGTTCATCGCCTGCCGCAGCGACTTCGAGCGCTCCAGCCGCGCGCGCATCGCCCCCGCGGCGGCGGCGTAGGCGAACAGCATCAGCGTTCCGGTGCAGGAGAAGACAGCGCCTAATATCAGCACCTGAATCCAGACCGGTCCTATGGACGCATTGGTGAAGGCGGGCAGGAAAGCGATGAAGAACAGGCCGACCTTGGGATTGAGAAGATTGGTCGCCATGCCGTTGCGGAACGCGCGGCCCGCCGCCTCGGCGCCTTTCGACCGGAACATCGCCGGATCGTCGAGCGCTTCGATGGTTTTCGCCGCGAGGGCCAGCAGGTAGAAACCGCCAGCGAGCCTGACGAACAGAAGCGCATGCTCGGACGCGGCGAGCAGCGCCGCCAGTCCCGCCGCCGACAACCCAGCCCAGACGAGGCAGCCGGTCCCAATGCCCAGCGCGGCGGCGAACCCCGCCCTTGTTCCGCCCTTCGCCGCGCTCGCCATGGTGAAGGCGACATCGGGCCCCGGCGTCGCGCCCAGAATCAGCGCGCCGGTGAGAAACATCGGAAACAGGGAAAGATCGATCATGGCGGAAGCGCCTCGCCTTTAGCCCTCGGTCTGGAGCTGCTCGATCGCCTTGGCCATGAATTCCTCCATGTGGCGGCGGATCTGGTGGTCGGACTGATCGACCCCGGCGGCGTCAAAATCGGCCCTGATCTTGCGGAACACGTCTTCGTCGCCCGCCTCCTGAAGGTCGGCGACGATGACCGATTTGGCGTAATCTTCGGCGGCCTGGCCCGTATGGCCGAGCAGCTCAGCGGCCCAGTGGCCGAGCAGTTTGTTGCGCCGGGCGTCCGCCTTGAACTTCAGGGCCGCATCATGGGCGAATTTGTTCTCAAACTTGTCCTTGCGGTCGTCAAAGCTGTTCATGCGCATACTCCTTGCGGCGTAAATGGGCGCGCCAGCCAAAAAGGGAAAGCGCGCGAGGCCTTCTTTATCGCCGCTTTCCGCGGGCCGCAACGCGGCTGGCCCGCAACCGGCGCGCGCACCCAGGCGAGGGGTTCCCTTGGTGGCCCATCCGGCCTATAGACCGCGCCTTTCTCCCCGGAACCGGGATATGCTAGCCAAAGGCCGGCAGGCGCTTCCTGAGTCGCGCGAAGGCTCGCGCGGCCTGCCCGGTTCGGCGGCGATAGGTCGATATTTCATGAGGAAAGACGCTCAATGGCGCGCCGCAAGCAGATTTACGAAGGCAAGGCCAAAATCCTGTTCGAGGGTCCCGAACCCGGCACCCTGATCCAGTATTTCAAGGACGACGCCACCGCCTTCAACAACCAGAAACGCGCCGTGCTCGAGGGCAAGGGCGTGCTCAACAACCGCATCTCCGAATTCGTGATGCAGGGGCTGGAGCGCATCGGCGTGCCGACGCACTTCATCCGCCGGCTGAACATGCGCGAACAGCTCGTGCGCCACGTGGAGATCATTCCGCTGGAAGTGGTGGTGCGCAACGTCGCCGCCGGGTCGATCGTCAAGCGCCTCGGCCTTGAAGAAGGTTCGGCGCTGCCGCGCTCGGTTATCGAGTTTTATTACAAGAACGACGCGCTCGGCGATCCGATCGTGTCGGAAGAGCACATAACCGCCTTCAACTGGGCGAGCCCGCAGGAGATCGACGACATGATGTCGCTGGCGCTCCGCGTCAACGACTTCCTCGGCGGCCTCTTCACGGCCGTCGGCATCAAGCTTGTCGATTTCAAGATCGAGTTCGGCCGTCAGTATGAGGGCGATATGGTGCGCCTCGTCGTGGCCGACGAGATCAGCCCGGACTCTTGCCGGCTTTGGGACATCGAGACGGGCGACATCATGGACAAGGACCGTTTCCGCAAGGACCTCGGCGGCGTCACTGAAGCCTATCGCGAAGTCGCCCGCCGTCTCGGCGTCCTCCGCGACGTCGAAGGCGCGGGCACGCGCGGTCCGGTGCTTGTCAGCGACAACGAAAAATAATAATTGCCGTCTTCTGACGGGCGCAATAGTTGCGCCGTGAGAAACCGGGCGAACGCCATGCGATTCGACGCCTTGCAGGCGGGCTGCGCAACTGCGGTGTTTTTGTTTTTCGCAGACGCCGCGGCCGCGCAGAACACAAGCGGCGTGCCCAGCCCTGAAATCACTCCGGGCGAACGGGAGTTCGCCTACAGGCTCGCCTATTCGGTCGAGGATGACGGCGCGCCTTTTGCGTTCACTCACCGCTTCCATTTCCAGCAGACGGTCACCGACAATTTGCGGCTGCGGCTGCTCGGCTCCTTTCGCGACCGCAATGGCGAAGCGCTCGACTTCGCTTCCGTCGCCGCCGAAGCGCGCTGGCAGATCGTCGAAAGCGAAACGCATGGTTGGGACGGCGCGTTGATCTTCCACGTCACTGTTCCAACATCGGACGGCAGGCCTGAAAGGCTGCGCCTAGGCTTCCCGGCGAGCATCAGCTTGACCGAGCGCTGGCAAGTCCGCGGCGTCTTCTTTACGGGCGTAGAGATTGGCGAAGCGTCCCGGGAAGGCGCCCTGCTCGAAGCCCGCGCCGAGACCACCTACAAACTCGCGAACGGCATGCGCGTCGGCGCGCAGATGTTTTCCGACTTCAACACCACTGCCCAAACCGGTTCGTTTGACGAGCAACACCATCAGCTCGGCTTTGTCGTCAAAGGGAGGTTGAGCAAGCGCCTCTCCTATGAGACAGGCGCTCTGTTCGGCGTTTCGCGGGCCGCCTCAGACGCTGATTTGCGCTTATTTATGTCTTACGCCTTCTAAGCGCCTGCCGTCCGGCATCAGGCGAGCGCCTTAACAGCCTTGCGGACGTTAAGACATTTATAGATCACCCATCCGCCGAACCCGGCGAAGAGCAGCCCAATTCCGAGCAGCGGAATGAGCGGGATGCCGATCACCACGAGCAACGCGCCGAGAACAAGCGGCATCGTCGTCGGCGGGAAATAGGAAGCGCCGGTGGAAGTATTGCGCATCGCGACAGCTTCCAGCGTGCCGTTCTTCATCGAGCCGGCGGCCACCACTTCATCGCCATCGCTGATCGACGGCAACGACCGCGTCTTGAATTCGACCGGCTTTCCATCGACGCGCATGCTGACGATCTGGTTCTTGATCGCGACCGGCCCGTGGTTCGCCGTCGCCGCATAACTGTAGTCCGACCCAAGCGATACGTTTGACGCGCGTCCTTTGACGATTTCCAACCCCATAGCTCCCTCCAATGGGCAAGAAGGCGCGATTGCGCCCCGCACGGAGGAAGTCTGCGCCGCTCCAGAACCAGTTGCAATACGGATCAATCGGAGAGGCCGGCCAGGCGCTCGAAGGGCCGGCCGAACAACGAATGGCTGTGCAACTTCTCGTCGCTCGCGCCGATAGAGGAATAGAACCGCCGCGCCTGATAATTGTTGGTCATCGAAGCCCACCACAGATGCGTGCCCCCCCGCGCCTTCGACCGCGCCGCCGCCGACGCCAGCAATTTTCGCCCGACGCCCGCACGCCGCCACGCCGGCTCGACATACAAGTCGATAAGATACATGCCGCGTTCGCCGTAGTCGGTGGTGAAGGAATCGTGGGTCAGCGCATAGCCGGCCGGGCTCGGACGCCGGTCGCCATCCTCCATGGCGAATGCGATGTCGCCAAAGACGAACGCGCTTTTGCCGAACATCGCCGCCCGGAACTGTTTCGGATCGAGCTGGCCTGTGCGCAGGCCGGAATGGGCGTTGAGCGCGTCGCACATGGCGACGAGAAGCTTCAGGTCCTGCGGCGCGGCGGCGCGCACGGCGACGGTCAAAGTCATTCGCCGCCGGTCGCTCCGCCGTCGGCAGGGGCGCCCGCCAGGTCCTTGATGAGGGCGATCCAGTGATCGAGGCCGGCGTAGAAGAACTCCGCGCGCATGCGCTCATTAAGGCCGTGCGCGTTCTCGGATTCCCCAGCGAAACCAAATCCTCCGCCTGCGCCATAGGTCGGCACGCCCGCGGCGCGGAAATGCTTGCCGTCCGTAGCGCCTGCGCTCATGGACGGCACGACCGTAATTTCCGGATAGCGCGCGCGCAGCGCCGTCTCCAGCGCCTGCGTCACATCCTCGCGCGGCGGCGAGGCGGGGCTCGCCGAGAAATCGTCCGCATTCGGTTTTATTTCAAGCGCGTCATTGCCGACCACATCGACGAGAGTCTTGCGCACGCTTTCGATCTCGACCCCAGGGAATATCCGGCAATTCACCGTCGCCGTCGCGGACTGAGGCAGGGCGTTTTCGGCATGGCCGCCTGCGAGCATGGTGGCCACGCAAGTCGTCCCCAGCATGTTGGCGTAATCGTCATCGGCGCGAATGGTCTTGATCGCCTTCTTGTTCGTCGGATCGTCCGCAAAGGCGAGCAGCGCCTTGCCGATCTCGCCGCCCACCTCCGCGCTGTCCGCGCGCGCCGCCGAACGCGTGATGTCATTCGACATGACGGGGAACTGATAGGCCTCGATTTTCAAGAGCGCTTGCGACAGATCGTAGATCGCATTGTCGGCGCGCGGGCGCGACGAGTGTCCGCCGGGGTTTCGCGCCGTGATCTCAAACGTCGCATACGTCTTTTCCGCAGCCTGCATGTAATAGGGCAACGCCTTCCCCTCCGCCGTCACGGCGCCGCCGCCTGCGTCTGAGTTGAGCGCGAACTCCGCCTCGGCGAGGTCCGGACGGCCGTAGGCGAGCAGCTTGGTGGTCGCCATGTCGGTCTCTTCATCACCGGAGAACACGAGAATGAGATCGCGCGTCGGCACGAACCCCTCCTTCTTCAGCCGCATGAAGCTCTGGGTCAGATTGAGGACCCCGTACTTGTTGTCGGCGACGCCGCGACCGATAAAGAAGCCGCCCTCCTCCCGCAGCGTGAACGGGTCGTGATCCCAGTCTTCGGGGTTGGCGCTGACCACATCCATATGCGCCAGAAAAAGGATCGGCTTCGCTCCAGACGAGCCGTCGCCGCGGTAGCGCACGATCATGCCGGCGGTTTCTTCGATGGGAAGGATTTCAATATCCGCAGCGGCGAAGCCGGCCGCTTTCAGTTCTTTGGCGAGATACGCCGCCATTTTCGGCGTCTCTCCGCTCCCCTCCACGGTTTTGAAGGCGATGAGCGCGCGATACATTTCAAGAGCTTTGGCTTGATCGGCCGTCAGCTCCGCAGCGCCTGCCGCGCCGGCCAAAAAGGCGGCGATCGCCGCGCCAGCCAGAAATCGTCCCATCATCATCCCAGTCTCCCTGTCCTTCAACAAGCGCGGCAAGATAAGGCGCGCCTGCGCGCGCCGCCACCCTCCTCGCCGGTGTTGCAGGAATCGGCGCCGGGTTCTATGGGATCGACGCAGCCGGATGCCGGTTCCGAAACGCCCAGATGAGGCCCTCATGAAAGCCAGAATCCACGTTACCTTGAAATCAGGCGTCCTCGACCCTCAGGGGAAAGCCATCGAAGGCGCCCTCAAGGGTCTCGGCTTCGACGATGTCGGCGAGGCGCGCCAGGGCAAGGTGATCGAACTCACCCTCTCCGACACAGACGAGGCCGCCGCCCGCGCCCGGGTCGAGGAGATGTGCAGGAAGCTCCTCGCCAATCCGGTGATGGAGAATTATTCGATTGAGCTGACGGCCTGAGCCATGAAACCTTCCGTCATCGTCTTCCCCGCCTCCAACTGCGACCGCGACGCCGCCGTGGCTTTGGAAAAACTCACCGGCAAGGCGCCGCACATGGTGTGGCATGGCGACGCCGACCTTCCGGACACGGACTTCATCGTGCTTCCCGGCGGGTTCTCTTACGGCGACTATCTGCGCTCTGGCGCCATGGCCGCGCGCTCGCCGGTCATGCGCGCCGTCGTCGAGAAGGCGAAAGCGGGAACGCCGGTGCTCGGCATCTGCAACGGTTTTCAGGTTCTGACCGAAACCGGCCTGCTCCCGGGCGCGCTTTTAAGAAACGCCGGTCTCAACTTCGTCTGCCGCACAGTGACGGTGAGAGTCGAGAACGCGCAGTCGATGTTCACCTCCGGTTTCGCAAAGGGCCAGACGGTCGATTTCCCCGTCGCGCACCATGACGGCAACTATTTCGCCGATGAGGAAACGCTGAACCGGCTCGAAGGCGAAGGCCGCGTCGCCTTCCGCTACCTCGACAACCCGAACGGCTCGGCGCGCGATATCGCGGGCGTGCTGAACGACGCCGGGAACGTGCTCGGCCTGATGCCGCACCCGGAAAGGGTGATCTCGCCCCTCCTCGGCGGCGTCGACGGCGTCGCTTTCTTCAAGGGCGCGCTCGAAGCGGCCGCCTGACGGGCTGTCTTCCAGACTTCATCCCGCGTCCGGCTTCGCCTATTCTCCCGGTCAAACAAGGACGAGGGAGAAACGGGCATGAAGAACATTCTCATTCTGTCGGCCGCCGCCGTGGCGCTGGCGGCCTGCGGGGAGAAACAGACGGCAGCGCCCGCGGGCGACGCCTCCTACCAGGAAACGCTGCTGACCCGGCTTCTCGACGCCAAGACGGGCGACGTGATCGAGATCCCCGAAGGCCGGTTCTCCTTCGACCGGTCGCTCTCCTTGACCGCCGACGGGGTCACCATCCGGGGCGCCGGCATGGACAAGACCATTCTCTCCTTCAAGGGGCAGGTGCAGGGCGCAGAGGGGCTGCTCGTCACGGCGAGCGACTTCACCATCGAAGACCTCGCCATCGAGGACACGAAAGGCGACGCGCTCAAGGTAAACGAGGGCGAGAACATAATCATCCGCCGGGTGCGGACCGAGTGGACGGGCGAACCTAAGACCGAGAACGGCGCTTACGGAATCTACCCGGTGCAGACGACGAACGTGTTGATCGAGGGGGCTGTCGCGATCGGCGCTTCCGACGCAGGCATCTATGTGGGCCAGTCGAAAAACGTCGTCGTCAGGAACAGCCGCGCCGAGAAGAACGTCGCCGGCATCGAGATCGAGAACACGTTCGACGCCGATGTTTACGGCAATGTCGCAACCGACAACACCGGCGGCATTCTCGTCTTCAACATGCCGAACCTGCCGCAGCCCGGCGCGCGGACCCGCATCTTCAACAACAAGGCGGTCGACAATAATCGTAAGAATTTCGGCCATCCCGGCACGGCGGTCGCGAGCGTTCCGGCCGGCTCCGGCGTCATCATCAACGCCAACGACCAGGTCGAGATTTTCGACAACGACATCACAGGCAACCGCACCGCCAACATCATCGTCGCGTCGATTTTCTCCTCGGGCGTATCGCAGGAAGGCATGAAGGAGGATTTCGATCCCTATGCGGAAGGGGTTTACGTTTACGGCAACCGCATGGGCGGCGGCGGCAAGGACCCGGACGGGCTCGACCTCACCGCCCTGAAGATCGCGATGTTCGGCCCAATGGGCGCGATCCCCGACGTGCTGTGGGACGGGTATGTCGATCCGGCGAAGATGCAGAATGGCGCCCTGCCTGCACATTTGCGTCTTTGCGTGCAGAATGACGGCGCGGAAGTGCTGAATGTCGACGGCCCGAACGGCAACAAGAACCCGCGCCTTGTCACGGCGGAGCAAAGCTGCGCGATGGAAAAGCTCCCCGCGGTGACGCTGACGGGTCCGCTGGCGGAGTGATGCGGGCGCGCCTCGCCAGCATCGCGCTCGCATTCCTGCTCGCCGCTTGCGGCGATCGCGCGCCGACGCCGACCTTCCACGCCGAGGGCAACCCTGAAACGCTCTCCGAATGGGGCGTTCTGCGCGCGAAAAACGGCGTGCTCGAACTATCGGAGGGCGCGACGCCCTACGACCTCGCGACGCCGCTCTTTTCCGACTACGCGCTGAAGCTGCGCACGATCTCGCTGCCCGAAGGAGAGACGGCGGCGTATGACCCTGATGATGTCTTCGCCCTGCCGGTTGGGACGATCATTTCCAAAACCTTCTACTACGAAACGGACGGCGAGAATAAGGTTGTCCGCGCGCAGGGAACGCGCGCGGCGAAAGACGGCGCGCTGACCTTGCGCGGGGTTCGGCTGATCGAAACGCGCATCCTCGCCCATCGCGAGGCGGGCTGGATCGCCCTCGCCTATGTCTGGAACGAGGCGCAAACGGAAGCGACTCTGAAACGCACCGGCGAGGTCGTCCCCCTCACGCTCGCACGCGCCGACGGACGGCGCGAGGACTTCGCCTATCTCGTCCCTAACGCGAACCAGTGCGCCGGCTGCCACGCGACGAACAACACGACGCGCGTCATCCATCCCATCGGCCTCAAGGCGCGCCACCTCAACAAGCCGTCGACATTCAATCCCGGCTT
>JAVJPA010000304.1:0-14454 GCA_040216495.1 Amphiplicatus sp. | reverse complement strand
CGAAGAGCTTGCTGGCAAGGCCAAGGCGAACTGCCCCGTGTCGAAACTCTTCAAGGCCGACATCACGCTTGAGGCGACGCTGGAATCGTAAGTCTGCGGCTTTTATCGGCGAAGTCTTGGTTATCAAAATTTTATAACGCCTGAGGCGCGGGTCGCACTTTGTGGCCCGCGTATCAGCTCGCTCGCATTAACAAACCTTTAGATTAATTTGAAGAGTCTGCGTTTTGCCCCTATCAATGGCGCTCCCGCGTCAGAACAAAATATGGGAGGGGAGGATCAACGGCGGCAAGCGACATTCGACGGCGCGTAAAGCGTGGTTCGCCGTATTTCTCGCCCTTGCGGTGTGGGCGGTGCTGCTGCTCGTCGCATCCAGCCTTTTCGCCGGCTGACGCCCGGTGCGAGACGGCGCGGATTAACGCGCGCCGTCTCCCGAAACGACCACGCCGAACGTCCGGATCATGATCGACAGATCGAGCGGCAGCGTCTGGTTCATCGCATAATGCGCATCGAGCGCGACGCGGTGCGCGTATGACGTGTCGTTGCGTCCGCTCACCTGCCAGATGCCCGTGATGCCCGGCCGGCATTTGGCGTATAGCGGAAACTTGTCGCCGTAGCGCGCAATTTCGTCGGCGACGATCGGGCGCGGTCCGACAAGACTCATGTCGCCTTTGAGAACGTTGAAGAATTGCGGCAACTCGTCGAGGCTCGTGCGTCGCAGGAAGGCGCCGAGGCGAGTGATGCGAGGATCGCGGCTCAGCTTCTGGTCTTTCTCCCACTCCGCGCGCGCTTGCGGATCGCTTTCCAGCAGCGCGGCGAGCCGTTCCTTCGCGTCGGGCACCATGGTTCTGAACTTCATGCAGCGGAAAGGCTTGCCGCCGCGTCCGATCCGTTCATGGGCGAAGATAGCGCCGCCGCCTTCCGCTGCGACCAGCGCGGCGATCGCCAGCATCAAGGGACCGAACAGAACTATGCCGGCGGCAGCGCCCAGAACGTCAACACAACGTTTGATCAAACCGACCCCCGCGACGCTCCCGCGCCGCCTTTCAAAAGAGTGTGCGACCGGCTGGTTGCGAGGATAGTGCGTGCCGGAAAGCGCGTAGATGACCGACTCATCGCCTGAGGCGAAGCTGAACTTGTTGTGGCTGACGCTTTTACTCATGGGGGCCTCGTTTGCAGTTCGCGCCCCCCAGCGCCCCTGAACAAAAAGCGCAGGCGAAAGCCGCAGCCTGCGCTGACAAGAGGAAATGTTCACGCATGCGGCTTCACTCCGACGATGACCAGCTTGCGGAACCAGAAGCGCAGGCCTGGCACATGGCTAAGCGCCGTGTCGGCGCTGTATGCTGCGCGCATGAGCCAGTTCTCCGGCGATTTCATCGCCAGCCGCGAGATGACGCCGGCCGGTACGGAAATGAACTGCTGCGGGTGGAAAGAAACGTCGAAGCGCTCGCGGAACAGGGCGAGATGCGAAAGCTTCAGCGGCGCTTCGTCTTCCGTTCGCGCCTCCGGCGTCGCCCAGCGAACGATGTTTCCGATAGGGTTTACGTCGAGCGGTTCGTTGAAGATCATCACGCCGCCCGGCCGTAACACCCGTTTGATCTCGTCTAGGGCGCGCCCATAGTCGAGATGATGGAGGATGCCGAAGCCGAAAACGACGTCGAAAGAATTGTCGTCGAATTGCAGCTTGTGCGCGTCCATCTGATGAAAACGCATCGACAGACTGCGCGCCTCCGCCTTGCGGCGACCTGTTTCTAGTTCGGCTTCGGAAATGTTGATGCAGTGTAAATTCTCCGGTCGCGCGACGCCGTCGGCGAACACCATGTCCCAGCCGTGAGAGCCGATCTCGAGCGCGTCTTTCACACTTTCGTTCGACAGGGTTCGACGGAACAGCTCGAGCACAGCGGCGTGCCAGAACCCCTGGCAATGCGAAAGCACATCGTCGTAACGATCCCGGCGCAAACCTTCGTCATAAGTTTCCTGCTCGCGTTTGATGCGGGCGGCGAGGGCGGCGTCTTGCGGCGCGGTTCGTTCAGAGAGAACAGATTCAGACATGACTCTTCCCTCCTGCGGCGCGGCCGCGGATACAACCGAAAAATTGGTAAGGTCCGATAAAAGCAAGCGCTTTTTCTTATGCCACGAATGTTGCTATGCGGCAAAGACGGACGCGAGAGCTTTCATCTTTTTAATACAGCAATCTAATTAAAATTATTCAGCAATCAGACGAGACGGCGCTGAGCTGAAAATCAGCATGCGAAGCATCGCCGGATTTTAACGCGGCGTTGACGATGGCGCGCATTTCATCGCGCGGCTGGACGAAGATTTCGCGCGGAAGGGCGATCAGCGACGCTTGAGCTTGCGTTATTTTATCCGGCGCGACGAGGAGATCCTGAACCAGCGCAGCCAGCGTTTCCTCCAGGGGTTCCTCGACAAGAAAGCCCGCCCCATGTGCGGCGAGCCATCGGCCGGTTTCGCTGTCAGCGGGCGCGATCGCCGGCGCGGCGAAATAGCCGCCTTCGTAAAGCCGGTTGGGCAGGAGCCAACGCGAATTGGCGCCGGCGTCGTGAAAATCCCCCGCCCATACGAGATCGACGGAGCCGTACAATTCAGCGAGATCGTCAGGCGATTTGTACCGGCCGCGATAGCGCATGTTGTGATGCTTGCGCACGCGCTCATGAAAATCGGGGAGCATCACATCAGGGTAGCCGCGCAGGACGATTTCTATTTCGGTCCCGAACCGAGCGGCTAGCGCTTCAAGAAGATCGAGGCTGCGGCGGCATCTGAGAACGCCGAACCAGCCGATTCGAAGGGGCGGCGCGGCCTGCTCGCGCGCAAGCGGACGGGGCGCGAGGGAGGGCGCGTCGGCGATCCGGTTTTCAATCAAATGCGCGCGAAATTTTCCGGGGTGACGGACGTCAAAATACTCGCGCACGAAACCGGGCGAGCTCACGACGAGCAGTCTCGAACTTTTGAGGATGGCGCTCTCGATCATGCGCAGCATTGATCCCACGATGTCCGTCCGGTGCATCAGCCGATGAATATCGAGGCATTCATAGACGAAAGGCCGGCGCATGCCCGTCATCGCCATGGCGAGCCGCGCGCAAAGCGCCATGTCGAGATTGCGCGCATAAACAAGATCGCATTTCTCTAAAATCCTGCGCGCCGCGGCGGCTTTGCGCGCACCGAAGAAAATCGCGCCGAGGCGGTGAACGAGGCGGGCGTCATGAGTGCGGCCGAGATCGACTGCGCTCCATGGCTGTTCGGCGAGTTCACCCCGGCGCATCGAGAAGCCCGCGACGTTATAACCTGCGTCCTCGAAGGCGAACACGCGGCGGCGGACCGCTGCGTCTTTTTCGTCATGGGCGAAGAAAGCGATGCTTGTCATAAGAATGCTTAAATTGATTTTCTCTCATCATGTAACGTAGAGAGTGCGACGATAACGTTTAGAAAGATCGTCTGAACAGAGAGCAATCATGACGAATTCGCAACGTTCGCAACCGCCTTCGATCGATACAATCGTTGCGATTCCCGTTTTGAACGAAGCCGCGCATATCAAGGCGGTCATTGCGGCGCTGTCGGCGGACGAGGCGGCAATGGCGCGCGCGGAATTGTGGGTTGTAGACGGCGGCAGCGCCGATGCAACCGAACGGATCGTGCGCGCAATGATGACGTCGAACCGGAATCTCCGCTGGATTCATAACCCCGATAAAATCCAGGCGTGCGCCGTCAATCTCGCCGCGCTGGAGGCGCGCCGGCTCGGCGGCGTGACATTTCTCGTGCGCGCCGACGCTCATGCGCGCTATCCGGCGAACTGGATCAGCCGCCTGATTGCGGCGGCGGAGGAAATGAGCGCGGACAGCGTCGTCGTACCGATGAAAACTTGCGGCGGCGGCGCCATGCGCGACGCGTCAGCGGACCTTTTTAATTCATGGCTCGGCAATGGCGGCTCGGCGCATCGCTCAGGGACAGTGCGCGGCTTTGTCGAGCATGGCCACCACGCGCTGTTTCGCCTTGATGCGTTTCTCGAAGCGGGCGGCTATGACCCGCGCTTTCTCGCAAATGAGGACGCCGAACTCGATGTTCGGCTCGTCAATTCCGGACGGCGTATCTTTCTCGAAAACCGCGCCGCCATCGACTATTTCCCGCGCGCGACCCTTAAGGGCGTTTTCAGGCAGTTTCACCGGAACGGCCGCTATCGGCTGTGCACCAGTCTGAAGCATGGCCGCAGCCTCGGACTGCGCCAGCTTGCGCCCATTGCGCTTTCGGCGGGCGTCGCGTTTTCGCTCACAGGCGGTCTCTTCCTGCATCCCTTGTTCGCGGCGCCCGCCGCGTTTTACGCCGCCGTCGTCATTATCGCCGCGTGCGCCATCGCCAGCCGAAAAACGCCGCAACGCATTGCGCTGATCGCCGTGACCGCCATGACCGCGCACCTCGCCTTCGGCTTCGGCGCGCTGTCGACGATCCTGACATGGGCGCTGAGCAACTCGTTGCCGCTGCCGCCCGAGCAAAGCGCGCAATCGTAAGCGCGGATACTATAATCGCTGACCGAAACGGAAGAATCTCATGCGCAACCTGCCTTTCATCGAACGAAGCGTCCGTCGCAGCCGCGTCTATGGCGGGCGGTTGCTGCGCGCTGTCGCAAGCCAGCCGCTTCGGCATAATTGCTGCTTTCACCACATTCCCAAAAGCGGCGGCACATCGCTATCCGAAGCGCTGCATGCCTCTGTCCCGTTCGGGCGACATATCGGCGAAGTGCCCGCCAACACAACCCGCCGGGCGGCTTCGATCTTCCATACGGACAAGGACGACGAGGCGGCGTTCTACGACGACGGCGCGCGCGCGGCCGAGGTCTTCGCCCTGCGCGAGGCGATGCTCCTCGCATTCATGGCCAACGATTGCGCGCTGGTGCACGGCCACGTCCTGTTCAGCCACAAGGCCGACCGTCATTTCGGGGCGCGCTACAAGTATGTCACGATGCTGCGTGATCCGGTTGAGCGCGTGGTGTCGAATTTCCGCGCGGCCCGGAAGGCGGGCTATGTGACCGGCGACTTCGGCGTCTATCTCGAAAGCCGCATCTGCCAGGCCCACGCTCAGCACAACCTTCGTTATTTCTCTGGACGCCCGTTTGTCGAGAACAACGAAACGATGGCCGCGCTCGACGAGGCGAAGGCGGTCATCGACAGGTTTTCGGTGATCGGTTTTGTCGATGCGATGGACGAGTTCGTGAATCGCTTTGAGACTGTCTTCGGCGTGCGGCTCTCCATCGGCCGTTACAATGTCGGCGCCGCAGAGCCGCCGCAGATATCCCCTGACGACCGCCGCAAGCTTGAAGCGCTGTGCGCCCCTGACCTCCATCTCCACGCCTATGCGAAAGCCGCGATGGCGTCGCGGCCCGCCGCGGCGATGGCCGGCTAGACAGACCAGCGCTCGAAAGATCGACCTGTCAGCGCGCGGAACTGCGCCGCGTCGTCGGCGAGCGCGTCGCTGACGCGGCGGCGAGCCTCTTGCGAGATAGGCGGCGTCTGGCGCGGTTGGGCCTGCACTCGCGAGAGCGCGCGGCGCATCCGGTCTTTGACGTCCGCCGGCAGTTTGGCGCGAAGGCCGACCAGCGCCTTGTGCTGCGAGATTTTCAACGCCCAGCCCGGCGTTTTGGCGAGGGACTCGGCGGAGTTGGCGGCGTCGGCGCCGGCGATGTGCACGTCAGGGGTCGCGCCGACAAAACGGCACACTTCGTCGAGCGTGCGCGGCGCGTTGAAGGCGAAATCGTCGAGGTCGATGACGCGAATCTGCTCGGCGGGGAACACGCGCAGATACGCGTCGAGCTGGCGGCGGTACATGCTGCTGGCGAGAATGTGTGCGCCTTCGCGCTCTTCAAGCAAATCGTCCGGCGAGGGCAGGCCGCCGCGCATCAGGTAGGTATGATTGTAGTGCGACCAGAAACGCTCCACCGGGTCGCGGACGATATAGATGAGCTTGACGTCTGGCCGCGCGGCGCGGATGCGTTGGGGCACGCCGGCGAACACATCGTTCTTGGTGTAGTTGGGCGAGGCTTCGCCTCGAATCGGCCGCTTTGGGTCGAACAGCGATCGATACCAGTCCGGTCCTCGATCGTAATTTTTCTCTGCGATGAAATAATCGGTCTCTTTCAGCCGCGACATGGCGATGTCGGGGTGACGCGACAGGCGCTCGGCGAGCGCGGTCGTCCCTGCGCGCATCGCGCCGATGATGATGAAATCGGGCGGCGCGGCCTCGCTCATGCGGCTTTCTCCGTCAGTGCGCGCCAAGTCGGCCAAGGCAGGTCGGCGCGGCTGAGCAGCGCCGCGAGCGCGCTCATGTCGTCCGCAAGATCGGCGCGCAGGGCGGCGATCGTTTCAGGGCGCATCGGGGCCACGCGCTCGCGAAGGTTCTCCTTCGCCGCGCTCCAGATCGACGACACGCCGTCGGTCTTTTTCGCCCAGCGGATGACGCCGCCCATGCCGACCGCGCGGGCCGCGCCGCCGATGGCGCCGTAGACGGCCCCGATAGCGGGGCTCTTGTAAACCACGTTCTCGTTGGCGCGCCTGTCGAAAAATTCGGAATCAAAATCCGCATCGATCCCGAGAAACGCGCACACCCGCGCGGCTTCGGCGCGGGGATCGCGCGCAATATCTTCCTGCAGGAGAACGAGGACGTTCTCCGCGCCGAACGCCGCCAGCCATTTCTTCAGGTGGCGCGCATAGAGCGATTGATGGAAGTACATCGGGTTCAGCGCCATCCCCGCTTCGAACGAGAGATCGGCGCCCGCGATATGTCCTTTGCGCACTTCATGAAGATGGTTCGAATACATCCGTTCGATAGGGTCGCGCAGGCAGACGAGGATTTTGAAATCCGGATTGTAAGCGCGGGCGCGTTCGACGGCGGCTTCGTTGTAAAAATAGGAGGGCGACGTTTCGCCGACGGCGATTGCGTGGCCCGCGCCGGCGAAGAATTGCTCGTACCAGCCATAGCCGCGGTCGAAATAGCAGGAGAAGAAATCGAGTTCCTTCGGATCGCTGACGCTGACTTTCGGGTGCCCGTCGAGGATGCGGTGGACCCAGGTCGAGGCGCATTTCTGCGCGCCGACGCCGAGAAAGGTCGGCTTTGCGCTGCGCGGTTTGCTCAATTCTTTCATGGAGTGACTTTCCGGAAATGCAGCACCGGCGCTGAGGGCGCGGAAAGGACCGGCGCGCGCGCCATTGCCGGCATAGCGGCTGCAGCGAAAAAAGCGCAGATCAGCACATGCACGAGTTCATGCTGGCGGAAGAAAGCGTTGTTCACCGAGCCGCTGACGACAGCGATGACGAGGAAGAAAAGCGGCAGAATGCCGATCGCAGAGGTCGTCGCGCGGTAAAAGCGGAACGTGCGACGCGCATAAGCCAGCAGGACGCCGATCAGCGCGAGGAAACCGGGAACGCCGAGATCGTTCCAGACTTCGATTCCGACATTGTGGAAGCCTTTGACGCTTTCGAGCGTGATGTGGCGGATCCATAAGACTTCCGACGAGCGTTCGTTGACCCAGAAAGCCTGATAGCCGCCGCCGATGAGCGGGTGGTCGCCTATCTGTTCGATCCCGCGGGCCCACAACCACGTGCGGCCCGTCAGCGTCGAATCCTTTCCGAAACTGTCGAGCACGTAGGAGACCGGATCGCCGCTGGCGACAAACAGCGCCATCACGCAGGCCGCCGCCATCGCGAGCCCCGCGAGGGCGCCGAGCGCGGCTTTTTGCGCATCGAGCCGGAGGAAGGCGAGCGTCAGCAGGGCCGCCGGCGTGAGGATGCCGAGAATTTGCGAGGTCGCCGATTTCGAGAGAATTAAAAGATAAGCCGCGACCCCCAGCATGACGAGCAGCGGCAGGCGCAGGCGCCATCGCGCGGCGAGCAGCAGGACGAACGCGGTCGCGATAAGCACGTTCATGCGCTGGCCGAGCGTGTTCTTGTGGGAGAAAACGCCCTCGAACCCGCCCGAGACGGCGAACATGTCAGGCGATCCGGTAAAGAGGAGCGCAAGGGAGACGAGCGCGGCGCCGGAAAGAATGACCGTCAGCGCGATCACGATGTTGCGGAGCGCGAACCTAGAGCCGATGAAGACGGCGATGATCGTCGTCATCAGAAGCTGCATCCCGCCCTGCAGGCTGGAGCCCGGCGCGTACGACCAGGCGACCGAAGCGAGCGCCAGCATGGGCCAGAGAAAGACCGGCCAGTTGCGGATTGCGGCGCGCATCAGCGCCGGCATCTCGATGGCGAGACGCGCGAGCGTCCACAGATAGATTGCATACCAGAGATAGGTGTTGATCGCGCCGAAACGGAACACCGCGCCGCTGGCGGTGAAGATGACGAAGTAAAGATAGAGAAAGTCAGAGCGCAGCACGAGCGCGCCGAGGACGCCGATGGGAGCGGGCGGCGCAGGGGATGCGTGCGGATAAGGGGCGGCGAGCGTCGTCATGAGGCGCCGCTTTCTGGTTCGTCCGCGCAGGTCGGCGCAGAGGAATTCTCGGGACGAAAGGAGATGCAGCGTACGGTCGCGCGCGCCGGCAGCGCCGAGGGATCGATTATCCCCGCCCATTTCTTCAGATTCTTCGCGGCCCACACTTCGGCGATGACCTTCCCGGGATGAGACGGCATTTCCTCCGGCGCGCCGGCGACACGCAGCAACTCTTTTCCATCCACCGACCAGACGATTTCGCCCGGGCGCCATTCGAAGGTGTAAAGGTGGAAATCTTCGGACGCGTCGAAAGGAAGTTCGACCGTGCGCTTCAGCTTCGCCTCGCCGGCGACGAAATAGTTGAGGTGGAGAAGGCGAGGATCGCGCCCCAGAAATTCGAAGTCGATCTCGTCATGCGGATCGCCGAAGGCTGGACCGGTATAGGTGTAGAAGCCGGTGACGACGCCGGACCCGCGCGCCGCCTTCATCACCGCGTCGTAGCGGCCGTAGGAATAAAGGTCTCTCGTCTTGTAGGAGGCGCCGGTGTGGCCGCGGTCCCTGTAGGGCTTTTCTTCGAGCAGCAACGTCAGCGCGTCGTCCGCTATATCGATGTTGGCGGCGCTGTAGCCCGTGTCGTTGATCCGTTTGCCGCCGACGCGGTCGTCGGCGCGCCACCACAGATCGTCGCGCGGCTCGCTGAAGCGATCGACAAAGGCCTTGTTCGATACGATTTGACGGTATTGTTGCGCCAATGCCGGCGCCGTAAGCGCCAGCGCCGCTGAAATGTAGAGGAGCGTTTTCCTATTCGCCATAAAGCGCGTCTTCCTTGCGGCCGAACTGGGCGGCGAACACGCCGTAATGAAACACGCCCCTGAGCGCCCAATAGCGCTGCTTCGCCGTCGAAAAAGCGTTGAAGCCCGCCATCGCGCCGCAGCTTGCGATCTTGAACAGCGAGCTTGCGGCGAGGCCCGCCGACGCCAGCGGCGCCGCGTGGGAGTGGCGCCCGTAAGACTGGCCGGCGCGAAACTTCCGCTTGCGGATCCAGTCGAAGGTGAGGCGGGCGGGGTCTACGGGTTCGAACACCTCGGCGTTCTCGCAAATGCCGAACCGGGCGCCCGCCCGGCGCAGGCGGAAGAAATACTCCGTGTCCTCGCCGCCGCTTTTTCCCTTTTCAAGAAGGAAGCGCTCCGTCGTGAACGGACCGCCCCGCCAGAGCAGGAGCGCATTGCAGGTGTGGCCGGTCTGGACTTCGCCGAAGCGGCGCACCGGGCGGTTCGAATGATAATCGAAGGCGCGAATCCAGGCCGGCGCCGTTTCAGCGTAGTCGGCGACAGCCGGTCCGAACACGGCGTCGTAGCCGCCTTTGATCGCAAATCCATAGAGCGAGGCCAGCCAGTCCGGGTGCGCCACTTCATCATCGTCCATGAAGGCGACCCAGTCTCCGTCGGCGGCGTCGAGGCAAGCGTTGCGGGCGATGGAGATGTTGCGGGCGGGGGCGTGGAGATAGGTCACGGGGGTTTTCATGCCGGCCGCCGCCGCGGCGACGCGCGCCTGCGCTGACGGCGTCTCGTCATTGTCGGCGACGATTACGCGCGAAACGATCCCGTCTCCAAGCCGCTGCCGGTCGATCGACGCGAGGGCGCTTTCAATCGATGGACGGCGAAAGGTGCAGATGAGGACGTCGATGCGAGCGACGGACCTGTTTGTCAAAAGTTCAGCCATCGTTACGCCGCGTGCTGATCGTCCCAAAGGGCGCCGGGCGTGGCCCTTGCAGGGAGGTACTCATCCATGATGGTTTTTTACACGCTATGTAGGAAAAGGTTCAAATAGTCACTTACATCTTTGTAAGATCACGTGTGCGAACTATTACCCTAGAAAAACCTTTAGGTGCTATTCGGGAATGCGTAAGGGGTCTTTTCGCCCTGCGTCCGTAATGCGTGAGCGTCGATGAACGAAATAACACGATGGCGGGGGGAGAGCGCGCCTGTCCCGGCATGGACGGCGTCGGCGTCTTTTCGCGAGCCCGATCTCGGCGCCATTTTCCGTTCGTTGTTGTCAAATTTTCGTCTAATTGCAGCGATCACTCTAGCAGGCGCCGTCGCCGCGTTCTTCGTGCTGCGCGCGATGACGCCGCAGTTCACCGCGAGCACGCTGATCATGCTCGATTCGCGCAACACGCTGCTCGACGAGACGCAGGGCGCCTTTACTGGGACGCCGGTCGCCGACACCTATATCGAAAGCGAGCTTGAACTCATCCGTTCCGACGCGATCGTTCACCGCGTCATCGAGCGCGAAGAGCTGCTCGACGATCCGGAATTCGCCGGCGGCGAGATTCCAGCAGGCATCCGCATGATGGCGGAAAACCGCGCCGCTGCGGGGGATGAGGGCAAGGCGGAGGCGGAAGAAATCCTCGCCAGCGTCAAGCTGCTTCAGGCCGCCAAGGAAGTGCGCGAGCGGCTCAATGTCGAGCGTCGCGGCTTATCGCAAGGCGTCGTCATCTCGTTCCGGTCGAAGAGCCAGGTGAAATCCCGTGACATCGCCAACGCCTTCGCCGAGACCTATGTGAACGACCAGCTCGGCGCAAAACATGACGCCTCGCAGAAGGCCACGGACTGGCTCCGGGCCGAGTTGAAGCAGCTTGCGCAGGAAACGCAGACCGCCGAAGCGGCGGTGGAGGCGTATCGCTCGAAGAACACGCTTGTCGGCGAGGGCGAGGAAGGGGTGAGCAACCAGCAGCTTCGCCAGCTCAGCGCCGAACTGACCATGGCGAAAGCGCGGGAGTCCGAAGCCCAAGTCGCAGTCAGTCAGTTGCAAAGACTGCGCGCCGCCGGCAAATCGCCCATTCTGCTCACTGAAATCGGGGAGAAGAAAACCGTTCTCGATTTGCGCCAGCAGATGAATGAGGCGGATCGCGAACTCAACGAGCTGTCGACACGGTACAATGCCGACCGGTGGGAGAGCATCCCGCCCTATCAGGAAGCCATGTCGCGCAAACAATCCTTGCAGGGGGCGCTCAACGACGAAGTCGCACGCGCCGCCGAAGAGATCGAGACTCGGCTCGCCTCGGCGCGCTCGGTGACCGCCTCGCTCGAACGCGAAATGCAGCGCCTGAGAAACGACAACGCGCAAGTGAACACCGCCAGCATCGGCCTCAACGAGCTGGAGCGCGAGGCGGAAGGCAAGCGCCAGCGCTACGAGACGCTGCTCACAGAGTATAATGAGGCTAACAGCGCGACCGCTTCCCAGACGCCCCATGCGCGCATCGTATCGCCCGCCGCCTTGCCGCTGACTCCTTCCGCGCCTCGCAAGAAGCCTGCTTTCGCCGCGGCGGTGATTTTCTCCGGCGCTATCGGCGTCTTCATCGCGTTGATGCGAGAGTTTTCACGGCGCACAATCCGCACGCCCGAGGAGCTTCACGCGGCGACAGGCGACCGGCCCATCGGCGTCATTCCCGCTGTCGGTGTGCGTAAGCGGGAGATAGCCGCGGCGATGAACGCGGTCGTTCGCGCGCCGGGATCGGCTTACGCGGAATCGTTGCGCTCGCTCCGCACGGAACTGTCGCTCGGCGGCGCCTACAAGGCCGGCGAAGTGATCGTCGTGACCGCGCCCGACGCGGCGGCCGGACAGGCGGCGATGGCCGCCGGGCTCGCCCGTTCTATCGCCATGGCCGAACGCAAGACCCTGCTGGTCGATGCGGATCTGCGCCGCGCCGAAATATTACAGCAGCTTTTTAAGCGCTATGATGGGCGCGACTTCGCCGAAACTCTCTGCGGCGGCGGCGACTGGCGGGACGCGGTGGTGACGACGCGGAGCCCGCGGCTATCGATCTTGGCCGCCCGCAAAGGCGGCTGGAGCGAACCGGTCAGCAGCGCGTTTTCAACGCACTTCAAGCACCTTATCGAAGTCTGGAAGCAGGACTTTGACACCATCGTCATCAACGCGCCGCCGGCGTTGACCTTTCCTGAAACGCGCGTGATCGCCGACGCATCCGACGAAGTGATCCTGTGCGTGCAATGGAACAGGACGGATCGCCGGCTTGTGGCCGAGGCGATGGATCTCTTCGCCGAAATCGGCAAGGAGCCGAGTACGGTCCTGACCCATGTGGCCAAGGGTTCTTACCGGCGGCTCCAGCGGGCGTCCGCCGTTTATTACGCGCAGCCGCAACTGCGCGTCATCAACGGTTAACCGCGCCGCCCCAGCAATGCGAAGAATGACGCATCGACGCCGAACTTTGTGCGCGTGACGAGGAAAAGCGCGCCTTCCCAGCAGACGAACAGCAGCGATGCGGCCATGGCCGCGCCTTCGACGCCGTGAAGCGCCGCCCCGGCGGGAATGGCGAGGAAGGCGAGCGCGATAGCGCCGAGCGATACGCCGAAAACCCAGCTTCGCGCGCCGGAAATGTTGAGCAGCATCTGGTTCGGGCCGAAAAAAGCCGACGCGAGCGGGATCAGCGTGAACCAGGCGAGCGCCGCGCCCCCGCCGGCGTATTCCGGTCCGAGCAAGCCAAGCAGCGGTTCGGCGAACAGCGCGATGACAAGACAGGCGACAGCGGCGGCGGGCGTTTTCAAAAGCGCGGCGGCTCGAAGCTGGCGGTCGCGGTCGTCATGTTCGGCGCGGGCGATGGCGCGCGCGATGCCGGGGCTCGCCGCCATGTTCACCGCGAGAACCCCGAACCGGACGAGCGAGATGAAACGCAGCGAGATGGCGAGGATGGCGACCTCGCTGGCGCCGAGCGCGATGGCGGCGACGATGACGACGCCGTGCTGGAGATACTCTTGCAACACGACGATCGGCGACATGAAAAAGCCGTTGGCGACCCAGTCCCGCCGCGCGCTGAAATTCCGCGCCGGGCCGACCCGCACATCGGTGCGCAGGAGGATGAATTGAACGATCCCCGTCAGCAGGAAAGAAGCGAGGAAACAGCCGAGCGCCAGCCCTGCGGAGGCGGGCGCGCCGGCGAGAAGGCTGGCCGGATACGCGACCAGCAGGAGAAGCGGCTGCAACGCGGTGCGCGGCAGCGATCCGATGGCCGGCTTTCCGAGCGCCGTCGCATGAGAGCCGGAAAGGCGCAGCCAGCCGATCGCCGGAATGGAGAGAGCCGCGCAGATCGTCATCGCCGCCTGATCCGCGCCGCCGGCGCCGAGTTTCAGCGCGACATAGAGGCCGGCGATAACCGGCGCGATGCAGACCAGCAGAAGGCGGCCGAAATAGATGAAGCCGCTCGCCGTCTCCGCGTCTCCCGCCTCGCGCGCAGCGACGAGAAAGCGGATGCTGCCGGACTCGATGTTCAGGGTAATGATGACGGAGGCGAGGAACGCGCTCGAAATCGCCGTGAGGGCGAGGCCGACTTCCGCTTGCGGCAGCGTCCGGGCGAGAATGATGGCGAAGGCGAAACTTGCAGCGGCGCCAGCGACCCGGCCGACCAGCAGGACGCCGGACGCGCTCGCCAGACGGCGCACGCCGCTCAAAGTGTCAATCAACTGCCGCATCCCCGAAGCCAACCGCATTCCGGTTGATTTTGATTGCGCAAGACGCTCACAATTGTCCGCAAGCGGGACTTGCGCAACTTACAAACTGAAGAGACGGGCGGCGCGTTCCAGCCTATATCTTCTGGTTGTAGGCCCCGACCTCGGGGTGCTGCTTCAGCACCGCATCGAGCTCGCCGAACATTTTCTTCATGTTCTCTTCCGACGCCGGGCTTTCGACCACGACAACGAGTTCGGGTTTATTGGAGGAAGCGCGGATAAGGCCCCAGGTGCCGTCCTCCGCCGTGATGCGGACGCCGTTGACGGTGACCACGTCGCGGATTTTCTGGCCGATGATTGTTCCGCCAGATTTGGCGCGCGCGACCAGCGCCGCCACGATCTTGTCGACGACGGCGTATTTTTCTTCGTCGGCGCATTTCGGCGACATGGTCGGCGACTGGTAGGTTTTTGGGAGCGACTTTCTCATGTCGGAAAGCTTCAGGCCGGGATTGCGGTCGAGCATTCTGAGCAAAGCGATGGCCGCGACCAGTCCGTC
>JAVJPA010000303.1:0-1531 GCA_040216495.1 Amphiplicatus sp. | reverse complement strand
GCCGCCGGCGCGGTCGCCGCTTCAACAGCGATGTCGGCGTCGATGCGCGCTCTCGCCGGCAGGTGCGCCGCGATCTCATGGGCCAGCGACAGAAGCGTGAACGGCTTTGTCAGCCAGCCGCTCATGCCCGCCTCGCGCCATTCGACCTCGCGGCCCGCCACATGAGCGGTGAGCGCAATGATCGGCGTCGGCGCGCCGCCCTCGCGCGCTTCGCTCGCGCGAATGGCGCGCGCCGCTTCGAACCCGTCCATTTCCGGCATCGAGCAATCCATCAGGATGAGATCGAACCGTTCGCTCGCGGCCGCCGCCACCGCTTCGCGGCCGTCCGCCACCAGCGTCGCTTCGATGTCGAGGCGCGCAAGCGCTTCCTTGACGACCTCGCGATTGACCGCGCTGTCGTCGGCGGCGAGGACGCGTGCGCCGGCGAACGAAGGAAGCGCCGGCGCGCTCGACGCCGTGACGCTCGCCGCGTCGCGCCCGCGCAAACGCCCCTCGAATACGCGCGCAATCTGCGCCATCACATCGTGGCGCGACAGGGGCTTGATGAGCAGGTCTTCCGCGACGCCGGAGTCAAGCAGGTGGTCGGGCGCCGCGTCGCCCAGCTCGCTGACGCAGACGCGCGCTGGCGCCCATTGCCTCGCATTGCCCTGCATCGCTCTGTGAAATTCGTCGAGCCGCTCGGGCGACGCGAAGATAATGTCCGTATACGCCGACTGCCCGATCATCGCGTCGGCGCCCGCGACGACCTGCGCGGCGACGCCCGCCTCCTCAAGATAGCGCGCCAGCATGCGCGAGGTGGCCGGCCCGTCGACGGCGATGACGGCGCGCTTGTGGCCTATGGTTTCGGGCGCGGGTCTGGCCGCCTCGACGACGACCGCCGGCAGGCTGAAATAGAAGCGCGAGCCTTTGCCTTCGACGCTGTTGAGACCCATCTCGCCATCCATGGTCTCGACCAGCCGCCGGCAGATGGCGAGCCCGAGGCCGGTGCCGCCGAACTTGCGCGTCGTCGACTGGTCGGCCTGGCTGAACGCTTCGAACACGGCGCGTTGCTTGTTCTTGGCGATGCCGACGCCGGTGTCGGTGACGGAGAACTCGATGCGGCACGCGCCGTCCTGCGACTTGATCCGTTTCGCCGATACGATGACCGTGCCTTCGTCCGTGAATTTCAGCGCGTTGTTGACGAGGTTGGAAAGGATCTGGTTGAGGCGCACCGGATCGCCCTCTATCAGCTCCGGCACGCTCGGCCCGACATAGGCGGTGAGGTCGATGCCCTTGCTCGACGCGCGCTCCCAGAACAGGCCGACGACATCGTTGATGACCGCGACAGGACTGACGGGAATCTTTTCAAGATCGAGCCTGCCCGCTTCGATCTTGGAGAAGTCGAGAATGTCGTTAATGATCGCAAGCAGGCTCTGCCCCGATTTGACGATGACATCCGTGTAGCGCTTCTGGCGCGGCGGCAGATCGGCGTTATTGAGGAGCTCCGCCATCGCCAGCATGCCGTTCATCGGCGTGCGGATTTCATGGCTCA
>JAVJPA010000302.1:0-3017 GCA_040216495.1 Amphiplicatus sp. | reverse complement strand
ATGTCGGCGACGCCGTCTTCGTCATTCTCTGACTGATCGGTGTCGTTCTCGTCCGCGTCGTCATCGCCCTCGGCTTTTTCGTCCCCGCTCTCGTTTCCGCTGTCCTCGTCGTCGAGATCGAGATCGCGCAGCACGGAGCGGGAGAGTTTGCCGAACGCTTCCTGGTTGTCGAGATCGTCGAAGGCGGCGAGCTTGTCGAGCGAGGCGCCGGCGCGCGCTTCGACGTCCTCGCGCCATGTCTCAAGGATGCGGGACGCCGCCGTCGGCGACGGGCGTCCGGTCAGCCGTTCCCGCAACAATAGCGCCGCGACATCGGCGAGCGGGGCGGCGTTTGCGGCGTCGAGCGAATTGTATCCCTTGTCGGCGAGGGTTTTGTCGAGGGCGGCGGCCAGATTATCGCCGACGCCTTTCATGCCTTGCGCGCCGATCGCCTCGCAGCGGGCGTTTTCGAGCGCGGTGAACACCGCCTGCGCCTGCGGACCTTTCGGCGCGAGCCGGGCATGCTTGGCGTCGTCATGGTGCGCGAGCCTGAGCGCCGCCGCGTCCGCTTCGCCGCGCGCGATCGCGGCGGCGGCGGGGTCGAGCACCCGGGCGGGAAGGGGAATGCGCGCGCGCTTGCCGGAGACCTGCGCATGATCGCCGCCGAACGCCACCTCGACCTCGTTCTGCGAGGAGAGGGCGCGCGTCGTCTGGATAAGGGCGCGCTTGAAGTCTTCCCGGGCTTTTTCCTTGGGCGTCATGGGGAGAGGTGTCGCGTATCGGGGCCATTTTGCCAAGTAGGCGCGGCGCCTCGGCCCCTCCCGCTTAACTCGCCGCCCCGGCGAAGCAGATCAGGTTGCCGTCCGGGTCTTCCACGATGAAGGTCCGCGCGCCCCATGGCTCGGTCTTCAATGTCTGGCGGAAGGTCACGCCTGCGCCTTGAAACTCAAGGAACAACGGCTTGGCGTCATCGAGCGTAAGCGTGGCGGCAAGCGCGCCCTGTTCCCTCGCCAGAAAGCCGCTGTCGAACACAGGCCCGGCGACTTTTCTGAGGTTCAGGCGGGCGCCGTCGCGAAATATCTGCGCGTAGAACGGCGGCTCTCCGTAGGAAAAGGCGACCCGGAAACCGAGTTTCTCGCCATAAAACCGGCAGGCGGCGTCGAGATCGGAAACGAAAAGCTGCGGCTCCGCCGTCAGGATCACGGACGCATGCGTCTTAGAAGGCGTTGAGGCGGTCATGGACTGTATTCCTTTGATAAGCGCTGGCCAGCTCTCGAACCCGTGCTTTCTGGCGACAAGCTCCTGCGCGTCGCTGAGCTTGAAGTCCGCGTTGAGAATTTCCGCGTCAGACATGTCCTGAAACCGCGGCAGGAAAGACCTGATGGCCGCCGCAACAGGGTAATATTGTTCGCGGCGCCAGCGCAGATACTGCTTGGCCTGCTTCCTGAGGTGTTCGAGAGTCGGCATGGGCGCGCTGCTATGGATGGAATTGCAGGCGGGCGACGCCCCTCCGGCTCGCAAGCCGACGCGTCCTGCAGCAGCGAGTAAAGGCTATTCGGACGGGGTATCCGGCGTCAATGAAGATGTTATGTCGCCGCGGCTTTCTGACAGGGTGCGCCCGTACAGGCCGGATTGACTTCCGTTGGAACGGCCTCACATAGTCGGCAACATGATCTATCGCCCCGCATATGTCCGGATGCTGCACCATGGCGGCCAGCTCGCCGCACGGCTGCAAGCCGGGCCTGTAAGCTTGGCGCAGCCGGCAGGTCCGGGAATTTATTAAGACGCTCGGGCGAACGTCCCGGCGCCGCGCTTCATCCAACCCCAGTACAATCGAAATCCCTCGCAACGCCGCGCGTCGCAGGGTGCAGGAGCAAACTCATGTTGATTAAAATGGACGCCGCGCGGCGTCCGCCCGTTTTCATCAGCGAGGCCGACAAAACGCGGCTCGCCAACCTTCTCGATGCGGTGAGCGAAAACTCACCTGCCGCCGCCGTGCTTGGGGAGGAAGTGGAACGCGCGACCGTGGTTTCCGATCTCTCAGCGCGCCGTTTCGTCCGGCTGGGATCGCAGGCGGAAATCGAAATTCTGAACTCTGGCCGGGTCCGCACTGTCCGTCTTTCCATGCCGGACGAGACGGACATCGACGCCGGCGATCTTTCGGTTCTGACTCTGGCAGGCGCGGCGCTTGTCGGCTTGAGCGAAGGCGCTGCGTTCAGTTGGACCGATCCGCATGGGCGGCGGCAGACCCTTCGGGTCCTGAGGATCATGGACGAGGGAGACGACGGTGGCCCTTCGGCGGCGTAACAGCGATGTGGTCGCGCGCGCGTTCGCAAAAGCGCGCTGGATGTGCAAGGACGCGCTTTCGCGAAGGAGCCGGATGTCGGCGGCGGAATTGCTGCTCGCGCATGCGGCGGAAGTCGCCGGTTCGCCCGATGGACGGGACCAGCTTCTCAGTCTTGGTCTGTCGGCCGGCGCCGCCGACATTGTGGCCGGCCGGCCGCCGCTCGATACGCCGCCCAGTCTGACGCTGCCTCGCGCGGGAAAAGCCGGGCGCATCGACTGGAGAGCGATTGCTGAGCGCAATGCTGACGCCGCTGAAGCGGCCGCTCATCTCGTTGCGAACATTGTCGCTGAGACAGCGCAGAGCGAGACGCAGACCGTGGCGGCAAGGCGAAGGCTCCGCGATATCGCGAGGCTTCAGGAGGTTCTGTGGACGGCGCCGGAGATACAGGCTGACGGCGTGACTCGAATGGTGATGATGCTCAGCGCTCCTCTTCTCTTCGACAAGGCGAAGAGATATAGAGCGCTCCCCGACAACCGCATCCGCTGATCATACGACGCTAATTCAGGTTGATTGCGTCCTGATTTCCAGACCGGGTCTGGCTTCGCGCCTGCGCAAGGTAGGTTTCAGCCGTCATCAGTTCGCCGGCCGCTTTCGCCGCTTCCGCCCCGCCGATAAGGGCGTTGAGCCTGTTGGGGGCGGTGTTCAACACTTTCGCGTACTGCGCCAGCGCTTCGTCCGGCCGCCCGGCGGC
>JAVJPA010000301.1:0-5275 GCA_040216495.1 Amphiplicatus sp. | reverse complement strand
CGAAAGCCTTGCGCTGCGAGTCGTTCAGCCGCCTCCATCAAGGTGATAACCTGTCCTTTGTTGTCGAGCGCGCCGCGGCCCCATACGGCGCCGTCGGCAATCGCGCCGGAGAAGGGCGGATGCGTCCATTCGGCTTCGGTTCCCGGCTCCACTGGAACCACATCGAGATGGGCGAGGAAAGCGACGGGCTTCGCTGATGCGTCCGTTCCCGGCCAGCGATAGAGCAGGGAGCCGCTGCTGACCGTCTCGCGGCGCATGGCGCGGTGCGCGGCCGGATAAGTTTGTTCGAGAAAGTCCGCAAAGCCGGCGAAAGCTTCTTCATTCATGGGGCGCGCATCGCCCCATGAGACTGTTTCGAAACGGATCGCCTGCGCGAGGCGCCTCGCGATTGCGTCGCGATTCTGCGCAAGGTCGACTGGGCTTTCGGCGCTCTCAGACGATGGCGCAGCCGGCAGCATAAGGGCGCGCGTTAGGCAGACAGCGATCAGCGTTACGATTGCGCCGCAGAGCGCCAGCAGGACTTTTCTCATTGTTTCGCTCGAGTCTCTGGCCGAACCGCCGCAAGCGAGGGTAGGTTGGGCCGGCCGGAAGGTCTAGAGCCAGCCGCAGCAACGGAACGCCCATGACGACGCTTCTCTACACACACGCTTCTTTCTCCGCCCACGAAACGCCGCCGGGCCACGCCGAGCATGGCGGGCGGTACCGCGCTGTCGAAAAAGCGCTTGGTGCGGAGGAATTCGCGACGCTCGTCCGCCGCGAGGCGCCGCGCGCCAGCTCGGAAGCGATCGAGCGCGTGCATCCGGGCGCCTTTCGTCGGACGATCGAAGAGGCGGCCCCAGCCGAAGGAATGAGCCAGCTCGATCCCGACACGTTCATGGGACCGCATTCGCTCGACGCCGCATTGCGGGCCGCCGGCGCCGGCGTTGCCGCGGTCGACGCGCTATATGCGGGGGAAGCGAAGAATGCTTTCGTCGCCGCCCGCCCGCCGGGTCACCATGCCGAACCCACGCGCGCTATGGGCTTTTGCTTTTTCAATTCCGCGGCGATCGCGGCGCTCCACGCGCGCGCCGCGCACGGCGCGCAACGCGTCGCCGTGGTCGATTTCGACGTGCATCATGGCAACGGCACGGAAGCGGCCTTCTGGCATGACGAACACGCGTTCTACGCTTCAAGCCATGAATGGCCGCAATATCCGGGAACGGGCCGGGCGAGCGACCGCGGCGCCAGCGACAATATCGCCAACGCGCCGCTGCCGACCGGAACCGAGGGAAGCGCTTTCCGCCGAGCTTGGGGCGAAACCCTCCTGCCGGCGCTCTCCGATTTCGAGCCCGACTTTCTGGTGATCTCGGCCGGCTTCGACGCCCACAGCGCCGACCCGCTCGGCGGGCTCCGGCTTACGGAGGACGATTTCGTCTGGCTCACCGCTGCGCTCGCCGCCATCGCCCGCGACAAGGCGGAGGGCCGCATCGTCTCCCTGCTTGAGGGGGGTTACGACCTTGCGGCGCTCGGCCGTTCCGCGGCGGCCCATGTCAAAGCCTTGATGCAGGCGTAAAAACCGCGCCATAAGGTCGGCAGGTTGTAGGCGACGTTTTCATGTCTGGACGCATCATCACCGCCCGGCACGGCCGGCCAAACCTCGCGCGCGATCTGACGATCTCGGCGCGGGAATATGGCGACTGGTGGGCGCGTTACGATGCGTCCGGCCTGCATCCGGACGAAGCCCCGCCGCCCGCCCTGATCGATCTCGCCGGCAAGGCTTCGACCGTGCTTTCCTCGACCTTGCCGCGGGCGATCGAAACCGCGCGGCAGGTGACAGGCGGGGCGAGAGATGTCCCGGCCGATCCGATTTTCGTCGAAGCCCCATTGCCGCCGCCGCCAGTGCCGTGGCTGAAACTGCGGCCTGGCCAGTGGGGCGTCGTCAGCCGCCTGTTCTGGTCGCTGGGCTATGCGCCTGAGGGAGTTGAGAGCGCCGCCGAGGCGTGGATGCGCGTCGAACAGATCATCAACAGACTGGAAGCCTACACTGAACGCGGCGACGTGCTGCTGTGCGCCCACGGGTTTTTGAACTGGATGATCGATCGCAAGCTGCGCCGTTCCGGCTGGCGCCGCGCCGCGCGCGATGGGGGCAATCACTACTGGTCATGGCGGATTTACGAGGCTGAGCCGAGCCGCGAACCAGCGCATACGGCGCCCGCCATCGCTGAATAAAAGGACACGAGAATGGCCAAGACCCCCAACGATATCGCCGCCCTTTCCTTCGAAAAGGCGCTCGCCGAGCTTGAGGACATTGTCCGCAAGCTGGAGGAGGGACAGGTCGCGCTTGAGGATTCCATCGCGCTCTATGAGCGCGGGGCTACGTTGAAGGCGCATTGCGAGGCCAAGCTTAAATCCGCCCAGGAGCGAATCGATAAAATTGTCGTCGATGAGGGCGGCGCTCCACGCCTCGAACCCGCGAAATTCGAATAATCCCGCCAATACTGACGTCGGTGTTGCCTTAAAGCCGCGCCGCCGCCCCGAAAGCGTCCTTACAAGGCCGTTACCGGGCCCTAGCAGGGCTGGAGAATTCCCGCGGAAGGGCTAAAACGGCAAGTTCAACCGCCATGCTGCAATGCGGCGGAAAACCTGTCGCCAGCGGAAAAGCGCTGAGCTCGATAAGAAAGAAGGGGTCTGCCCATGCCGGTCGAAACGCCGCTGCTGGACCAGGTCAATGTTCCGGCCGATCTGAGGAAGCTCGACAAGAGCCAGCTCCGTCAGCTCGCCGACGAATTGCGCGCCGAAGTCATAGACGCCGTCTCGGTGACGGGCGGCCATCTCGGCTCCGGGCTCGGCGTCGTCGAGCTGACGACTGCGATCCATTACGTCTTCAATACGCCCGACGACCGGCTCGTCTGGGATGTCGGTCATCAATGCTATCCGCACAAGGTGCTGACCGGGCGGCGCGACCGCATTCGCACCCTCCGTCAGGGCGGCGGTCTTTCGGGATTCACCAAGCGCTCGGAAAGCGAATACGACCCGTTCGGCGCGGCGCACGCGGCGACCTCGATTTCGGCGGCGCTCGGGTTCGCTCGCGCGCGCGATCATCAGGGTAAGGACAATCACGCCATCGCCGTGATCGGCGACGGGTCGATGTCGGCGGGCATGGCCTATGAGGCGATGAACAACGCCGGCCATCTTGGAACCAAGCTTGTCGTCATTCTCAACGATAACGACATGTCGATCGCTCCGCCGGTCGGCGCCATGAGCGCCTATCTGGCGCGCGCCTCATCCTCCGGCGTCTATCACGGATTCCGCAAGTTCTCGAAACAGCTCGCCAAGCGGCTTCCCAACGCCGTCTACAAGCAGCTCGCCAAGGCCGAGGAATACGGCCGCGGCATGTTCACGGGCGGCACGCTGTTTGAAGAGCTCGGCTTTTACTATGTCGGCCCGATCGACGGCCACAATCTCGATCACCTGATCCCCGTGCTCGAAAATGTTCGCGACATGCAGGACGGCCCCGTGCTCGTCCATGTCGTGACCAAGAAAGGCAAAGGCTACGCGCCGGCGGAAACCGCCGCCGACAAGGGGCACGGCGTCGTCAAGTTCGATGTCGTCACCGGCAAGCAGCAAAAGGGAACGCCGAACGCGCCGGCCTATCAGAAAGTGTTCGCCAAGGCGCTGATCAAGGAAGCCGAGTTCGATCCGAAGATCGTCGCGGTCACGGCGGCGATGCCGTCCGGCACCAGCCTCGACATGTTCGCTGATGCGTATCCTGACCGCTGCTACGATGTCGGCATCGCCGAGCAGCACGCAGTCACGTTCGCCGCCGGCCTCGCCGCCGACGGCATGAAGCCGTTCTGCGCGATTTATTCTACCTTCCTCCAGCGCGCCTACGACTCCGTCGTCCACGACGTCGCCTTGCAGCACCTGCCCGTGCGCTTCCCCATGGACCGCGCGGGCCTCGTCGGCGCCGACGGCGCGACGCACGCCGGCTCTTTCGATGTCGCTTATCTCGGCTGCCTGCCGGGCATGGTTTTGATGGCGGCGGGCGATGAAGCTGAACTGATGCATATGACGGCGACGGCGGCGGTCTATGACGAAGGTCCGATCGCATGGCGCTATCCGCGCGGTGAAGGCGTCGGCCTCGATCTTCCTGAACGCGGGCGCGTGCTGGAAATCGGCAAGGGCCGGATCGTCCGTGAGGGGACGAAAGTGGCGATCCTGTCGTACGGAACGCGGCTGCAGGAAGCGCTCAAGGCGGCCGACACGCTCGAGACTCTCGGGTTGTCGGCGACGGTCGCCGACGCGCGCTTCGCCAAGCCGCTGGATCACGAGCTCATAAAGCAGCTCGTGCGCCATCATGAAGTGCTGGTGACGATCGAGGAAGGATCCGTCGGCGGTTTCGGCGCGTTCGTCCTGCATTACCTCTCGGACGAGGGGTTGCTTGATGCCGGCCTGCTGAAAGTCCGCACAATGACGTTGCCGGACATTTATCAGGATCACGACAAGCCTGAGAAAATGTACGATCTCGCCCGGCTGAACGCCTCGCATATCGTCGAGACGGTGATGCGCGCGCTTGGCCGTACGGCGGATGTGGTCAACCTTCGCGGGTAAGGTGGAATCTTCGCTGATCTAAGCCTTCGGACGAAACAGAAGGCGCTCGCCATTCTGGCGAAATGCTGCGCCTCGCGCGCGCTCAGGTATGCGCCGTAATCGACAGATTTTCAGCCGATGGTTGCGCCGGTTTTTGAGGCAACCCTCGAAAGATATAAATTAACTGAACACGCGAAAAATACTCCGCGATAACCATTTTCCGCGCTTGCGCCTGCTTAACAGATATTTAATAGCTGCTAGATCGCCTCCGAGAGGAGGCTCGTTCTGTCAGGGGGAACGCTCATGCGTCATCTACTGCTAAAAACTATCGCGTCCGTCTTTGCGGGCGCGCTGCTTGCCGGCGCCGCGAACGCTGCGCCGGTCACTATCGTGTTCCAGAATCCGGGCGCCGATCTGCCCGTGGCTGGAAACTACACCACCGGCGGCACGTGCAACGGCATCGGAATTTCAGGTCCCGACCTCTGCACGATCAATCACGCGACCGGCCTCGACTATAGCAAGGACTGGGTCGACGTGAACGTCGTCGCCAAAACCGGCGCCGGCTCCACCGCGCTTATTCAGGATCTCTCGCCGACCAATTCAGGTCTTGGCGCGCTGACGCAAGGCGAAACCAACTCGGACGACCAGGTGCAGTTCAGCACGCAGGAGTCGCTCCTCTTCACGTTCGAGATCGGAAGAGCACACG
>JAVJPA010000300.1:0-5595 GCA_040216495.1 Amphiplicatus sp. | reverse complement strand
GGATCGAAAGGTTGGCGATGGTGACGCCGACGCGGTCCGAGAGCTCGGTCAGCGACATTATCGAGGTGCTATATTATTTTGTGACGTTCGGCGTACTCCTTTATATCGTCAACCGTCTCCTCGAAATTCTCCGCACCCTGCGCTTCGGTTCGCCCTTCGTGAAGGAAAACGCCGTGCGCTTCCAGCGCGTCGGCTTCGCGCTTCTCTTCGGCGAGATCGCCAAGATCGTGTTCGCAGTCCTGTCCATGGCGTCCGACGCCGACATCGATCTCGATATCGAGCTTTTCAACTGGATCGGCATCGCCGCCGTCTTCGTCCTCGCGGAGGTTTTCCATGAAGGCGCGAAGATGAAGGAAGAACAGGACCTCACGGTTTGAGCATGGGCATCGCCGTCAAACTCGATCGGGTTCTTCTGGAGCGCGGCATGTCGCTGACCGAGCTCTCGGACCGCGTCGGCGTCACCATCGCCAACCTTTCGATCCTGAAGACAGGTAAGGCGAAAGCCATTCGCTTCTCGACGCTCGAGGCGATCTGCCGCGAACTCGGCTGCCAGCCCGGCGACATTCTTTTCTTTGACGACGAGTAGGCTAACGCCCGAGCCGCCTAATTGTCGGGCTCATCCAAGCGTAAATAAGCAGCAACGCCGCCATTGCCGAGGTCAGTACGAAAGGCGTCTGCGGCGCGATCGCGTAAAGGGAGAATCCAATGACCGGCGCGATGACGAATCCGAAAGCGCCGGCCGAATTCGACAGACCCGCCGCGGCGCCCTGCTCGTCCGGCCCCACCGCAAGCGACGCCGCCGACGTGAAACCCGGGATCGCCATTCCGGCGCCGCAGCCAGACAGCATCAGGCCGAAGACAAGCGGCCCGAAATCTTTAGAGACGGCGATCAGCAAGTGACCGAAGAGGATCGCCAAGGGCGCGAGGCGCAGCAGCACGCGCGGCTGCAAGCCGAATCTCTGCACCAGTACGAGTTGTGAGAACAGGGACGCCATCGCCGCGCCCATCAACCCGACGCCGACGAATTGCGGCGCTTCTTTCGTATCGAGATGCAGGACGTCGATGAAATAGAAGGCGACAGTCTGGATCGGCACCGCGTTGATGACGCCAAAGGCGAGGCCGAAAATCAGGAACGGGCGCAGACGCCTATCGCCGACGTTCAACTTAGGCCGCGCTAGCCTTGGGATCGGGTTGGATCGTTCCGGAAGCAGCAGCCAGATTGCAATGACCATCACCGCGGCGAGTCCGGCGACCGCGTAAAGCGGGGCGACAGGACCGAGAACGGCGACCGCCCCGCCGACGCCAGGCCCCAGCATCGCGCCAATGCCGAACGCGGCTGAAAAGCTGGACATGCCGGCGGTGCGCAGTTCAGGCGGCGTGCGGTCTGCGATATAGGCCTGCGCCGCGGCGGGGGTCGCCGAACCGATAACGCCGTAAATGCTCCGTGTGGCGAGGATCAGCGCGTAAAGCCCGATCCCGCTGAGCGCGCCGGACAGGCCGAGCCCGATTGAAGAGGCGAACAGAACCATTGAGAGGACGAATCCGGAGAGGCCGAGCAGAATGAGCGGCTTTCGTCCGGCGACATCGCTGCGCCGTCCCCAAAGCGGCACCAGCAGAACCCAGAACAGCGCCGACAGGCCGAAAATCGCCGCCACCTGCATGTCTGCGAGTCCGATTTGACGGCCAAGGGGCGGCAATACCGAGAAGACAACGGTCTGCCCCATGCCGACGCAGACGATGCCGGCAAGAAGCACGCCCATGGCGATACGCCGATCGCGCGGCGGTAGGGCGGGACTGCCGGGTTCCGGACCGACGGCGATGGGCGAGGGTTCGAGGGGCATAGAAAAGCGCTTTGGAAGGATGCCCCTCTCTAAGACCATGCGCCGCGCCCGCCCGCAATCGCGGGTAATGGTCTCGCTTCCATTGATAGAAGCGCGGCAGGGTCCTATATCCCGCGCCCAGAGGAACCCATGCCCGAACTCGACCTCGCCGCTGGTGCGGCCGCATCCGTCCTGAAGAAGGCTGACCGCGTCAGCCTGATCGGGCTGACGCGTGAGGAATTGGCGTCAACTCTTGGCGCAGCGCTCGGGCTCGACGCCAAGAAGTCAAAGATGCGCGCGACGCAGGTCTGGCGCTGGATTTACCATTACGGCGTCACCGACTTCGAGAAGATGACAGATATCGGCAAGGATATGCGCGCCAGCCTTGCGCAAACCTTCGATGTTCCGCGCCCGGAAGTGATCGAGCGGCAGATATCGAAAGACGGCACGCGCAAATATTTGTTGCGGATGGCGCCGGGCATCGAAGTCGAATGCGTCTACATCCCCGATGTCGGCCGCTCAGGCGCGCTGTGCGTTTCTTCGCAGGTCGGCTGCACCCTGAACTGCACCTTCTGCCATACCGGCACGCAGAATCTAGTCCGCAACCTGACCGCTGCGGAAATCGTCGGACAGGTAATCGCGGTCAAGGACGATCTCAAGGAATGGCCGTCAGGCGGCGAAGACAGGCTGCTCTCCAATATCGTCTTCATGGGCATGGGCGAGCCGCTCTACAATCTCGATCAAGTAGCGGCGGCGATTGGGATCATCGCCGACGGCGATGGCATTTCTATCTCGCGCCGGCGCATCACCGTCTCGACCTCGGGCGTCGTGCCGCAGATGCGCGCGCTAGGCGAAGAGACGGCGGCGATGCTGGCGATTTCACTGCACGCGACTAACGATGCGCTGCGCGACGTGCTGGTGCCGATCAACCGCAAATATCCGATTGCGGACCTTATGGAGGCATGCCGCGCCTATCCGGGGCTTGGCAATGCTCGGCGCATCACCTTTGAATATGTGATGCTGAAAGGCGTCAACGATACGGACGCCGAGGCGCGCGAACTGGTGCGGCTCCTCAAAGGCGTTCCGGCGAAAATCAATCTTATCCCGTTCAATCCCTGGCCCGGTGCGCCCTATGAATGTTCGAGCTGGGAGCGCATTGAGGCTTTCGCCGACATCGTCAATCGCGCCGGATACGCCTCGACGATCCGGACGCCGCGCGGTCGCGACATTCTCGCCGCCTGCGGACAGTTGAAGTCGGAAAGCGTCAAGGCGCGGGCAAGCGAGCGCCTGAAAGCTGCCCCTTCCGTACAATGATCGCCGTCACTCCTGCGCTCTCGCTAGCCGACTGGGAGCTGGTCGAGACGTTCATGCGCGCCTCCGGCCCCGGCGGGCAGAACGTCAACAAGGTCGAGACGGCGGTGCAGTTGCGGTTTCACGCCCTCAACTCGCCGTCGCTGCCGAATGATGTGAAAGTCCGTCTTGTGCGCCTTGCGGGCCGGCGCATGACCAAGGATGGGGAGATCGTCATCGAGGCGCAGCGGTTCCGATCGCGCGAACGAAACCGCGAAGACGCCCGCGTGCGGCTTGTCGATCTCATCGCCCGCGCCGCCGAGGCGCCCAAACCGCGCCGCAAGACCCTCGTATCCAAGGCCGAAAAACGCCGCCGCGTCGAAGACAAGCGCCGCCGGTCGGAGGTGAAATCCGAACGCCGCCGGCCGACGCGGGATGAGTAGAGAAGCGCGCCCGGCTGACCAAAATTCAACCTGCCGCCAGGTTCAATGGCGGGGCGAAAGGGTCTAGCTTCTTCTCATCGTCGGCGCTTTATGGCCGTCGCGCTATTGGGGAGACCAGATCATGACGAAACTCATCGCCGCGCTCGGCGCAGTTTTCATTCTCGCCGGCGTCGCTTTTGCAGCCGATCCTGCGTCACTGACGGAGGCGAAAATAAAGAATTTCATCGCTTCGATGGAGAGCGTCAAAGCGCTCGGTCATGAGCTAGAGGCGTCGGGCAAGACCGACACCCTCGAAATCGACTCCATTCCGAAAACTGGGGAGGATTTTCGTCCGTATTCGAAATCGGTCGCCGCGCTGAAAGAGAAGCACCCCGCCGATCATCAGCGCCTCGCCGCGCTCGTCAAACCCCACGGGTTCAGCGTCGATAGCTGGGCTGAAACCGGCGACCGGGTGATGATCGCCTATATGGCTGAGAAAGCCGAGGAACACCCCGAGAGTCTTGCCCACGCACAGGCGATGGACCCGGCGATGCTTTCCATGGTCCCGCCGGAAATGCGCGCGCAGATGGAAGGCGTCATGGCGATGATGGAGACGGTCAAAAAAGCGCCGGCCGCCGACCGGGCGGCGCTCCGCCCGCATATGGCCGCGCTTGATGCGGAACTTGAAGCGACCGTCGCCGCGTCGCGATAGCCGATTTTCCGCTGAATTAGCGATTTCCCATCCGGCGAAGCGCCGCCGATTTCAACGGCAGGCAGTCGACACGCGCTTCCGAGAGTAATAATTACGGCGCCAGCGTGTCCGGGGAGAAACGCATATGCGCTTCCGCTTATGGAAATCGCTCAATCTGAAGAATTTTAACCTGAAGGGACTTTGGTCGCGCCAGTCGGTGAAGGTCTGGGCGGGACTGACCTTGCTTGGCGGCTTTATCGGCACCATCGCCAATCTCAACGAAGTGCTTGATATCTTTTCTTCCGATGAGACGACGGAACTCGTCGCAGACACCCGCTCCACAGTTGCAAGCACGGACGCCAAGATCGACGAGCTCTTGAAGCTGATGAGGATTCAGTCCGCGCTTGCTGGGGCCGAATTCGATCCGCAGTCGGAGGAGCTCATCAGAACAGCGATGGAAGCTATTCTCACATCCGGCGACGCCCGCAGGGCTGCGGCCCGCGAAGCCCTGAACCGCGGGGATGTGGAGGCTGCTGCGACAGCGATCCGGCGGTTGGCCATCGAGCAGAGCGAAGTCGCTGGCGGCGCAGCGCAGGCGGCGGCGGAAAACTGGAAGGAGGTCGTGGCCCTGTCCGCTCCGCGCGACCCCCAGGCCGCCGCTGACGCCTACGAAAAAGCGCTCGCGCTTGATCCGGAGAATGCGGATGCGCGGATTTCGCTCGGATCCGCCCTTTACATAATGGGAGATTTTGCGGCGGCGGAAGCGGCCTATGAACATGTGCGCGCATCGGTCGATCCATCTTCATTCGATTATGGGTGGGCGACGCAAGGGCTCGGCTTAATCTCTTTAGCCCGTGGCGACGTGAAAAAAGCGGAAGAATATTTTCTCGCCGCGGACGCTTTCGCTGCCCATGCAGACGGCGCGCGGCTAGGCGCCGTTTCGGGAATTAATCTGGCGGCCATCGCGCGTCGACGCGGAGACTTCGAGCAGGCGGAAAAACTGCTTCGCCGCAGCATTGATCTGGCCCTCAAAGCCGACGCGCCCGCCTATGAAGCGCGCGCTAGCGCCCAGCTTGCTCTCGTGATTTTCCAGCGCGGCGAAAAGGAAAAAGGCGCGGATCTCATGAGGCAGGCCAACGCCATGTACGAAAGCAGGGGAGAACTGCGCCATCAGTCGACCACTATCGGCAATCTCGGCGCAATGGCTTTGCAACAAGGCGATACTGAAACGGCCGAGAAATACATCGTCCAATCTGTCGAGCTTGCCGAACGCCTCGGCCTCAAACAATCAATGGCCGAAGACCTGAACAATCTCGCCGAGCTCGCCCGCCAGCGCGGCGATCTTCGTGTGGCGACTGGCTATGTGGAGCGC
>JAVJPA010000299.1:0-13680 GCA_040216495.1 Amphiplicatus sp. | reverse complement strand
TCGCCGCGGCCCGGGAACTGCGCGCTGATGATGGAGTCGGAAACCTGCGCGTTGAGGTCGGCGGCGGCCGAACGGGCGGCGCCGAAGAGGTCGCCGAATTCGCCCTGCGCTTCAGCCAGAGCGGCGGTGAGCTGGTCGATGGTCGCCTGATTGGATTCGAGCGTGCCTTCGAGCTGGGTCGAGCGGGCCTCTTCCGCAACGACCTGCGCGCGCACGCGATTAAGCTCAGCCTGCTGATTGTTGCGCTCTGCGAGGAAGCGTTGTTCGCGCTCGCGGTTTTCAGCGCTCGACGCGGTGCGCTCGCGGCGCACCGCCTGGAGAACCTGATCCAGCGTCAATTGCTGAGCGGCCGGCTGGGCCGGAGCTGCCGGTTGTGCGGGCTGCTGCGCGCCGGCGCCCGAAAGCCCGATGCCCAGCGCAGCGACGCCAGCGAGAAGAGAAAGGCCTGCGATTTTGAGAGTGTTCATGACTCGATTTTCCTTCACTGATCGCTGTCGGCGTTACTGCTGTTCAGCCGCCGGCTGGGCCGGCTTCACCGGCACCGGCAAAAGGTCCGGAGCGGTCTGTTCGCGGGCCATGCGAAGGCCGAGGCGCATCGAAGCGAGGTTCGAGCGGTCGAGATCAACCCAGCCGCCCTGGCTGCGGTCAAAAATCTTCAATACCGAGTCGTCCGGCGTTTTGAACATCAGCGAGAGGCGGCCGATGCGCAAGAAATCGCCGGTGAGGGTCTGGCCATCCACGTCGATGGAGCCCTGATAGGCGCCGATGGTGCGGCCGAATTCGTTCTCGATCTGGTAGGCCTCGACGATCAGGCGATAGCGCTGGGCCGCCGAAGCGCCCGAGTCGGACATCACGCCGCGGAGCCGGTTCACCCGGTTGGTCCGCTCGACGATGTCGAACGGCATGTCGGCCTCGATGAACTGCTCGAGACCGTTGAGCATGTCTTCCATCAGCGGCTGCATCGCACGCTGCAGACCGGAGACATTCTCGATGTCGGTTCGAAGCTGGGCGATGTCGCGGTTCTGCCCTTCGATCTGGCGCTCAAGCGACGCGTTGTAGCGGCGGGCCGCTTCAAGCTGTTTGAGGTTGGCGCGATAATCGTTGAGCAGAGACGCCGTCTGGTCATCGAGCTGGTCGACCCGTTGCTGGGACGCCTTGCCCTCTTTGGCCGTCGCTTCGCTTTCCTGCAGTGCAGTGGAGAACTGCGCCGACGCCGGCGCGCTCAATGCGACGAGCGCCGCCGCAACTGATCCCAGAAGACTAACTCTTTTCATCATTGCCTCACCCAACGGTTTGCTTCGGCTGGTTGTTCTTTCCGGCGCCGCGCCGAAAAATCTGAATGGTGTCCCTAGCGGTGTGGAAATCTGCGGCATACGGCCTGCGGCGCGCGCACCGCTGCGACTCGCAAGCATTTTGAACGGATAACAAGCCCCAAATCAACACACCCCTCAACCCATGATTGGAACATCTACGCGCGTTTTGCAACGTTGGTGTTAAACACACCTGCGCGCGTATCGATCCAACCGTGCGCTGAGTTCCTCTCGCATTTTTTCGCGCCCCCCAAACCCCCGGGCTCGTTAATTTGTAACAAGTACTTTTTTGCAGCGCAATCAAATATTTTGCTGAATTGGCGTGCGGGCGGGGGAGAAAGAAAGCGAACATGGACTCTACAACAGGCGCGAATCCGGAAGCGATCCGATCGGCAGCGCCGCCGATTATTACCGTTTCCACAGCTTCGCGTGCGGATGTTCCGATCACGGGCCCTGGATTCTTGCGCCTGGCCCTGGGCCAGAGAAACCCGAAACCTTGAGACCGGACGGTATGATTAAAGTCGGGATAACGAGAGGCTGGCTGGGGCGCCAGGGTTCGAACCTGGGATGGCGGGATCAAAACCCGCTGCCTTACCACTTGGCTACGCCCCAAGCGGAGCGGCCTGATACCGCTTAAAATCTCCCCTTGCAACGCCCGTCTCGCGGAATTTTTGCGGCGCGCCCATTGCGCGTCGGCGCGCCCCAAATACTGCTCGTTGCAAAGCCTGTTGCGCGCCGCTATATCCGCCGCTCGTCGGAGTGTAGCTCAGCCTGGTAGAGCACTGTCTTCGGGAGGCAGGGGCCGAGTGTTCGAATCACTCCACTCCGACCATTTCCCGCATTAAGCCTGATGAACACGCCGCTCTCGCCCCGCCGGGACGACTGGCGTCTGCGCGCGACCCGCTCTAGCGTTCCCGCATGACAAGAAGATATTTTCCGCGCCTCGGCGCCTGCCTCGCTCTCGCCGCCGCCCTTCTGGGCGCCTGCTCGAAAGAGGAGAAGGACAAGCCGCCTGCGGCTGACCTGATCGTTTCCGGCGGCCGGATCTATACCGGCGCGGGGGACGCTCCCGTCGAGGCTGTCGCCGTGACAGATGGGCGGATCGTCGCCGTCGGCGGCGCCGTGGAAATCAGCGCTCTCATCGGCCCGCATACGGAGAAAATCGACCTCGCCGGGGCCGCGCTCTATCCAGGCTTCACCGACGCGCATGCGCATCTTCTCGGCATCGGCATGCGCGAGCTGACGCTGAACCTTGAAGGCGTCGCCTCCATCGAAGAGCTCGTCGACATCGCCGCCGCGAATGTCAGCGAAACGAGTCCCGGCGACACGATCTATGGGCGCGGCTGGATCGAAACCGGCTGGCCGGAAAAACGCTTTCCTTCGCGCGACGATCTCGATCCTGTGAGCCCCGACAACCCTGTCGTTCTCTACCGCGCCGACGGCCATGCGGCGCTCGCCAACTCCGCCGCGCTGGCCGCGGCCGGCGTGGACGAAACAACGCCCGACCCGGAAGGCGGACGCATCGACCGAGACGGGGCGGGACGCGCCACCGGCATCCTGATCGACAACGCGATGAGCCTTATCGGCGCCGTCGTCGGCGGCCCAAGCCCTGCGGCGCGCGAAGACGCCTACAAAGTCGGCGCGGAAGTTTACGCCGAGTACGGCTGGACCGGCATTCACAACATGTCGGTGGAACCGGGGGACGTCGCTGTGATGGAAAACCTCGCCAAGGCCGGCGCCATTCCGATCCGCGTCTATAACGCGCTCGATCCTGAAGGACTTGACTGGCTCGTCGCCAATACGCCGCATACAGATGAAACCGGGCGCATCGTCACCCGCTCGGTGAAGCTCTATGTTGACGGCGCGCTCGGCTCCCGCGGCGCGGCGCTGTCCGAACCTTACTCGGACCGGCCCGACATCGCCGGCCTGCTGCTGATGCAGGAGGATGAAGCGTTGGCGATGATGACGACGGCGAAAAACGCCGGCGTGCAGGTCGCGACCCACGCCATCGGCGACCGCGGCAACAAACTCGTTCTCGACTGGTATGAGACAGTCATCAACGGCGACGAGCCCTCCCCGCGTTGGCGCATCGAGCATTCGCAGATCTTGCACGTTGAAGATATTCCGCGCTTTGCCGACCTCGGCGTTATCGCCTCGATGCAGCCGAGCCACGCCATCGGCGACCTATATTTCGCGCCCGACCGCCTCGGCGCGGGCCGGCTCGCGGGCGCCTATGCGTGGCGCAGCCTCATAGACAAGGGCGCCATCGTCGCCGGCGGAACCGATGCGCCAGTCGAACGCGGCGATCCGCTTATCGAATTCTACGCCGCCGTCGCGCGCAAAAGCCTCGAAGGCTTCTCCAACGCCGACTGGCATCCAGAGCAAGCCGTCACGCGCGAAGAGGCGTTGAAAATGTTCACGGCGTGGCCCGCTTACGCCTCGTTTCAGGAAGACGAACTCGGAACCATCGAGGTCGGCAAGCGCGCCGATTTCACCGCCTTTTCGAAGGACATCATGACCGTTCCCGACGAGGAGATTCTAACTGCGAAAGCGACGCTGACGGTCGTCGACGGAGAGGTTATTTACCGGCGCGAGTAACGCCGGCTCAACTCGCGAACAGCATCTTCATATCGGCGAAGCACTTGAATTCGAGCGCGTTGCCGGCGGGGTCGCGGATGAAGAATGTTCCCTGCTCCCCCGGCTCGCCCTTAAAGCGGACGTTGGGCTCGATGATGAAGTCGGCTCGGGCCTCGGTGAGCTTGCCGGCCAGCGCTTCCCAGTCCTTCGGCGCCATGACGATCCCGAAATGACGCACCGGAACATCGTGTCCGTCGACGCTGTTCGTCGCCGCGCTCCCGCACTCTTGAGGCGCTAGATGCGTCACCAGTTGGTGCCCGAAGAAGTCGAAGTCTACCCATTCGTCCGAGCGACGCCCCCGCGGACAACCGAGAAGATCGCCGTAGAACGCTTCGGCGGTTTTGAGATCATCCACCGCTATGGCGAGGTGAAATGGCGACAGAGACATTCGCCTAGCTCCTCATTGCGGCTGGATCGTAGTAGAAGCGCTCGCGAATGATCTTCTCGCCGCGCCATTCCTGCAGCGCGATCTCATCGAGTCGGCGAACCGTTCCATCCTTGCTGACCATTTCGAAGATCCAGTTGATCGCCACATGATCGCCATCGACGAAAACGCGCTGCGCCGGGAGCGTGCGCATTTCCGCGAGGCGCGCCAACGCGGCTTTTTCGTTCGCAATGAGAAGGTCGCGGCCGGCGCGCGGCGCGCCGCCATTTTCCTGCATTGAGGCCTCTTCGTGATAATATCGTTCGATGGCGCCGACATGATCGCCGCTCTCGACCGTGGCGACAAAATCTTCAACAGTTTGTCTCGACGGCATTCGCGTTCGCCCTTACTGCTTGATAGGTGTGAAAATGCTCATTGACGTTGGAGAAAGCAATGTCTTCGAAATTCAGGCCGCTGGCCGAGGGATTTTTTGTCGCTCCGCAGATTAGCCCCGATGATGTGCGCGCCGCGGCGGCGATGGGCGTCACGCTCGTGATCAACAACCGTCCGGACGGCGAAGAGCCGGGGCAACTCTCCGGCGCCGAGATCGAAAAAGCGGCGAAAGCGGCCGGCGTTTCCTATGCGGCGATTCCGATCCGGGGAAGCGATATTTCCGAAGCGCAGCTCGACGCCTTCGACGCCGCCGCCTCATCCGCCCGCGGCGCGATCCTCGCCTTCTGCCGTTCGGGCACGCGCTCGACGCTCCTGCGCGCCTTTGCGCGCGCGCGCGCTGGCGATCCCGTCAGTGAAATTCTCGAGAGCGCGGCGACGGCGGGGTACGACCTGTCGCCTCTCGCGGGTCGGCTTGCTGCGCTTGCGAAGCGGCAGAGCGATTAATAGTGGATGATGATCCGGGCGCTTTCAGCCGCGGCCGGAATGATCATGGTTTCCGTGAGCGTGACGCCGCAAGAAAGCCCGGCAAGGTCGCGCCCGGCCTGGTCGGTCAGGCGCTCACCCATTCCCTCGCCGCAGTCGAGAAAGCTCCCCGGCTCTTTTTCGACGATATAGAGATAATTCGGCGGTGCGGAAATATAGGCGCGGTCAGTGACCCCGCCCTGGCTTTCGCCGAGCGCGGCGCCGCCCGCCGACCGGCCGCCAGCAGGCTCGGCCGACGCTGATCCCAGCGTCAACAGGGTCGCGGCGATTGACGCGAAGACGGTAAGGACTTGTTTACGACTGGCACACATGCCCCCTCTGTCGCAAACACCGGGCCGCCGGGGCGATCACGGCCCGGCTCTTTCCCCTCGCGACGAGTTTATTTCCCTGTTATCAGACAGAAAGCCATTGTCGGCGCGTCGCGAGGCGCCAGAAAGAACGATCAGTCGGAGCCCAAACCTTTGTTCGGCGAATTCGAAATCAACGGCAATCAGATCATCGCCAAGGAAACCGGCGCGCAGATTCCGTTAACCACGGGGTTCTTCCGCGACGCCTGGCGGATCGCGAGCTTCGTCGGCATCGTGCAAGGCATCCGCGCTGCGCGCGTGATGCGCATGCGCGAGCCGCGCGCGCGCATTTCGTTCTTTCCGAACAAGCCGCGCTCCTATTACGCGATCTGGCCCGTGTGTCAGCTCGCCGACGTGAAGATCGTCAACGATCCGCACGAAGCGGATCTGCACTTCTATTTCGAGGACCGCGAGTTCTTGACCGCGCCGCGCGCGACGCCCTCGAACAAGCCAGCTTTCAATGTCGGCTGCTTCGACATCAGGAAAAGCGTCGTTGCGCGCGTCTTTGAAGAAACCTTCGGCTACGGACTGGCGATCGATCCGGCGACGCATCAGGGGCCTGTCGTCGAGAAATCGGAATCCAACGGCAAACATGACGGGCGCATCGTCGTTTGCCCGCTGACGCAGCCTGCGCGCGACCGTGTGTACCAGCGCCTCGTCGAAAACACGTTCGACGGCAGGGAGTTCGTCGACATCAGGACGCCCGTGGTCGGCGGCAAGATCCCGTTCGTTTACCTCAAGCGCCGCACCCGCGAGCTTCGCTTCTCCAACGACAATCACCGCGTCGATCTCGTTGACGCCGACGCGATGCTGTCGAAACAAGAGCAGGCGCAGATCGCCGGTTTCGCCTCGGCCATGGCGCTCGATTTCGGCGGGCTCGATGTCCTGCGCGACCGGGCGGACGGGCGAATCTATATCGTCGACGCCAACAAGACCGACATGGGTCCTCCTTCGGCGCTCTCCGGCCTCAACAAGCTGAAAGCCATGCGCGGCCTCGCCGACGCATTCGCGAACCTTGTCGACAAGCGCCTCGGCGCATAAGGGAAAGCGTGAACGCTCCCTCTCCCGCCATTCCGTTCGTCAAGGACTTCGCTTTTTCGTACGGCGAACCCGCGCGGCTTACGCCGCTCATCCGCCGCGTTATCGCCAATAATCCGGGACCGTTCACGTACACTGGCACCGGGACCTATATAGTCGGCGGGGAAGGCGCAGCGGGTATCGCCGTGATTGATCCGGGGCCGACCGATGACGCGCATTTCCAGGCGCTCATCGCCGCGATCAGCGCCAGCCGCGTCAGTCATATCTTCATCACCCACACTCACCGCGACCATTGCGGCGGCGCGATGAAGTTTGCGACGGCGGTCGGGGCTGCCCTGATCGGCGCCGCGCCGCATCCCGGCCGACCTGAAGACATCGACGGACCTTCGCTCGAAGAAGGCGCGGACCGCGCCTACCGGCCGGATCGCATCCTCGCTGACGGCGACATCATCCACGGCGACGGCTGGACCATCGAAACCGTCGCCACGCCCGGCCATCTCTCAAACCATCTCTGTTTCGCGTTGCGTGAGGAAAAAGCTCTCTTCACCGGCGATCACATCATGGGCTGGGCGACGACCGTGGTCGCGCCGCCGGAGGGCAGCATGGGCGATTATTTCGCCAGCCTCGACAAGCTGCTCGCCCGCGACGATGCCGTTTATTATCCGACACACGGCGCGCCCATCGACAATCCGCAGCGTTTCGTGCGCGCGGTGAAAACCCATCGGCGCATTCGCGACGGGCAGATTCTCGACCAGCTCCGTCAGGGCCGCACGCGCATCAAGGAGATGGTGCCGGCGATGTACGCCGACATCGACAAGCGCCTGCACGTCGCGGCTGCGCTCAATGTCCTCGCGCACCTGATCAGGCTGGTCGAAACCGGCGCAGCCGAGACAGACGGCGCCCCGACGATGCAGTCCGAGTTCCGGCTGACGGCGAAACCTGCGATCTAATTGGCCGGCAAAAGCGTGCGCCGCGCCTCGCCGATCAATCTGTGCTGCACGTCGCTCACCGGCCCTTCGATTTCAGCCATGCGCAAGAGCATGTCGAGCAGCGCGCGCTTTTCTTCCGGCGTGCAGGCCTCGATCACGGGGCGCAGAATCTTCTTCAGGCTGTTCGAGGCGTCGTTGATCTGGCCGAGCGCCATTCGCGCGAAAGCATAAAGTCCTTCGACGGTCTCCTCGTCGGCGCTGAACGCGCTTCGCATCTCGCTGACCATGGCCGCCTTCTGGCGATCGGTGACGGCGCCGTCATAGCTCGCGACCTGATAGAGAAGGATCGCCGCGGCTTCGCGCGGGTCGGCGAGGTTTTCGATCAGCCGACGATCAACCTGGCGTGACCACTTTCCGCTGCGATAAAGGCCTTTGACATCGCGCAGCGCCTCGCGTCCTTCGCGCGCGGCGTCGGTGAAATAACGAAACGCCCAGAACGCGCCCGCCGCCGCGACCAGGAGTCCCATGAGAATGTGCATACGCCTCCTCCCTCTCCGGTCGGATGATGCCGCGAGGCGAGAAAACGGTAAACACGAAGATCAGGGGTAAAGCCGGGTCGTGCGCCAGCCTGCGCCGTCGCGGACGAACAGCAGCCGGTCATGCAGCCGGAACGGACGGTTCACCCAGAATTCGATTTCCGCCGGTTCGACCACATAGCCGCGCCAGTAAGAAGGCCTAGGCACGTCCTTGCCCTCGAACTTCAGGACCATCTCGTCATACTGGCGGCGGAAGGTTTCAGGGCTGTCCAGCGGACGCGATTGAGACGACGCCCAGGCGGCGATGCGCGCGCCGCGGGCGCGCTCGGCGAAGTAAGCGTCCGTATCGGCGTCCGAGGCGAACGAAACCGGCCCCCGCACCCGCACCTGCCGGCGTAGCGTCTTCCAGTGGAAACACAGCGCCGCACGCGGGTTCTGGGCCAAGTCCTCGCCTTTGGCGCTCCCTTCGCCCGTATAGAAGCTGAATCCCTTCGCCGAGACGTCCTTGAGGAGCACCATCCGCACGTCCGGCTGGCTGTCCGCGCCGGCGGTCGCGAGCGCCATGGCGTTGGCGTCGTTCGGCTCTTTCGTTTTGGCGAGTTCGAACCACTCTTCGAACAGCTCAATCGGGTCTTCGCGCGTGAAAACCTCACCCTGGTCTTCGTCGACCCGGTAAGCCTCTTCGCTGGGGGTCGTCGGGATGATCGGCGCGCGGGCCATGCTTGCTCCTTCTTGCGTTTAACCTTATCGGCGGGCGCTTGGTCTATATACTGCCCTGAATGGGCGAGTTCGAGCGCCGACGGCAGGGAATTGTCGATGTCGTGCAACACTTTCGGGCGGGTCTTCCGGATGACGACCTGGGGCGAGAGCCACGGGCCGGCGATCGGCTGCGTGGTCGACGGCTGCCCGCCGGGGATCAGGCTGACCGAAGCCGACATCCAGACCTTCCTCGATCAGCGCAAACCCGGGACCTCTAAATTCGTCACCCAGCGGCGCGAACCTGACCAGGTGAAAATCCTTTCCGGCGTGTTCGAAGACGAGCGCACCGACGGGCCGCGCACCACCGGCGCTCCCATCAGCCTGATGATCGAGAACGTCGACCAGCGCTCGAAGGATTACGCCGACATCCGCGACAAGTACCGGCCCGGCCATGCCGATTTCGCTTATGACGCCAAATACGGCTTCCGCGATTATCGCGGCGGCGGGCGTTCCTCGGCTCGTGAAACGGCGCCGCGCGTCGCCGCAGGCGCCGTCGCCTCGCTGGTCCTGAAATCCCTGTACGGAGAAACGGCGACGATCCGCGCCTGCCTTGTGGAGATGGGCGGCAAGAAGATCGACCGCGCCCGCTTCGACTGGGCGGAAATTGAAAGCAATCCGTTCTGGTCGCCCGACGCAGACGCCGCGAAAGAATGGGAGACCATGCTCGACGCCGCGCGCAAGTCCGGCTCGTCCATGGGCGCCGTCGTAGAAGTCGTCGCCAGCGGCTTTCCCGCGGGGCTCGGCGCGCCGATCTATGCCAAACTTGACGCCGACCTCGCCGGCGCGATGATGTCGATCAACGCGGCCAAGGGCGTCGAGATCGGCGCCGGCATGTCGGCCGCAGCGCTCTCGGGCGAAGAAAACGCCGATGAAATCCGCATGAAAAATGGCAAGCCGCACTTCCTCTCCAACAATGCGGGCGGCATTCTCGGCGGCATCTCGACAGGACAAGACATCGTCGCGCGCTTCGCGGTGAAGCCCACATCCTCCATCCTGTCGCCGCGCAAGACCATCACGCGCGGCGGCGAGGAAACCGACATTGTCACCAAAGGCCGCCACGACCCCTGCGTCGGCATCCGCGCTGGTCCGATCGGCGTCGCGATGATGGCGCTGGTGCTCGCCGACCATGCGCTGATGCACCGCGCGCAGGTGGGCTGAGCCCGGCGCTTCCTACCGGTCGGCCAGAGCTATATTCTCTCCGCCATGAAAAAGCGCTACCTCCTTCCAATCCTCCTGATTGGCGCCCTCGCCGCAGCCTTCTTTCTCCTGCGCACGCCGGACACCGATCCGGCCCAAATGACGGCCAAGTATGGCGGCGCCGCCGCGCGCTTCGCTGAGACGCCCGATGGCCTGCGCATTCACTACCGCGATCAGGGGAATACGGAAGGCGTTCCGATCATCTTCATTCACGGCACATCGTCGTCACTCCATACATGGGAGCCTTTGGCCGAACGGCTCGGCGACGAGTATCGCATCATCAGCTACGACCAGCCCGGTCACGGGCTCACTGGTCCCTCCCTCGACGAGAATTATTCCGCTCACGGCATGATGAAAGCGCTCGACGCCGTCGCCGCCGCGGCTGGCGTCGACAGGTTCATTCTCGCCGGCAATTCCATGGGCGGGTGGGTCTCGTGGCGTTACGCGCTTGAAAATCCGGACCGCCTCAAAGCCCTGATCCTGCTCGACGCCGCCGGGGCGCCGCTGCTCGAAGGCGAAAAGCCTCCCCCGCTCAATCTCGGCTTCAGGCTGATGAAGGTGAAATGGCTGCGCCCGTTGCTGGAACAGATCACGCCTCGGAGCATCGTCGAAAGATCTGTCTATGACACGGTCGCAGTCGACAGCATCGTCACCGACGAAATGGTCGATTGCTACTGGGAGTTATTACGCTATCCCGGCAATCGCCGCGCCGCCGCCTTGCGCACCGATGTCGACCGCGAACAAGCGATGTTCGACCGCATTCCCGAAATCACGGCGCCGGCATTCGTCATCTGGGGTGCGGAAGACCAGCTTATTTACGCCTCCGCCGCGCAGACGTTTCACGACCGCCTGCCGAATTCCGACATCTTTATTCTCAATGGCGTCGGCCATCTTCCGATGGAAGAGGCGCCGGATCTTGTCGCCGAGGAGATTCGCAAATTTCTCGCTGACCGCGGTATCACGCCTGTCGGCGATCGCTGACGTGAAAGCGCTGGCGCTCAGCCCGCGTCGGCGCAAGCGCGCGCGAGACGTTCGTAAAGTTCTTCCGGGCTGACGGGTTTTGACAGAAAACCGTTCATGCCAACCCGCGCGCACGCTTCGCGCTCATCGCCGCGCGCCCCTGCGGTGACGGCGATAATCGGCACGTTGCGCCAGGGCGTATCGGCCCCGCGGATGCGTTTTGTCGCGGTCAGCCCGTCCATCACAGGCATCTGGATATCCATAAGCACGACGTCACATCGTTCTTTCTCAAGAATCTTCAGGGCTTCTTCCCCGTTGGGCGCGGTGAGAATCTTTTTCGGAGCCGTGCGCGACAGAAACGCTTCGATGACGCGAAGATTGACGCTGTTGTCCTCGACCACCAGCACTGTCCGTTCGCCCATCAATCGGCGAGCCACATCGAGAGGCGACAGGTCCGAGGCACGGCTGTCTTCATGGGCGGCGCGCGCGAATTTCGCGGGTATCTCCAACCGGAACGCGACGCCTTCTCCCGGCGCGCTTTTGACCCTTATGTCGCCGCCCATTTCCCGCGCCATCATTCGGGCGATGATCAGCGACAAGGGACTGGCGCCCGCGTTCATCAGCAATTTGTTGCGAGTGAACTCTTCGGCGGAAAAATACAGTTCCGCCGTCTCCTGTTCGAGACCGGGCGACTGGTCAACGACGCTGACGGCGATCCGGCGCATCTTCTTGCCCTTTTTGGGCTCCAACCCCTCGATTGCGACTGAAACTGTCCCGCCGCCGCTTTGCAGCACGCACTGGCGGACCATCGCGCCGACGCATTGCCTAAGACGCAGAACATCGAACAGGAACCAGGCCCGCGCCGAGGTTTTAACGTCGATGTCGAGCTTCACGCCTGCTTTCGAGGCGCGGGCGCGATTGGTGCGCTCGATGAAGTCCGCGATCTCGGGGAGCAGTTCCACGCTGCGCTTGATGCGCGTTTGCCCCGCGTCGACATCGAGAATGTCGAGAACATCGAGCATCACGGCTTTGGCATTGGCGCCGGCGCCGGCGATCGCATCGACCCGCTCTTTGTTGTCAGATGACAGGTCGTCGGCGTGAAAGGCGAGCGTCTGGATCAGACCGAGCACATCATTCAACGGCGCGCGCATCTGCTGCGCCGCCCCGCTAAGAAGCGCCGATTTTCGCCGAAGGTGTTTGCGTTGGTTCGCTTGCGCGAAACGCACGCCGACAAGCCAGGCGAGCGCAGCCCCAAGGCAAAAACAAGTTAGGCCGGTCAGAATGACAACCATGGGTTCCTTAGCTTCTCCCCCCAGGTTCATCCGCCTGCGCCAACCAACTGTTCTGCTGACCGACGCAGCTCCGATTTTCGCCGCCGCCGGTTAATCAATCGCTAGCGATTAGGAGAGCTCGGCGGCAGGCCTCTGAAAGGCGCTAACCTTAGTCAGGAACGCCAGCGCCTCGCCAGTCCTGACGAAACCGGCGGCCCCGAACAGCGCGGCGAGATCTTCGCGGCAATAGCTGTCGTAGTAAGGTTCATGAAACCCGCGCGGGAAATTCTCGAGAAGCACGTCGAGACCGGGCTCGTCTCCATACTGAATGGTGTCGACTTCGATGAACGTTCCGCCGGGCTTCAGGAGCCGTGCGGCCTCCTTTGCGACATCCGCGCGCACGGCCGGCGGCAGCTCGTGAAAGAGATAGACGGCGCTGATAATGTCGAAAGATTGGTCGGCGAGGCCCGTCGCTTCCGCCTTGCCTTCGAAAAAGCGAATCGTCTTTTCGCCGCCGAGGCTTGCTCGCGCCTTGCCGAGATAGGCGGGCGAGAGGTCGAGCGCTGTAATGTTCAATCCCGGCCAGTTGTCTTTGACGTCCGTGAGAAACCGCCCCGTGCCGCAGCCGAGATCGAGCAGCGACAGCGAGGCCGGATCGCGCCCGGCGATGGCGACGCGCACAAAGGGCAGCGCCTGCCGGCGCATGGGAGCGGCGGCGCCCGTGAACAAGGTCTCGACCTGCATATCGTAGCGGTCGGCGGAGGCGTCAGAGAACCAGCCGTCGGTCTGATAGTGGAAGTTCTGGAGATAATAGCGCGGGTATTTCGCCCGCATCTCTTCGGTCAGCACTTCCGAATGGCCGCGCCCATGCTTGCGACGCGCCACCTTCTCCGCATCGATGAGATAGTCACGGCTGAGGCGCATCAGTTTCGCGATTGAGGGCGGCCGGCGGAGCTCAATCGGCATCTTGTACTCGCCGCGCTCTATGTTGCGCCAGTCGGCTTTGAAGAGCGAGCGGAACGCCTGCTTGAGGCGCTCCCGGTCGAGCGGGGAAAACTCTTCCGCATAAGGAGCCTCCCCCGGCGAGGTAAGCGGCCCCATGACGCGGCGGCCAGCGGCGTAGTGACCGGTGAACCACAAGACCCGCGCCGCCTGTGCGGCGCTGTAGGCGGCGCGCTTTGCGCCCTTCGTCAGGACCGTCGCCAGCGGCGCCATCCCTCACCTCTTTGCAAATACCCCGACAAGTTCGACATGGGGAGAATAGACGAACTGATCGACGGGCGTCACCTCAAGGAGGGCGTAGCCGCCTGCGGCAAGAAGCGCCGCGTCGCGCGCGAAGGTCGCCGGATTGCAGGAGGCCCCGACGACCGCCGGAACCCGCGAGCGCGCGATTTCG
>JAVJPA010000298.1:0-1927 GCA_040216495.1 Amphiplicatus sp. | reverse complement strand
GAAATCGACGATCTCGCGCATTGCCTCATTGCGATGGGCGCGCGCATTGAAGGAACAGGCACGTCGACGATCCATATTCACGGCGTCGACAAGCTGCATGGCGCGACCCATGAAGTTTTGCCCGATCGCATCGAGACTGGCGCCTATGCGATGGCGGCGGGGGTCGCCGGCGGCGAGCTGTTTCTGAAGAATGCGCGCCTCGATCTCCTCGGCGCCGCCGTCGGCGCGCTGGAGGAAGCGGGACTGCTCATCGCCGAAGCGCCGGGCGGCGTGAAAGTGAAGCGGGTCGTCGATCGTTGCCGCGCGATCAACATCGTCACCGCGCCGTTCCCGGGAGTCGCCACAGACCTGCAAGCGCAGTTCATGGCCCTTATGGCGACCGCTGAGGGAACATCGCTCGTCAAGGAGACGATTTTTGAGAACCGCTACATGCACGCGCCGGAACTTTCGCGTATGGGCGCCAACATTCATATCGACGGGCAACTTGCGACCGTACGCGGCGTCAAGCGCCTCAAGGGGGCGCCCGTGATGGCGACGGACCTGCGCGCCTCGATGAGTCTCGTGCTCGCCGCGCTCGGCGCCGAGGGCCAGACCATAGTCAACCGCGTCTACCATCTCGACCGCGGCTTCGAACGGCTGGAAGAAAAGCTTCAGGCTTGCGGCGCGTTGATCGAGCGCGTGAAGGAATAGGGCGATGGCGGACTTCAAGGACTACAAGCCTCTGCGGTTGATGGCGGAAGACGCGGAAGACCTCAAAGTCTTCTCGGCTTGCCTTCAGGATTGCGTCGCCAAGCTCGGCGATTTCGCCTTCCTGCCGAAAGAACGCCGGTTCGCCTTCGTCGCCAACCGCTTCATCTGGGAGTGCTGCGCCGACAAGAAAACCGGCGCTTTCGCGCGGGTGCGCGTTGGCGCGCATTTTGACGACGTGCTGTCGGTGAAGCAGCTCAATTTGCGATCGGACGTAAAGGATGCGGTGGTCGAACTTCTGGCGATCCGGTTTGAGCCTGCCGATGACGGCGCCGGCGCGGTCGTTCTCGATTTTGCTGGCGGCGGTGCGATTCGTCTTGAGGTCGAAGCAGTCAACGCGCAAATGGCCGACATTTCCGCGCCATGGCGCACTCGTAACAAACCCGATCACGAGGAGTGATCGCGGTCGCCCGCGAAACGCATCATGGTCAGACTGTTGAACAGTACGGATGCAGGCTTCGCCGCCGCCTTTTCGGCGCTCGCAGATGCGCCGCGCGAGGATGAGGCGGACGTGTCGGCCGTCGTCACGGCCATAATAGCTGACGTTCGAGCGCGCGGGTTCGCGGCGCTAGCCGACTATACGAAAAAGTTCGACTCTTTCGATTTGACCGAGAAGTCTGCCGCCATCTCCGTCGCCGAAGTTGATGCCGCGGAAGCGGCATGCGAAGCCGAGGCGCTCGCTGCGCTCGATTTCGCTGCGGTGCGCATCCGGGCCTTCCACGAAAAGCAGCGCCCGGAAGACCTTCGCTATACGGACGATAAAGGCGTCACGCTCGGCTGGCGATGGACGCCGGTCGATGCGGCGGGGCTGTATGCGCCGGGCGGGCGGGCGGCGTATCCGTCCAGCGTGCTGATGAACGCCATCCCTGCGAAAGTTGCAGGCGCCCGCCGGCTCTGCCTATGCGTGCCGACCCCGGACGGCGTGATAAATCCGCTAGTGCTGGCGGCGGCGAAGCGCGCCGGCGTCGACGAGATTTTCCGCGTCGGCGGGGCGCAGGCCATTGCGGCGATGGCCTATGGCGCAGGGCCGATCAGACCCGTCGATGTGATTGTCGGGCCAGGCAACGCCTATGTCGCCGAAGCAAAGCGGCAGGTTTTCGGACGCGTGGGCATCGATTCCGTCGCCGGGCCTTCTGAGATCTTGGTTGTCGCTGACGGCGCCAACAATCCTGAATGGATC
>JAVJPA010000297.1:0-9127 GCA_040216495.1 Amphiplicatus sp. | reverse complement strand
TCGTAGTTCGTAGTTCGTAGTTCGTAGTGAGGAAGGAAAGTTATGAGCGGCCGGAAGCGAATTAGGCTGATCAGGAAGGAACAGAGATCGAGCGATCTCGCTCCCCTACGCACGACGCACGACGCACTACGCCCTTCCCCGCAGGGGACGCCCTAAATGGCCCAACTCGTCCTCACCGCCGCCACATCAATCGGCTCCGCCGCCGCGCGCGCAGGCGTCGGCGCGGCGCTGGCGCGCACCGTCGCGAGCACGGCCGCGTCCTACGCCGCCGGCGCCGCCGAGCGGCTGATCTTCGGCCCGCGAAAGCGCCGGGTCGAAGGCCCTCGCCTCGACGCCTTCCAGATTCAGGCGTCGACGGAAGGCGCCGGCGTCTTGCGCGTTTACGGCCGCGCCCGCGTCGCCGGGCAGCTCATCTGGGCGTCGCGCTTCAAGGAGACCGTGGCGGAAACAACGGAGCGTTCTGGAAAGGGCGGGCGGCTCGGGACGAAAACAACGACCACGGACTATCTCTATTCGATCTCCTTCGCGGTCGGGCTTTGCGAGGGCGTCATCGACCGGATCGGGCGCGTCTGGGCCGACGGCAAGCCGCTCGACCTGTCGCGCCATGCGATCCGCGTCCATCGGGGAGCCGAAGACCAGCTTCCCGACGCGGCCATCGAGGCGGTCGAAGGCGCGGGAAACGCGCCCGCGTTTCGCGGCCTCGCTTACGCGGTGTTCGAGGACTTGCCCTTGCGCGATTTCGGCAACCGCATTCCGCAATTGTCGTTCGAGATTGAAAAGTCGCTCGCCGAGGAGGATCCGTCCGCGCTTGAAAACGCGGTCGCCGCCGTCTCGATGATCCCTGGCTCCGGCGAGTTCGCCTACGGGACGACCAAGGTCTTCCGCGAGGAGCGCGAGGGCGTCACGATCTCGGAAAACGCGCACAACAATGACGGCGTCACGGACTTCGCCGCATCGCTCGATCATCTGACCGCGAGCCTCCCCAACCTTTCCGCCGTCTCGCTTGTGGTCGCCTGGTTCGGAACGAGCCTCGACGCGGCGAGCTGCCGGATCAAGCCCGGCGTCGAAACGACGATAAAGACGACGGCGCCTTACGACTGGCGCGCCGGCGGCGCCGCGCGCGAGGACGCGCATCTCGTCTCCACTATCGAGGGCGCGCCCGCCTATGGCGGAACCCCCGCCGACCGTTGCGTCATCGAGGCGATAAATGCGCTGAAGGCGAAGGGGCTCGACGTGATGGTCCATCCGTTCATTCTCATGGATGCGGCGGGCTATCCGTGGCGCGGGCGCATCGGCGTCGGCGCGCACGACAAGACTGGCGCCGCCGCGAGCGACATCGCCGCGTTCTTCGGAACGGCCGCGCCTTCGGATTTCGCCGTCGAAAGCGGCGAAGTGGTTTATTCGGGTCCGGACGAATGGTCGTTCCGGCGGTTCATACTGCATCTGGCGAAGCTCTGCGCCCTCGCCGGCGGCGTCGAAAGTTTCCTCCTAGGTTCCGAGCTGCGCGGGATCACCACGGCGCGGTCCGGCGCCTCGGCCTATCCCGCCGTCGCGGCGCTGCGCGCGCTCGCCGCCGATGTGAAAACGATCCTCCCCGGCGCCAAACTCTCCTACGGCGCCGACTGGTCGGAATGGTTCGGGCATCAGCCGGGCGACGGCGCGGGCGATCTTTTCTTTCATCTCGACCCGCTATGGAGCGACGCGAACATCGATTTCATCGGCGTCGACGTTTACGCCCCGCGCGCCGACTGGCGCGACGGGTTCGCGCACGCCGACGCGCTCGCGGGCTGGAAAGGCCCGTACGATCTCGCCTACCTGCAAGCGAACATCGAAGGCGGGGAGGGATTCGACTGGTATTATGCGTCTGCGGAGGATCGCGACGCGCAGGTCCGCACGCCCATCACGGACGGCGCCTATGGCGAACCGTGGGTCTGGCGCAACAAGGACTTCGCGAACTGGTGGGCGAACGCGCATCATGACCGCCCCGGCGGCGTTCGCGCCGCATCGCCGACCGCATGGAATCCCCAAAGCAAGCCGTTCCGTTTTACGGAGTCAGGCTGCGCCGCCATCGACAAGGGGGCCAACCAGCCGAACGTGTTTCTCGACGCCAAATCTTCCGAGAGCGCCGTTCCTTATTACTCCAGCGGCGCCCGCGACGATCTCGCCCAGCGGCGGGTGATCGAGGCGGAAGCCGCCTACTGGCGCGCGCCCGCCAACAACCCGGTTTCATCCGTCTACGGCGCATCCATGATCGACGCAGACCGGGCCTACATATGGTGCTGGGATGCTAGGCCCTATCCCTTCTTCCCCTCGCGCGGCGACGTCTGGGGCGACGCGGCCAACTGGGCGCGGGGCCACTGGCTCAACGGACGCACGGGCCGCGCGCCGCTCGACCTGCTCGTCGCGCGTCTCGCGGAAAAGGCGGGCGATGTCGAGACCGCAAGCCTCAAGGGCGCGGTCGCCGGCTATGTGCTGGACCGGCCGCTGTCGGCGCGCGAGGCGATCGATCCGCTGGCGGACATTTTCCAGTTCGACATGGCGGAGACCGCGTCCGGGCTCTCCTTTCGCGCTCGCGACGCTGCGCCGGACATGATCCTCGCCGAAGCCGATCTCGCCGCGCGCGAGGGCGGGGCGGTTTCGGTGACGCTGGCGCAGGCGTCGGAGCTTCCGGCAGCGTTCCGCCTCGGCTTTCTCGACGAGGCGAACGACTACCTCCCGGCGCTCGCCGAAGCGCGGAGCCCTTACGCGGCGCATCATCGCGAGACCGGCGTCGAGGCGCCCGTGGTCATGGGCGCGGGAGAAGCGGGCGCCCGCGCCCGCGCCATTCTCGCCGACGCCGGCGTCATGGCCGAAACCGCAGGGTTCTCGCTTCCGCCCTCGCGCCTCGCGCTCGAACCCGGCGACATACTCTATCTCCATACGGACGATGCGCCGCGCCTGTGGCGGCTGACGGAGCTGACCGACATGGGCGAGCGCCGGGCCGAGGCCGCGCGCGTCTCCGCCGCCGTTTACGAAAGCGCCCCCGGCGAGGAGGCGCTTGTTCCCGCGCCGCTCGCGCCGCAATTCGCGCCGCCCGTCTTCGCGCTGATGGACCTGCCGCTGCTCGGCGGCGAGGCGTCGCCCGGCTCGGCCATGCTCGCCGCCTTCGCCGACCCCTGGCCGGGGGCGGTCGCACTCTACCGCGAAACCGCAGTTTCGGGCGGGGGCGAGCCGTTGCTCGCCGGCATTGCCCCCGCCCGCGCGGTCATCGGGCGGCTCGCCGCCGATCTCGCGCCCGGCGCAACAGGGCGTTTCACGAGCCAGACGCTCCGCATACGGCTTTCCTACGGCGCGTTCGTCTCCGTGAGCGAAGAGGAGATGCTCGCCGGCGCCAACGCGCTGGCGGTCGAGACGGAAGCGGGCTGGGAGGTCTTGCAGTTTCGCGAGGCGGCGCTCGGGGAAGACGGCGTGTGGGCGCTCTCGCTTCTCCTGCGCGGGCAGGCGGGAACCGAAAGCGCGGCGCAGGCCGGCGCAAGCGAAGGCGCGCGGTGCGTGCTGCTGACGCCGGCGGTCGCGGAAGCGGCGTATCCGCTTTCCCTGCGCGGCGCGGCGCACGCATGGCGCGCCGGCCCCGAGCGCGATCATCCGCTGGCGGAGACCTACGCCGAGCAGACGGTGACGCTCGCGGCCCGCGCCCTCGCGCCGCTCTCGCCGGTTCATCTCGCGGCGCGCGCCGAAGCAGGCGGCGTGCGCCTGTCATGGATAAGGCGCACCCGCCTCGGCGGCGATGAGTGGGACGGTGAAGTTCCGGTGGGCGAGGCCTACGAGCGCTACCGCGTGACCATCCTAGACGGCGAAACCGCCTTGCGAACCTTCGACGTCTACGGGCCTTTTCCGGAAGGCGCCGCGCCGAACGCTCTCTATACGGACGGCATGATCGCCGCGGATTTCCCCTCCGGACTGGCGTCCGCGCCGGAGGCCGCGTTTGAGGTGGGACAACTGTCGGATCTGGCGGGGGAGGGAGAAGGGGCGCGGGCGGGGCTGTAACGCAGCTTTTGGTCCATTGGAGGACAAAGTAGAGAATGGAGATGTTCCCACTTTACTTGTCCTGAGGTATGATCGGAGAAGGAGGGGCTAGTGCGCGTCAGCATAATAGTTTTTGCTGCGGTCGCCGCAGCAGTAATGGCGGCGGCGCTGTTCTTTTGGCGGCCATTGTTCGTGGCCGGGGATATCGCTCAAGACGCGCCGGATGCAGCGACTGTCGCAGAAGATCCCCTGCTTACGGAGATAAGGATTATAGATTCCGCGCGCGGCCCGGATGCCGCGGCGCCGGATGCATATTTGCACTTTCTGGCGGCGCGCCTCAGCGCAATAAACATTCATGAGCCGGCAGTGCGGCGCAACCGGATTTCCGATGCGCTCGACACCTTCGCTTCGGCGCGCAAGGATCTGTCCTCGAGCGCGGGGCTTCCGCGTTGGGCGACCGCCTTGCGCCTTGAGGCCTCGGCGTCGTTTTCAACTGGCGCCATCGCCGATGCGGTGCGCACGCTCGATGTGGCGATAGCAAAAGCGCAAAGTGACGACCGCGCGCTCATGCAGCTTTATCTTGACCGTCACGCTGTCGCCGCCGCCGCCCTCGAAAATGATGTCGCCGCCGCGTACTTGCTTCTTGCGGCGCGGCTGCAAAAGCAAGTCGACCGCGAGGCCGCGCTTGCGAACCTTAAATTGGCCGTCAATCTCAATCTGGATGCGAGCGATACGGAGGAAACGTCCGGGTTTCTCTACGAAGCCGCCGACATCAGCCGGGAGGCGCTGGAGTTTGCAGTAGAAATCGCCTCGTCGAAGCCTGACGCCGAACGCGAGCTTTTTCTCGCCCCGTATCATCTCTTGTATGGCGAAAGCCATGTGCGTCTCGCCTCTCACCGCATGAGCGCCGATCTTGAGAGGGCGGAGGCGTCCTTGCGCGCGGCTGTGGCGGCTTTGCCGCGCGAGAGCGCGCCGGAAGAGTGGGCGGACGCGCATTTTCATCTTGGGAACGCGCTTACATTTCCGCAGCGTCAGAATGAGGCGCGTCTGCGGGAGGCTATCGCCCTCTATCAGGCGGCGGGCTCCGTTTGGACATATGGCGAGCAGCGATGGAAGTGGGGCGTCCTGCAGAATCGCATTGGCGGCGCCCAACGCATTCTCGGCGAGAATGGCGACGTCGCCGCGTTGAGGGACGCCGTCGGATCGCTGCGCCGCGCATTAACAGTCAAGACTAGGGAGTTTGCGCCGGGAGCTTTTGCTGCGGCCCAGAACGAGCTTGGCTACACGTTCCGTCTGCTCTCCTTGTACGGCGACAAGGGAGCCGGAGCGGAGGCCGTCGCTGCGCGCCGCGCGGCGCTCGAAGTTATCACGCCGGAACAGTACCCGGACGGTTTCGCCTTCACTCAGGTTGGACTAGCCGAAGCGTTGATGTTTCTTGGCGAGGCCGGTGACGAAGAGGCGTTGCGCGCCGCCGCCGCCGCTCTCCGGTCGGCCATGACAATCTGGACAGAAGAAAATGAACCGATGCGCTGGGCAGGGCTGCAGACCATTTTGGGGTTTGTTCTTTCAGCGCGCCACGGAGTTCTCGGCGATGACGCTCTTGAGGAAGCGATCGCTGCTAACAGGGCGGTCCAAGCCGCATTCTCCCGCGATCAATGGAGTTATTATTGGGCGTCCGCAGAGATGGGGATCGGCGCTGCGCTGCTTGCAAAGGGACTGCGCGGCGACGCGGCGTCCTTCGCGGACGCGGAAACCGCGCTGCGGACGGCCATAGATCTTATCGAGGCTGATAAAGCGCCCGACATGTGGGCGCGCGCGCAGCATGAGCTCGGCGTCACGCTTGCGGCCGCCGACGCCGATGCTGAAGCGTTACGCCAGTCTCTTCACGCGTTTGATGCCGCATTAAGCGTACGCACCCGCGACCGCCGGCCCTTCGAGTGGGCGTTAACGAAAATGGAGCGCGGGACGGCGCTCCTGCGGCTTTCGCAAGCCGGGGAGAAAGAGACGCCAAACTTGGCGGCGAACGCTTTTCAGGACGCGCTTGAGGTTTTTTCCCCTGATGGTTTCCCGCTGGATTGGGCAGACACTCATTCAAGACTCGCGGAAGCGCTTCTGCTTGGAGGCGATGCAGCGGCGGCGGAGCGGTCCTTGCGCTCCTCGTATCGGCTTTATCAAAGGCTTCAGCGAAAAGAGGAAGCCGATCGGACCGCTGCGAGAATGCTCGCCTATGGGATCAACCCTCACCAACTGGCGGAGGGCGAACGCGCCTCTACAAAGTAGCCCTTCTTCTTCGTCCTCAAGAAAACGCGGTTCGCGTTTCTGTGATGACGCCTCTTTCGCGCCTCGCTTCTCCCAACCCTCGCCGACCCGTAACTCTTACGGCGGTTGGTTCGCCCTCGCCGCGCCGATCCCCTGCCGGGCGCGCCGGGCTGTTCCTCGCCGGGTTTGAGGCCTTGCTTTCGCGCCGCGCTTTTCGGCGAGCGGGTGCACCCCTCAAATTAACCCCGCCCTCTTCATTTTCAGGCAAACAGCCCTATCTCGTAGGAGCGTCCGCCGGCCTATGCTGGCGGGCGGAAGGCGGCGCGCGCGCGCCGTACGAGACGAAGGATCAGGGTAAGAAGGTCGTGGCGAGAAATCCGTATCTTGTTTTGGGCGTTGCGCCGTCCGCCTCGGACGCCGACATCCGCGCGGCGTTCAGAAAGCTCGCCAAGCAATATCACCCCGACCGCAATCCCGGCGACAAGAAAGCCGAGGACAAGTTCAAGGAAGTCTCCGCCGCGTTCGACATTATCGGCGACGCCGACCGGCGCAAGAAATTCGACCGCGGCGAGATCGACGAGGACGGGCGGGAGCGCTCGCCTTTCGGCCGAGGCGGCGCGCGCCCCGGCTATGGCCAAGGTCCGGGTGCGGACGGTTTCGGCCAGACCTACCGCAGCGGCTACGGCAACACGCAAGGCGCCTCGTTCGACGATCTCGGCGACATTTTCGCGGACCTGTTCGGCGGCGGGCGACGCCCCGGAGCGGGCGCCGGTCCCGGCATGGGCGGGGCGGAAGGCGCGCGCATGGCGCGCGGCCGCGACCTGCGCTACCGGCTCGACATCGATTTTCTCGACGCGGTGAACGGCGCCACCAAGCGCGTCACCATGCCGGACGGCAAGACGCTCGACATCGCCATCCCCGCCGGTTTCGAGGACGGTCAGACCCTGCGCCTTAAAGGGCAGGGCGAAAAAGCGCCGGGCGCGCTCGCGGGCGACGTTTACGTGGAGGTGAAGGTGAAGCCCCACGAGCGGTTCCAGCGCGACGGCGCCGACATCCATATGGAGACGCCGATCACGCTCAAGGAAGCGGTGCTCGGCGGCAAGATCACGGTCGAGACCATCGCCGGCGACGTCTCCGTCAGCATACCGAAGAATTCCTCCTCCGGCGCGGTGCTCCGTCTCAAGGGCCGCGGCGCGCCGGATGGCAAGGGCGCCAAGGGCGACCAGTATGTGAAGCTGAAAATCGTCCTCCCGGAAGGCGGGGACGAGGAGCTTGAAGCCTTCGTCAAGAACTGGAAGGGCGGCGCGGCGAAGGCTTCCAAAAAGAGCAAGGCGGAGGCGTAGGGATTTTCCTCCCGGCGTCATCCCGGCCCGAGCGAAGCGGAGAGCCGGGATCTCTCGCGTCTCAAGCGCGGCGGACGTTGCAGGCGCCCTTGTTGCGAACGATCCCGGGTCTGCGCAGCGGCATTTCATGCCGCAGCGCGCCCGGGATGACGCATATCTGATTGAGCGTTGCGCGGTCCGCGGTATGGTCCAGCGCAAATCGCGCCGGAGCCCTGCTTGTTCGCCTTCCTTAAATCCGTCTGTCTCGCCGCCCTCGCGCTCGCGGTCCTCTCGCGGCCCGCCGCCGCGGGCGAAGCGCTCATCGCCGTCGCCGCCAACTTCGCGGCGCCGATGCAGGCGCTCGAAGCGGCGTTTGAAGCGGAGAGCGGCCATGCGCTCACCGTCAGCGCCGGCTCCACCGGCAAGCTCTACGCGCAGATCGCGAACGGCGCGCAGTTCGACATTTTGCTCGCCGCCGATACGGAGCGGCCCGAGCGGCTTGAAGCGGAAGGGCGCGCGGTCGCGGGCTCGCGCTTCACTTACGCGGCCGGACGCCTCGCCCTGTGGAGCGCCGATCCCGGTCTCATCGGCGAAGACGGCGCGGCGGTTTTGCGCGCGGCGGCGTTCCGCCGTCTCGCCATCGCCAACCCGGACCTTGCGCCCTATGGCGCGGCGGCGATGGAGGTGCTGAGCGGGCTGGGTCTCGCCGAAACGCTCCGCCCAAGGATCGTCATGGGCGAGAATATCGGGCAGGCCTTTGCGATGGCCGCAAGCGGCAATGCGGAGCTCGGCTTCGTCGCCCTCTCGCAGGTCGCGGAGGATGAAAAGGGGAGCCGCTGGGTTCCGCCGGCGGCGTCCTACGCGCCGATCCGTCAGGACGCGGCGCTGCTTTCGCGCGCGGCGGAGAACGAGGCGGCGCTGGCGTTTCTTGAGTATCTGAAAAGCGACGAGGCGCGGGCGATCATGGAGAAGTACGGCTATGCGCCGTAAGTTTCTCTCCGCTCATCCCGGCGCCATTCTTTCCTCCCCCGTTTACGGGGGAGGTGGCCCGCAGGGCCGGAGGGGGTCGCCGCGCTCAATACATCTGAAGCAAACCTCCTCCGTCAGCTTCGCTGACACCTCCCCCGCAAGCGGGGGAGGAAAGAGGGCGCATCAACCGCCAATGCTCTCATGACCTTCCCCGACGCCGGCCCCATTATCCTCACCCTCCAGCTCGCGCTGGCGACGACCGCCGCGCTGGTCGTCATCGGGACGCCGCTCGCCTGGTGGCTGGCGACGACGCGGTCGCGCTTCAAGCCGGTCATCGAAGCGGTGACGGCGCTGCCGCTGGTGCTGCCGCCGACGGTGATCGGGTTCTATCTCCTGATCGCCATGAGCCCCAACGCGCCGCTCGGCGCGTTCTGGGTCCGCGCGACCGGCGACACGCTCACCTTTTCCTTCGCGGGCCTCGTCGTCGCGTCGATCGTCTACTCGCTGCCGTTTATGGTGCAGCCGTTGCAGGCGGCGTTCGAAAGCGTCGGGCGCGGCGCGATGGAGGCGGC
>JAVJPA010000296.1:0-1573 GCA_040216495.1 Amphiplicatus sp. | reverse complement strand
TGAACAAGTCCACATCTTCTGGTCGCGGTGATCGCCATGACGTTCACCGAAAAATTCGACAGCTTTGTTTGCGAAGGCGACAGCATCGCTTGCGAAGCGGGCGGCTTCGAGATCGCCGCGCGCATCGTCCGCGACGACTGCGCGGACGCGCCCGATAAGCGCCAGGACGGCGTCTGGCCCTCGCAATATATCGGCGAACCCGGTTTCATCGGCCCCGGCCCCAACTGGCGCCAGCGTCTCGCCGAGGCGCGAGCCGAAGCCGAAGCAATTATGGCCGCATGGCGCAATGACGAATGGTTCTATTGCGGCGTCGTTCTTTCCGTCTCGCGCGAGGGCGTAACCCTAGCTGAGCACGCCGCGAGCCTGTGGGGCGTCGAGGCGAATTATCCGGGTTCCGATAATTCCTATCTCGCGGAAGTCGCGAGCGAACTTTTGCCCGAAGCCCTCGACGCCGCCCGCGCCGCACTCGCGCGGCTTTGCGCCGGACATCGGCTGACAGAGGCGCGCGGCTGACGCAGCGCGCCTTCTCAACTTCACCAACCACGCAAAAGGAGGCAATCCATGAGCCGCTACCCGTTGAAATATCTTCCCATCGACGAGATGCACGTCTCGAAACTCAATATGCGCCACGGGCGAAAGCCGCCCAATACCGACGACATCTACCCTTCCGTTTTCAAATCCGGCATCCTGAAGCCCTTGGCTGTCCGCCGCGAAGGCGAGGGGTGGGGCGTCGTCGCCGGACGGCGGCGCCTCTTCGCGTTGCGCCGCAAGGAGAAAGAGACGGGAAAGCGCCAAGAAGCGCCTTGCGTCATCATGGCGCCGGGTGATGACGCCGCCGCCGTCGAAGCCTCGATCATCGAGAATGTCGGCGTCGAGCCTCCGACCGAAATGCAGCAATATGAAGCCTTCGCGCGCCTTGCCAAGAAAGGCCGCTCCGTTCCCGAAATCGCCGATTATTTCGGCGTCGATGAGCGCGACGTGAAGCGCATCTTGGCGCTCGCGAGCTTGAACGAGGGCGTTCGCAAACTTTATGCGGCGGAGGAGATCGACGCATCGACCATCCGCGCGTTGACGCTCGCCACGAAGGCGCAGCAGGAAGAATGGTTGCGGCTCTTCCGTGACGATGAGAACCATGCCCCCATGGGCCGCCAGTGCCGGGCATGGGTTGCGGGCGGCGCCGCGATCACGACCGACAAGGCGCTGTTCGATCTGGCCGCTTATGAAGGCGAGATCGCCGCCGACCTGTTCGGCGATTTCGGGGTCTTCGCCTCCGCAGACCAGTTCTGGGAAGCGCAGTCCCGGGCCGTCGCTGAGCGCATGGACGAATACCGCGAAAAGGGCTGGCGCGACGTGACCGTCTTGGAGCGAGGCGCGTTCTTCCACTCATGGGATTACGAAAAGCGCCCCCGCGCGAAGGGAGGACGCGTTTTCATCGAAATCCGCCATGACGGGACCGTGACCTTTCACGAGGGCTATGTGACGAGCGCCGAAGCTAGAAAAGCCAAAAAGGGGAGCGCAAGTGACGAAGAAACGGGCGCGCCAAAAACCGTTCGCCCGGAAATGTCCGGGCCTA